>JANXMC010000183.1 GCA_025354825.1 Myxococcales bacterium
TGGCGCACGGCGGGAGCGCACTGTGTGAGGAACGCGAGGCCGAGCGCCGCGGAAAGAAAGCGAATCGTCATCGTGATTCTTCCTACAAGAAGCCCGCGCTCGCCGCAGCGCTCACGGCGTTTCCGGACCACGAGCACGTGCTTCGTACAGGTTTTTGCGCGCGAACGTACGTTGACTCAAGCGCGCCCCTTGCACGCCGCCGTTTCGTGCCGACGTTTTTCAGCGCCACTGCCACTTATGACCTTGTCGAGGCTGCTCGGCTTCGCGTGTTTGACGGTGCTCGTGCTCGTGCTCGCGCTCGTCGGTCGCGCGTTTTGGGCCCGGCGCGGCGCGAAGCTTACACACGCGCGTTCGCTCGCCTCCGCGTACGGGCAGGCGGTCGACCGTGATCGGGATATGCATGCGATCGCGTCGCTCTACAGATTACGCCCCACCGTCGTAGGCTCGCCAAGCATCTCGAGCGGCTCTCGGGCGTAGGGATCGTGCGCTAATTTAGCGCACGCTTAGGGCGCCTCGAGGAGATCGATCGTCACCTGTGTGAACGCAGAAGGCGGGATCTCTTGAAAATCGTTCTTTCGGTAAAATCGATAGTATTCGGGAGAGATCTCGGCGGACGCGCAGACGCCCGAAGCCATCGAATAGACCTTCGGGAGATACATTGCCGGCGAGGTCGTGCGGACGACACGATAGGCGTCGCACGACGTAGCTGATGAAACGCGATCCAAATACGTATCCCCCGCAGGCGCGCCGCAGCCCGCGGCCCCATTATCGACACCGAACACTTGCGCGGTGCACGTTGCATCCGAATAATACGATTGGCTATTGGATCCGAACGAGAGGGGTCGCTCGGCGACGACGCAATAGACTTTCCCATCGTTCAACGTGTACGGGTAGCACGCGTTGTTGCGGCCCGTATCCCAGGCGGAAAAATAAGAGTAAGAGACGTGAAATCCATCGGGCGAGCCAAACGTATAGGCTTTAAACCCGAGCTTCGTGCTCGAGACGTTGTACACACGCTGAGTCGCGCTCTCCCACGAAAATGTAAGGGGCTCGAAGAGCGACGGCGCGAGGGGCGGGGGGAGCGGGCCTGAATAGTAGTTGATCCCATCCCCATTCGTGACGTCCATGGCTATACACTGCGCATCGGAGCTATAGTACGTCCTCGAGATCTGCGACGACGACGGGAATCGCGGGTATACCGTCGTCTGTCCGCAGCTGAGCCCACGCGTAGGCTCCTTCATATAGCTGGCCGACGTCGCACGCGGATCACTGGTGCAAGACGAACGCTCTAGCACGTTGTACGCAGGCTTACTGCACGTCGCGTCCGCCAGGTTGAAGTCGCGAACGTCCGCACCGGCGGGGAGGCACCGTTTCGAGCCGTCCGAAGCAGACGCAAGATCGCAGTATTCATTGCGCACAGAGTCGACGAGGCGGCCGATTGCCGTCCAACGCGCTCCATCGTCCGCCGCGTAAGAGGTCATGAGAGCACGGAGGCGCGAGCTTCCAGGCAACGTTACTTCCGATGGCGTCAACGTCACGAAGTCCGACGGGGCGACGTCCACGAGCGGCTGCGGTGCGGCATAGAGCTCGTATGTATAGGACTGACCTCCGCCTTGAAGATCATACGCCGTGCAGCTCGTGCCTGATTTGTAATAGAGCGTCGATACGGCGAGAGGTGGCGTTGTCGGCAACGGAAGTATATGGGACTGACCGCACGCCGTGGACGCTTCGAGCGTGAGATAACGTTTCGTTGACCTGGGGTACAGCTCGTTGGGGCAACGGTCGGGGCCGACTTGTTTCATCATACCGATCACCGGGCGCGTGCAGGTGGCGTCGAGAAAATGCGTGTCCGGCGTTATGTCGACGCGCTCACCCGAGGGCGCGCAGTGGTATTTCCCGTCTGCGAGGAGCTTCGGTCCGCACACGTCTCCACGAAATGTGTCGCGCATTCCGGTAAATGTTCGCAACTCTGCACCATCTGTGGATTTGATACGTTGGTAGATCGGACGCAAACGGGTGCCCGCCGTCTCATTCGGCGTTGTGATCTCAGGCGGCCCGCTCCCATCGATCACGCCCCCACCCTCTCCACTGCCGCCTTCTCGTGCGACGCCGGCATCGCGAGCGGCGTCGGCGGAGGCATCGCTGCCGGATCCTGCGTTCGAGGCCTCACACGCACCGCCCGCGTCGCACGGCTTGTCGGCGCCGCAGCCAACCACGAAGGCGCTGATGCTCAGGAGTGAGCCGGCGCCGAGAGCCGCCAAACGCGCGTACTTCCAATTTTCAATCAACATTCGGATACCTGTCGGGGAGGGGTGAAAGGTCGACTGCGTTCAGGCTGTCGACCCCGGGATCCTCTCCGTTGCGTGAAATCGCTTTTGCCCAAGCGCCTCAGCATTGCTCTACAAACCGATCGTCGCAACGCTCCTCTGCATTGCAAACCCGTTCTGCTCTTTGCGCTGTTCGACCTCATCGCAATGCACATTGCGATTCGCGTTCAGTCTTCACGACCTAAGCGCGCATCTCGATACCCTGCGTACGGTCGCCCGCTTGCTCGTGGTCGCACGCTAGCTGGCTGCGCTCGAGACGCCGGCGCTTGCCATCGGTGTGGGTAGACGGCGAGTACAAACTCGCGATCCATACCGACGAAACCTCCCAACCCAGGAGAGCCATCGACGCGATCCTCACAGTCGAACCCGAGGTGCTGAGCGGGCTCGGGTGCCGGTCGCAGGGCAGCTGTGCTCGCGGAGATGGTTGCACGTGGGAATTTGACGCGAGCTGCGAACGTCGAAGCAGTTCGGAAATTGGCAAATTTCCCTATGCAACTATCTTTCAGCAAGCGGGGTCGCCGCCCGCTTCCCGTATCGGTTGGTCGCGAACGTCGCGAGCCGCGACGCTCTCAACGCAAGAACGAGTCGACCGGCCCCGCCCCCTCGCGGATGATCTCCGGGTGGTCGCCCGTGAGATCGATCACCGTCGTCGGAATCATCCCGCCCGCGCCGCAGTCGAGCACCATCGCGAGCCCTTTGAACGTGTCGTCGATCTCGTCGGGGTCGATCATCGGCTCACCCCCCGGCTCGTTGGCCGTCGTCGAAATGATCGGCCGACCGAGCTCGCGCGCGATGGCGCGAACGACGGGGTGGTTCGGGATGCGAATGCCGACCGACTTGCGCTTCGACTGAATGAGCTTGGGGACGTCGCGCGTCGCTTCGAGGATGAAGCAGTAGGGGCCTGGGAGGTAGTGGCGCAGGATTCGGTAGACATGGTTTTCGACGACGGCGTACTTCGCGATATCGCCGAGGTCGGGGCAGATGAACGAGAGCTGGTGGGCCTTGTCCATACGCTTGATCGCATAAAGGCGGTCGATCGCCTTCTTGTTCAATAGATCGCAGCCGAGGCCGTAAACGGTGTCGGTGGGGTATGCGATGACCTCACCCGCTTCGAGGGCGGCGGCGGCGCGCGCGACTTTTCGTGGCTCGGGGTGTTCGGCGTTGATTTCGATAAGCACGGCGCTCGTTGGATAAGGGCCCGCGGGTGATTTGTCACGTGCCGCCTCTGCGACGGGGTGGACCTCGCAACGTGCGAACGCAGTGAAAGAACGCGAGGTGCTACGCTTCTCGGCGCCCGGATGATCCTCGCCGACATGCCGCTCTGGTTTCTGCGCGCCTTCGCGATAAGCTTCGGCCTCATCTGGGGAAGCTTCTTGAACGTCGTGATTTACCGCGTTCCCCGCGGCATGAGCGTGTCGCACCCGCCGAGCCACTGCCCGGGCTGCGGCAAGCCGGTGAAGCCCTACGACAACATCCCGGTGCTCTCCTATTTGATCCTTCGCGGCAAAGCGCGCTGCTGCAAGACACCGATGAGCCCGCGCTATCCGCTGGTCGAGCTCATCGGCGGCCTCCTCTCCCTCGCGGTCGTCGAAGTGATCATCGCGCGCCTCCCTCTCAGCACGCCGCTCGCGCGAGCCGGCGCCATCTACCTTGCCGACTTCGCCGCCGGGCTCTCGCTCGTCGCCGCGGCGTTCATCGACGCCGAGCACATGTTCCTCCCCGACGGCATCACGCTCGGCGGCACCGTCATCGGTCTCGCAACGGCGTCGCTGCGGGGGATGTCGTACGTCGACGCGTTCATTGGCGGCGCCATCGGCTTCGCCGTGGTGTGGGTGCCGTTCGTCTTCCTCTACGAGCGCCTCCGCGGCCGCCCGGGAATGGGCACGGGCGACGCGAAGCTCACGATGATGGCGGGCGCCTTTTTTGGCTGGCCTGGCGTGTTTTTTGTTCTCTTCGCGGGTGCGATTCAAGGCACCGTGGGCGCCCTCGCCATCTTTCTCGTACGCGGAAAAATCGAGGAGCCCGAGGCCGTCGTCGCCGATCGCGCCGAGATGAAACGCCTCGCCGACGAAGGCGACGAGGAGGCCAAGGCGATCCTCGCCGACGATCCGCTCGCCAACGCCCCCGAGCCTGGGCTGGCGCAGGCGCGCATCCCGTTCGGCCCGTTTTTGATCCTCGCGTTTCTCGAGTTCCTCTTCGCCGGGCCCTGGCTTCTCTCCACCTACGCACGCGCTCTGGGGCTCTGACGTCCCCGTCACGCGCGCGGCGGGAACCTCCGCGAAGCGCCGCTGTCGGAAAGGGCACGCATGAAGATCGTCCGGAATGGGCGGATCGACTTCGCGCGTAGAACGTCCAAGCAAACATGAGCGCTCTCGGCTGGAAGATTTCTACGTTCGCGGCGCTCGGCACCGCAGCATTCCTCGCTATTCATCCGCTTCGGGCCCGCGCCGACGTCAAACCGGACGAACGCGGCGCTTCGGCTTCGCGCGGGGCGTCGCATTCGGGGGGTGGCCTGCTCGCTGTCTTTACGGGCGAGGCCGAGGCTGCGCCTTCGCCCAACGCGGCGCTCCTCGCGCGCCTTCGTGCCGCGCGGAGCCCGAGCGTCGCCTGTGATCTTATGAGCGAGATGGAGCTGACGGCCGACGAAGAAGTGACGGCCGCCGTCGCGAAGAACGCGTCCCCCGAGCACCCGATGGGCCTGCGCGAGTGTGCGATCGTAGTCCTGGGAAGCGTCACGACGCCGAGCTCGAAGAGTTGGCTGTCGGAGCTTTTGAACGACAAAAATAGGGAAATCCGCGTTCACGCGATGGTGGCCCTCGCGGCGAAAGACGACTCCGACGCGCGGGCGATTCTTTTCGAAGCCGCGGCGAGCGGCGATGCGCAGACCCGCGTCGACGCCCTCGTGGCTCTCGGAAATGCGCACGTGAAAGAGGCGACGCCGCTCCTCATTGCGACGCTGCCCACGGTCGACAGCGCGCAGCGGCGGCGCGTCATCGAAGCGCTCGGGCAAGCGCGCGATCCATCGGCCGTCGCGGCGTTGGGCCTCGAGGCGCGGGAAGGGTCGAGCACGCTTCGTACGGCGGCAATCGACGCCCTGGGCGAAATCGGCGGCGATGCAGCAGCGCGGGTGCTGTCCGACGTGCTTCAGAACGGCGCGCGCGACGAGCTCTCGAACGCCGCGGATGCCCTCGCGAAGATAGGTGACACGACAGCGCGGCGCCTTCTCACGACGGCGCTCGACGACGGACGGCTCGACGTGACCCACGCGGCGATGCACGCCCTCGCGAGCCTCGAGGGGGACGAAGTTCGCGAGGTGATGCTGCGCGGGCTCACGTCGAAGGACGAAAAGCTCGTCGCGGATGCATCGAGTTATTTCGGTGAGCACAAAGACGAGAGCGTTGTGCCGAGCCTCGTGGCGATGGCCCAGGGGTCGTCGCTCACCGTCGCAACGCAGGTGATTTCAGCCCTCGCGAGCCTCGGTGGCGACGCCGCGCGGGATGCGCTCGTGGGCATTGCGGGCGAGAGCGGGCCCACGCAGGCCGCCGCGCTCACGCAGCTTTCGACGATGAGCAACGGTGCCGATGCGGCGCGTGAAGTGGCCATTCGCTTAGCCCGCCAGCGCGGCGGCTCGGCGGCGGACACGGCGGTGAGCCTTCTCGCGGAAGACGGCAGCACGGCGGCGCGCGACACGCTGGTCGAGATCGTGCGAGGCGGTGGAACGCTCGCGAGCAGCGCGCTAACGGCCCTCGTGCGCCACGGCGATCCGACGTCCCTGGCGACGCTGCGCGACGTGGCGAAGGACGACCGCAACCCGAGCCTCCGCGCCGAAGCGCTCACGGCCCTCGGCGAGACGGGCGATCCGAAAACGTCGGACGTGCTCCTCGCGGCGACGCGCGATTCGAACCCGAACGTGCGACGTACCGCCATCGACGCCCTTGCGCGCCTCGGCGGCCGCGATGCGGAGCGAGTCGTCGCGGCGAGCGCGACGAGCACCGACGTGAGCGAGCGGCGCACGGCCGTGCGGGCGCTGGGTCGCATGGGGACGGCGCAGGCGAGCACCGAGCTCGAGGCACTCGCGAAGGACAAGGACCCGGGCGTCGCACGATCTGCCCTGAATGCCCTCGCCTCGTCGTCGCCGCAGAAGGCCGCGGTCGTGGCCGAAGAAAACATGCGCTCGGGCGACGTGCGTGCGCGCTCGGCGGCCGTCGCCGTCGCAAGCTCCCTCGAGCCCGACGCGGCGCGGAGGCTCCTCACGACGGCGGTGCGCGATCCCGAAGAGCGTGTCGCCGCAGAGGCCGTGGGGGTGCTCGCGCAAGTGGGGGGCGACGCCGCCACGCGGACAATCGCGGGGCTCCTTGCCAATTCGCAAACACCCGACGACGTGAAGCGCGCCGCCGCGACGGCCCTCGACGACATGGGCGGCGACGTCGCGCGGATCAACGCGGCGCTCATTGCAAAGTACAAGGATTCGACCAATGGAGAAACCCAGATCGAAGGGGAGTCCCACGGCGAGGGCAGCGAGTACGAATCCGAAGGGGGCGAGTGAGAGGCTCGCCCCGCGCCGGGCCTCACGTCTCAGCCCTCAATCGCTCACACGATCGCAGCGCTCGCCGCCTGCGAGAGCAGCTCGGTCATTCGCTTTGCGAACCGATTGGGGTCGGCAATTTTGCTCCCCTCGGTGAGCAGTGCCTGGTCGTGGAGAAGCTCGACCCATTCTGTGAGGCGCGTGCTCTCCGGATCGCGCTCGTACAGCTTGCGCAGCGACTCGACGAGGGGGTGAGACGGGTTCACTTCGAGGGTGCGCTTCGATGCCGGAACCGCGCGACCGTGGGTTTTGAGCACCTGCTCCAAGAACGCGTGGTGCTCGCCCTCTTGAACGACCAAGCAGACGGGTGAATCCGTGAGGCGATCGGTCACGCGGACGTCCGCGATCTGATCTCCCAAGATTTCGCCGATGCGCTTCGTGAGGCCCGTGAATTTCCCTTCGTTGGCCTCGCGATCTTTTTTCTGATCGTCCGATTCGCTCAACTTGAGATCCGCACGCATCGCCGACACGAGCGGCTTTTTGTCGAACTCGCGAAGGCTGTCCGTCGCCCATTCGTCGATGGGGTCGGTCATGAAGAGAACTTCGTAGCCGCGCTTCGTGAGCGCCTCGATGTGAGGGCTCGCCGACAGCGCTTTTTCGGATTCGCCGAAGACGTAATAGATCGCCCCCTGCCCCTCGGGCATGCGTGCGACGTACTGCTCCAGGGAGACGAGCCCCTCGCCCTTCGTCGACGTGTAACGGAGAAGCTTCGACAGGCGATCGCGGTGCTCCCACTCCGTCGCGAGCCCTTCTTTCAGCGTGACGCCGAAGGCCTTCCAGAACGTCGCAAACTCTTCGGGGCGCTCCTTCGCCATCTCGTCGAGGGCGTCGAGCACCTTTTTCACGACCTGCTTTTTGATCGTACGAACGACGGCAGAGTCTTGCAGCGTCTCGCGCGACACGTTCAGCGGGAGATCGTCCGAGTCGACCACGCCGCGGACGAAACGCATCCACGGCGGGAGAAGCTCGCGGCAGTCGTCCATGATGAAGACGCGTTTGACGAACAGACGAACGCCGCGGCGGTCGGCGTCCATCTCCACCATGGGCGCGTGCGTCGGAATGTAGAGGAGCGCCGTGAAGACCTGATTCCCCTCGACGGTGAAGTGAATCTTCGTGAGCGGGCCGTCGCCGTCGTGGGTGAGATGCTTGTAGAACTCGGCGTGCTGCTCTTCGGTGATGTCGTTCTTGGGGCGCTGCCACAGCGCGCTCGCGCGGTTGACGGCCTCGAAAACGAGCTCGTTTTTCGCATCGGCGCCGGTGCCGACCTTCTTCGTCTGCTGGAGCTTAATCGGATAGCTGACGAAATCCGAATAGCGCGTAATGAGATCGCGAAGTTGCCACTCTTCCAAAAACTGCTTCTGCTCTTCTTTGATATGCAGAATCACTTGAGTGCCGCACTCCGCCTTCTCGGCCGGTTCGACCTTGAACGACCCCTTCGCGTCCGACGTCCAGCGAAACGCCTGGTCGCTCCCCGCCGCGCGGCTCACGACTTCGACCGTGTCGGCGGCGAGGTAAGCGCTGTAGAAGCCGACGCCGAACTGACCAATGAGGCTCGCATCGGCCTTGCCCGCTTGCTTCATCGTCTCGAGAAAGCCGCGTGTACCCGAGTGGGCAATCGTCCCGAGGTTTTTCACAAGCTCGTCGCGCGTCATACCAACGCCGGTGTCCTCGAGCATCACCGTTCCGGCGGCTTTGTCGGCCGAGATACGAATCTCGAGGGGCGCGCCGTCTTTCGTCAAATCGGGCTCTGTGAGCGCGCGGAAGCGAAGCTTGTCGAGCGCGTCCGACGCGTTCGAGACCAGCTCGCGGAGGAAGACCTCCTTGTGGCTATAGAGCGAGTTGATCACCAGATCGAGGAGTTGGGTGACCTCGGCCTGGAAGGTGAACGTTTCGGGCGCGGCTGCGGGGGTCGTCGTGGGTTCGGGCATGGGGTCGCGAACGAAAATGGCGACTCCCCCGGGCGAGTCAAGGGGCTCGTACCGTCACGGACACAACGGGATGCGCCGTGACGCGCTCCCAGACGGGCCCGAAGACCATGGCCGAGAGGAGAACGGCGTCCCCAAGAGGGTTGCTCGAGGCGAACCTGAGGCGAAGCCCGCGCATCTCGGGTTGGGCGGCGAGCTCGAGGGAGGAAACGAGGGCGCCGAAGTACGCCGCGTCGCCAAACGAGGCCGCGCCCAGCACCGCGAGGCCGCTCGACGCGGGGCTCGCGTCGAGGAACGGCACGATGGGGCCCGAATCGATGTCCACGACGCCGCCGCTCTTTTTAGGCCACTCGCGCGCGTAGCCGAACCCGAGCGCCTCGCCTCCGAGAACCTGCCGCGCCCGGGCGTACTGGTCCTTCGCGAACGGTTCGTTGAGGAGCAACAGGTTGTGCGCGCTCATCCAGATGGACGACCCTTCCGGGCCGTCTTTCACGACGCCGTTGTAGGAATAGCTCGAGACCAGCATGCCGGTAGCGGGGTCGGTGAGGCGGGCTTTTGCGAGCGCGACCCAATCGGCGAAGAGCGCCGCGTGGCTTTCGCCTTCGAGCCCATCGATGATGCGAAGCGCCGCGAGGGCCGTGGTGTTGCAGAAGGTCCAACACTCGTCGGGATAGCTCTCGCCGCTGAGGGTCGGGCTCTTTCGCATCGACGCTTCGATGGCCCGCGCCCGCTCGCGCATCGGCTCGCGGAGGCTCTCGCGCGGCTCGACGACTTGGCGCACAGCCATCATGAGGGCAATCTCACCGTCGACGAAGAGGCTCCGTGCCGCCGGGTCGTCGAACGGCTTCGCGCTCGCGTACGGGAGCAGAAAGACGCGCTGCCCGGCGTCGTGCTCCGTCTGCACCGTGTCGTCGATGATCGCGTCGAGGGCGGCGAGGTAGCGCACGCGCCTCGCCTGCGCGCCGCGGTCCTCCGAGTCGTCGGATACGCGAAGCGCCATGTCGGCGAGGGCGAGTGCCAAGTATGTACGCGCCATGAAGTCCCACTCGGGGTTCTGCGCGTGCATCGGGCCGATGCGTTCGGCGCGCTCTTCGGGCGACGCCCACATCGCAAGCTGGTCTTCGGCGAGGGCCTCCGCGCGCGTGCCGATGCCGCGTTCTGCGCGGTAAATTGCGGGGTTTGGTGCATAGATGCGGTGAAGCTGGGGGAGCGCGATGGCGACGGCGGCGACGATCGCGAGAAGCGCTACGAGAGACCGACGGCGGCGGCTCACGGCTGCACCGTGGAGCCGGCCGTGCAGCGGCGGGGCGACATGCCTCGCGTGGCGCGCCAATCGCGGCTCGCCCGTGGCGCGCAGAAGGTCTCGCGAAGCGCCGCCGCGAGCTCCGAGTCCCTCGTGACGACCGGGTGCGCGAGGACGCCCGCCGCGTCGGGGCTCATCGTGCGGAGGTACGAGATGTCGAGCTCGCTGCCGGCGGCGGCGCGATCGAGGTTCCGCTGCGCAATGTACGCGTCGGTATCGAGGCCGCTCGCGAGCACGGCCAGCGCTGCGAAGAGGGTGATCGTCGCCCCGCTGTGCCCGTCCCATGTGCGGTGGAGCACCTTCGCGAGGGTGAGGGCGAGAACGCCGAAAATCCCAAGCTGGATGAAGGCGACGCCGAGGCGCAAATGGCTTGCGCCATAGGCATTTTCGTAAATTTCGAGGCGCTGCGCGCACGACGCGAGCGTGACGCCCGTGAGCACCAAGAGGGCCGACTCGAGGGTGATGAGAAGCGCGCCGCCTGGAACGGCCGACGCGTGGACGCCGCGTGGGCGTACCGCAGCGTGCCCCACGAGAACGAGGCAGACCGAGAGCGTGGCGGCGAGGAGGAGCTGCCCGAAGCCGGCGTGCAGGTAGCTCGCGTAGGTGAGGCTTCCGGGGGCGCGAACGAGGGCGGCGCCGCCAAAGAGATGGCGAAGGTTCGCGGCGACGAAGAGCGCGAAGACGGCGGTGACCTGCCCCACGACCATGGCCCACGTGACGAGGCTCACGCGCGCGGCAGGTACGGCGGCCGCGAGACCGAGGTCGCGTTCGTCGCGCGTGCGGTACGGGCCGAGGGCGCGGAGCTGCGCGGCCCACCCGTCGCTCGCCGTCGCTCGCGGGCGGTGAAGCGCGTGGGTGAAGAGGTACGACGACGCCGTGACGACGGTGAGCCCGACGAAGAGCGCCGCGTCGCCGAGAGCCGCGTGGACGCGCGCGAGGAGTGCCGTGAAGTCGGGGTCGGACGAGAGAAGAAGCGCGAAGAGACCCGCCGTCGGAAGGCCGAAGGCGACGCCGCGCACGGCCGCGCGAAGCCCTTTTTTTGCGCCACTGCCCGCGGCTTGCCCCGGCGTCTGCACGACCTCGACGACGGCGTTGGGGATCCGCAGCACCGACGCGAGAATGCGCATCGGCACGCGTGCGAGCTGGGAGAGCGTGAGACCGTCGCGCACCAGAATGGGAAGCGCGGCGAGGATCGCGAGGTTCGGAACCACCGCGACGGCGAGAACCCAGTCGCTCTCGAAGCGGACCACCGAGAACGCCAAGAGCGCCGACGCCGTGGCCGCGCCCCACGCGGTGGGGCGCAGGGGCGCGCGACGGAACGCAACGACGTTCGCCGCGAGGACCATGAGGTCCCACAAAAGGTAGTTGAGCCCGAATCCGGTTCGCCAGAAGAGCGCCTGGGTCACGGCACCGGCGGCGAGCGCGATGGCGAGGGCTTTGAGGGCGCGGGCTTTCTCGCGGTCCGCCTCGGCAGGCAGCTCGGTGTTTTTGCCGCCTTCCCGCGGGTCTGCGAGGTCGAACTGGCTACGCTGCTCGTCATGGGGAATCGCGACGTCCATGCCCTCACCGAACCACGCGGGCGCTCGCCGTTCCGCGGATGTCGGCCGAGCGGCGCCTCGCCGTGGGCGAACGGTCCGCGTTGCCAGGTGAGCGGCGCGGGGGCCCGATGACCGCGCTGGCCGCGCCCCAAGGCTCCATCGTTCGCAACACGTTTCTCGCGCTGCTCGCGCCTCGGCGGCTCATTCCGATTCTGCTCGTGTGCATTCCCCTCGTGATGCTTCAGTGGCGAATGAGCCGAGAGCCCCTCGCGGCTCCACTCGGAATCGCCATGTGCGCGGCCTTCGTGCTCATCGGGCCGCTCTCGTTTCGCGTGCTCTTTCCCGAGGGGCTCGACTTCACCCACGGCGCCGTCCGCATCGTGCTCTACGGCGCCATCGGCGCAGGCGTAGTGCTCGTCGTCGGCAAGGTCGTGCCCGATCTCCTCGAGATGGCGCCGACGCTGCTCACCGTTCGCTCGAGCCTAATTGTATGTTGCACGCTCTTTCTGGTCGGCGGCTGGGGGCTCGGTCGCGACATCTTTTTCGAGGCGAGCCTTCACCTCGAACGCCGCCGCGGCGACGTTCTCGCGCGCGAAGCCGAGCACGCGCAGCTGCTTGCGCTACGCTCCCATCTGGATCCGCATTTTCTCTTCAACACGCTGAGCGCCATCGCCGAGTGGTGCCGGGAAGACGGCGAGGTCGCCGAGCGTGCGGTGCTGCAGCTGTCGTCGATCCTGCGAGCGGTGCTCGCTGGCGTGAAGTCGCCGACGTGGCCGCTGGCGTCCGAGCTAGAGCTCGTTCGCACGCTCTTCGACCTTCATCTGTTGCGCGATCCCGACCGCTTCACGGTGACGTGGGACCTCGACGACGCGCTCGTGGCGAACGTTTCGCTGCCGCCGATGCTGCTCATGCCCATCGCCGAAAACGCTGTAAAACATGGCCCGGCAAAGGGTCATCGCGGCGCCGTCGCGGTTCGAGTCGCCCGCGAACGGGGTCGCGTGTTGGTCGTGATCGAGAACGCCGGCGGCTACGAAGGGCCTCGCGAAGGGAGCGACGGCTTGCCCACGGTGACGCGCCGCTTGGCCCTCGCCTACGCCGACGAAGCGTCGCTTGCGATCGCACCCGTCGACGGCAATGCGCGCACGCGCGTCACGCTCTCGCTGCCAGAGAGCGGGCCGCGACCCGGGGTGAAGGTATGACCGACGAGAGCACCCGCACCCTGCGCACGCCGCGGACGCTCCGTGTGCTCGTGGCGGACGACGAGCTCCTCGCGCGAAAGCGCCTTCAGCGCCTCCTCGCGGCGATGGAGAGCGTGGTCGTCGTGGGCGAATGCAACAGCGGCGACGCCGTGCTCGAACGCGTGAAGGCGCGGGACGTCGACGTGCTCCTCCTCGACGTCGACATGCCGGGGCTGAGCGGCCTCGAGGTGGCGTCGCTGCTGCCGAGCGACGGGCCGTTGGTTGTCTTGTGCACGGCCCACGACGGTCACGCCGTCGACGCCTTCGAGCACGGCGCCGTCGATTACATTTTGAAGCCCGTCGAAGCGCTTCGGCTGAAGAAAGCTCTCGGACGCGTGCGAGAGAAGCTAGACGCGCGCGCTCCGAAGGTGAGCGACCCCACGCCCACGCCCACGCCCACGCCCGCAACCCGCGACGACGCGAAGCTCTCGCGCCTCGCGCTTCCAACGCGGGCGGGGATCGTGCTGCTCGATCCCCGCTCCGTAAGCCACGCCGTGCTCGACGGCGAGCTCGTGACGGTGTTCACGGAAGGGGCGTCGTACCTCTCGGACGAGACCCTCGGCGATCTCCACGAGCGTCTGCCGACGTCGCTGTTCGAGCGCGTTCACCGCCGCGCGCTGCTCAATCTCGAGCACGTGACGCGCCTCGAGCCGACGGAGACCGGCGGCTTCGTCGCCCACACGCGCGGTGGCCACGCCGTCGACGTATCGCGCCAAGCGGCCCGCGAGCTGAGGAAAAGGCTCAATGTGAAGTGATCGAGGCACGGCTCTCTACCGCCGCTCGAGAAACCCTCGCCCCTCGTAGATCGCCGGCATCGCCTTTTCGATTCGGCTTTCGCGCGTCGCCGACTGCTTCGCACTCGCGAAGTAATAGAGATACCCCCGCTGCCGCCCCGGTGTGAGCGCTTCGAAGGCGCGTTTGAACCGCGCATCCTTTCGGAAGCGCGCCGTCAGCTCGTCGGGCACGGGGTAGTCCGACGTCTGCCGCTTTTCGACACGCAGCCCGAGCTGTCGGTTTGCGATGGTCTCTTCGACGTAGGCCTTGATGGTCGCCGCGTGGGCCTTGATCTCTTTCACGGTCGTGAACTTCATCACCCGCCCGGCTCGGGACTGACCGAGCTGCGCCAGCACGTGCTCGGGATCTTTGAGGAGCGCGCCGGCAAAGAAACCGAGCGCGAAGTACTCCTTGAAGCCCTGAAGGATCACGATGTTCTTCCCGTTCATCGTGTACGTGGGCTTGCCCCACTTGCACTCCTCCACCATTCCGAAGGGGGCGAGCACGCGCTGCATCGCCGCGATCTCGGCCTCCCAACGCCCTCGGTACGCCATCTCCATCGCACCACCTTAATTCGGACAGGAGCCCGCGCGCGTCGAAACCTGCTCGCCGCGCGTCTCGGGGCGGCTCATCATGGGAGCTTCGATGACGGGAAAAGCACAAGGGCCAGAGAGCGCGCGGGCGTCGACCGAAAAGTGGGACCGGGCGAACGGCACGCGGGAAATCGCGGCGAGCTACCTGCTCACCGTCGTCGCGGGTCCAGGGCCCGATGCGGGGCGCGCCCTCGCCGTCGAGCCTTCGAGCCCCACGCCGCTTCTCGTGGGGACGAGCGCCGCCTGTGAGCTCGTGGTGAGCGACGGCCGAGGCCGCGGCGTCGTCCAGGCCGCCGGAGGCCGTCGCGCCGCCGACGGTTGTCACGTCAACCCCGGTCACGCCGACGCAGCAGCCCGCCGTCGCGAGCGCGCCCGATGCGGGTCAGCGTAGCAAGTCGAGCGGTCACGGCACCGGCCACGGCAAGCGCCCGACGACGCCGCGCCCTGCGACCGATCACCCCACGGCGACGGAGCCGGTCGACGACCCCGGCTTTTAGCTTCAGTCGTTAGAAGACGAAGCGTGCCGTCATCGGCGACGGAAGCACGTTCGACGACGCGGCCGTCGTTGGCGCACCGTACCGACGGGGCGCGAAAAGATACGCGCCGATGGCCACCGCCGCGCCGACGCCGGCGACGATGAACGCGGTCGTCGAGATCGTCGCCGACGTCTGTCCCGCATCGAGGGTGCCGTACTGGCTCGGCGGACAGACGTTGTCGGCGCAGCTCCCGCGCGCATCAGACACGTGGCCCATCGTGAGGATCCCCGCGACCGCGCCCACGGCGACGCCCACCCCCGTCACCACCGCGCCGCCGATGACGAGCGGATGGCCGAAGCGGCTCTTCGGCGGGCCCAGCACCGGCGCCGTCGCGTTCGTCGTCACCAACACGTCCGACGCGCGCGATGGAAGCGGCGGCGCAACGAGGGAGACCGTCGCGACTTCCCCTTCTGCCAAGGCGACCTCGCGCTGCTGCGCCGCGCGACCATCGACCGTGAGCGCCACCGCGTGGTGCCCCGGGTCGACGAAGAACGGCACGGCGCGCGCGGCCCGCGCCACGGGTCGCCCGTCGATGGTCACGACGATGCGCTCGCGCGCGTCGCCCGGCGGCTCGATCACGATGAAGCTTCTCGGCCACGTCGGCGGCATTTTCGAGAACCCGCAGCCGGTGGCCGTGAACCTCTTTTTTCCGCGCGATGCTACACTTGGACCTCCAGGTAGCCGAACCGGCGCGAGGGGTTTTCGGAGGGCAAAAATGGGGGTTGTCTCGCGCGAAGAGACGTTCGTCGATTTCGAAGTGCCCCTCGCCCGCGTCCCGATGGTCCGCTCGCAACGGAGCACGACGGTGCTCGCGGAAATCGGCGTGCTGCGCGCCATGGGCTTCGGCGCCGACTACGAGCGCTACCTCGGCGACCACGGCGCAGAGCTCCTCGGCGCCGTGCCTGGAACGTGGATTCCGCTCGCGACGCTCATCGCGCACTACGAGGCGTGCTCACGCTTACCGATGTCCTCGCCGCAGCAGGTGCAGTTCGGCTCCGACGCCGCCGAGCGCGTCGTAGGCACGCTCCTCGGCACCGCCGCAAAGCTCGCGACGACGGCCGGCGCGAGCCCATGGACGTTCTTCACGAACGTCGGTCGCTTCTGGGCGCGCGGCTACGACGGCGGCGGTCTGCGCGTCGTGAAGCTCGGCGTGAAAGAGGCGCGCGTCGAGCTCGCTGGCAATCCGCTGTTCGAATTTCCGTTCTTCCGAAATGGCTTCCGCGGCTACGCGCTCGTGCTCCTCGGCCACTTCTGCAGACGCGTCTGGGTGCGCGAAGAGCCGTGCCCGCGGGGGCTGTCTGCCGTGTACCGCGGGCAGTGGGCGTAGCGGAGACGGCGGCGCTTATCCCGGCGGTAGATCCGCGAGATGCGCGAGCGCCGGCGGGAACTGCATCGCGAACGTGCCGAAGCTCGACGTGGGCAGGCGCAGGAGAACGGCCTCGCTGCGAACGCGAACGGTGTCGGATTCGGGGCGCTGCGAGAAGAGCGAGCTCTGGCCGAACATGGTGCCTGGCGGGAGATCGCTGAGCGTGCCGAACCTGTCGAGCTCGACGCCGCCGACGAGCAAAAT
>JANXMC010000205.1 GCA_025354825.1 Myxococcales bacterium
CGCAACGCTCCCTCCTCCGACGCCGGGACGCGTTCCCATCGCCGCGATTCTCGTCTTCGCCGGCATGACGACGATCACGCAGGATCGCATTCACGACCTGCGCATCTTCCTCAGCGAGTTCGCGTCGCGCGGCCGTGGCGACGCCGACAGCTTCATCGACGTCGCCGAACTTGCCATCGACCGGCCACGGCCCGCCACGCCCGTCGGCGTGCAGAAGTTCTCGCTGCAAGCGGAAGCCGTCGTTCGCGGCGTGCCCTGCGCGTTCTCGACCAGCGCTCCCCTCGACCTCGCGCTCGCACGCGACTTCCTCGACTTCCTCGACCGAAGCGCGCGTGCGAAAATCTTCGCCGCCTCGGGCGCCAGCTGGCTCTACTGCTACATGGTCGCTACCGACGACCAGGGTTACCGCCTCTCGCGCTCGAATGTCACCTCGCTCGGCGGCATCCCGACCACCGGCCGATTCTCGCACGCAGGAATGCTTGTCTGGAGCGACGTGCCGCCTTCGCTCGCCGATGGCGGCTCGCTCGCGCCGAAGACGCAGCTCGCGCTCCCGGAGGCGCTTGGAAACGGACTCGTCACGCCCGGCGTCGGACGCGCCGTCTGCATCGGCTGCGCGTTCTACGGACCGCTGAGCTTCCGCTTCCCGTTCGGCGTGCGCTCCTATCGCGGCGAAGCGAACATCGTGCAGCCCGGGGGCATCCCGCTCATCCTCGGTCATGCCGTGGGCGGCGAGGTCATGAGCGGTGGCGTCGGCTTCTCGTCGGTCCGTGCAGGCTGGCCCGCGGAGATGCCGCAGGGACCGCTCTCCTACGACCTTCAGATCCAGCTCACCGCGCTCAACGTGGTTGGTAGCGGCAGACAGCGAAACTTCTTCGTCTTCGAGTACCAACCCGGCGCGACGGCCGGGGACGAGCTCCGCGCGATTCACGAGACCGTCGTCCCCATCGGCATCGCGTTCTCGCAGATCCAAATGCACGCGCGAGGACTCGCTGCGGGACGCGTGCCGGCCGAGCGCGGCACGACGCGAACGGGGTTCATTGTCTTCTGCCAGACGGTCTACGGCACCGCTGCCGGCGGTGCGGGGCTCTCAACCACTCCGACCGACCACGCGTTCGGGCTCACCGGTTACCGATGGCCCAACGGCATCGTCAAGGCATAGCGTCGCGGCGCCGTGGGCGTTGCGCGCCCCTTGCTGCAGCTCCTTCACGGCCAGGTCACGGCGACGGGGGTCGAGCGATTGGTAGTGGTTCCGTCGCCGAGCTGACCGACATTGTTCTGCCCCCAGCATCGCACCAGCCCCGTGGTGAGTCGTGCGCACGTGTGCCCCTGTCCCGTGACGATCTGAGCGACGCCTGAGAGGCCTGACACGGCCACAGGAGTTGCGCTCGTCGTGGTGGTTCCATTGCCCAGCTGACCGTTCGAGTTGTCGCCCCAACAAAGTACTGTGCCTGTCGTCGTCAACGCGCAGGCGTGTCCCGAACCAACTGCGACTTGAGCAATCGAGCTAAGTCCGCCAACGGTGTTCGGCGCGAGGTGTTGCGAGGCTCCATCGCCGAGCGGCCCGGTGCCCCAACAGTTCACTGACCCCGAGGAATTCACCGCGCAAGCCGAGGTCGCGCCGACCGCGACCTGGACTGTTGACGGTAGCCCGCTGAGTGTCGTGGGCGCCCAGCGAGCGGTAGTCGTGCCGTCGCCGAGCTGTCCCGCGAAGTTGTCGCCCCAGCACCGGACAGCACTGGACTTGGTGCACGTGAAGTTTTGTCCGAGTTCGAGGTCCGCGAAGCCTGCGAGATTAGTGATTGTCGTTGGTACCCACCGATCAGTCGTTGTGGCATCACCAAGTTGCCCGACGGCGTTCTTGCCCCAACACTTCACCGTGCTGTCAGAAATCCGAGCGCAGGCGTGCCGACTGCCAACCTGAAAATCCACTGCCGACGCGACCCCGGCGACGCTCGCGGGCGTGCCAACCGCGAGCGTATCGAATGCAGTGCCCCAAAACGTGACGGTTCCGTCGGCAAGGCGCGCCCCAACGGCAAAGCCTCCCACCGTGATCTGCTTCGCGTTGATTCCAGCCACCAACGTGGGGCTGAGGAATGGTCCGGTTGAAGTGCTCCCATCGCCGATTTGACCCGCGCCGTTCCATCCCCAACAAGAGACGCTTCCGTCTGAAAGACGCGCGCACGTCACATAGCTCTGAGCGTGGGTAGCTATTTCAACGACGGTCAGGCAGGCCCCGGTGCCGCATTGAAGCGGACAAGTGGTCGTGTCGGTCCACGCCGTTTCTGCCGTGTTGCAGGTCTGGACTTTCTTGCTCGAGCATCGCGTCGCGCCAGCTGTGCAGCTCGGGGCCACGCAACCCGATGCGCCGCTCGCAGCGCACAGCTCCGGCGTCGCACAAGCCTCGATGAGCGACGAGGATGCGCCGTCCGCCGAGCACTGACGAAGGTTCTTGCCGAGGCAGAAGAACGCGTTCTTGAGGCATGGGTCGCAACGCCCACCGCCGGCAGGATCGCAGTACGTTCCGCTCACGCAGGCCGTGCCGAACGGCGACGACGAGATGCCGGACGCGTCGCACTTCATCAGCTGCTGACCCGAACACGAGATGTCACCTGGCGTGCACGCCGAGCAGCGTCCGAGCGACGGGCTGCACGTCGCGGCACTTGGGCACGTCGCTACGAGATCGTAGGCCGACCCATCGCCTCGGCAGCGCTGGAGCTCGTTACCAGCGGCACCCGCGCAGATGTACGCGAGCGGCGTGCAGAATGTCGCGGTGTCGACGGGAGGGGCCGTGTCCGCCGTATCGGCTGCGTCCGACGAATCAACCGTTCCCGAGTCGACGACGGTGCTGTCGACGCCCGTGTCGACCGGCGTCGAGTCGGCCGTGTCGGCGGCATCGGCCGCGTCGCGCGCGGAATCGAGCTTGGTGTCTGCACCGCTATCAGCAGTGGAGGTGTCCGCCGTCGCATCGCCGCTGTCCTCGCATGGCGTGTTGTCGTCGGTGCACGCAGCAGGGGCGTTGAGGTCGATGCATCCCGAGCACAGCGCAGCGAGCAGGGCCAGGGACGTCCAGATAGAGCGTGACATCAGAAGGCCCCCTCGAGCTGCAAGCCGCCAACGTTGGGAACGACGCGAACAAATGCAGCTGCTGGCGCAGCCTGCTCCTTCTTCGATGCCGTGGTGTAGAGGTAGATTGCGCCGCCAAAGCTCGCGAGCGCGAGGCCAGCACTCACCCATGAGAGGGTCTCCCAAGTTCGCACCCTGCTCTTGCCGGTGTCGTCGCAGGCAGTAGCAAGCTGCTGGAGGCAGTCGCTTCGCCGCTGGTCCATCGCCGCGACCGCAGCGATGCGTCCACCAATCGCGCCGAGGGTGAAGACCGCTCCGCCTGCGACGAGGACGTAGGCCATCGTCGGCGCCTTCTTCTCATCGTCGGGGGTTGCGACATCCAAGGCTGTCGGCATGTCGCCGAGCGTTGGCACCGTCACGGTCTTCGCATCCTTCTCGAGGCCGACCTGCACGGAGGTCTCGTAGGGCTTCTTGCCGTCCGCGGTGACGCGAAGCGTATGCGCGCCTCCGTCGACGGGGACCGCGGACGATGCAACGAAGGGCTTCCCGTCCAGCGTGACAACGCCGCTAGCCGCGTTCAGGGGCAACTTGACGGTCAGCGTCGAAAGGCGCGGCTCGATGCGGGCGATGCCCTGCGTGGCGAGGTCCACGCGATGCGCGTTTCCACTCTTCTTGGAGCTCGCCAGGCCGTCTTTGTAGTCGAGCCAGGCGCTTGCGAGCTGGCCGTTGCTCTCGTGGCAGAAGCCGAGAGCGAACAGCGTTCCCTCGGAGGTTTCGATGCGCTGCGACTGCTCGAGCTTCGGGCAGGCTTCGGCGAAGTTCTTCGCCGCCATGAGGGCCTTCGCATCGTCGAAGAGCTTCTGCGCGACCGCGTCGGAAGCGAGGGTCGCGGTGGTCACGGAGGAGACTGCAAGCGCGCTTGCGAGCGCGAGCGTGATGAGACGGTGGCTGCGCATGGTCGTTCCTACTTGCGATCGTCGAAGCCACTCGGGTCGAGACCCGTCGCGGCCGAGGTCGGGGCACTTACACTCTTTGCGGGCGGAGGGCTCGCGACAGGTGGCATCGTGAGCGCAACGGGTGGCGATGATGTCTTGGCGCCGGGCTTCGTCGTTGTCGCACTCGTGGTCTTCGAGGACGGTGGCTTCACCTCGGGCGGTGCGGTCGTCCGTGAGACGGTCGGAGCCGGGATGGCGGCTGGCGCCACGGTCCCCGATGGGGCAGCCGACGGCTCGACTGCAGCGAGGGGTAGCGCTGACGTTGCCGCGCCCGGTGGTGGACTCGCCGCCGGAGGCGCGGTGGAGTTCGCGCCACTGCTGTCAAAGGTGGACGCCTTGGTGGCAGGCGCGTCGTAGCGGCGCCCGAAGAGCGTGATCCCCACGACCAGCCCGCCGGCGAGGAAGGCAGCCCCCGCGAGCAGATAAGGGTTGCGTCGACGCACGTGCGAGACGCCTGTCGGTACGACGACTCTCGCGGGAGCGGTTGGCGGCGCAACGGAGGCTGACGCTGACGCCGCTTGCTCCGTGAGCTCCTTCGGGTCGTCGATCGTCGCATCGGCTGGCGGCATGCTTGCCGGCGCCGCTCGCACCGTCGAGCCGTCCGTCGGCCAGTGCGCAGACCTGACGGCCGTAACGTCGTTGAAGATCGCTTGAGGGTTGAGGATGGAGAGCGTGGGCGCATCGACGCTGACCGGCGCGCTGCGGTAGGTGTCGACGTACTGACGGGCGATGTTGCGGAGCGCGCTGGCGAAGTCGGTCGCGCGCTGAAGACGCTCGTGCGGCTTCTTGGCGAGCTGCGCAGCGACGAGATTCTCAAGCTCCGGGGAGAACGGCCCACCAGCGCCGATGCTCGCGAGGCGGGGCGGCGTCTCGAAGAGGTGCTGCCGAAAGAGCGCCTCGAGATCGCCCTCGAACGGAGTGCGGCCCGTGAGCATCAGGAAGAGGACCACGGCCGCGCTGTAGATGTCGGTGTACGGTCCGATGGCGGTCCCTTCCACTTGCTCGGGCGAGAGGTAGCGCGGCGTTCCGAGGATGGCGCCCTTGACCGTGAGCTGCCTGCCTGGGGCTCCGTCCTCTTCCTGGGTGAGCTTGGCGATGCCGAAGTCGAGCAGCTTCACCTTGAGCTCGCGCCCGCTGCCGATGCGGGCCAGGATCACGTTCTGGGGCTTGAGATCACGGTGCACGACGTCGATCTTGTGGGCGGCCTCGATGCCGTCGAGCAGCTCGGCCATCATCGAGAGCGCTTCGACCACCGGCAGCGCGCCACGTCGGTCGAGCAACGCGGCGAGCGTTTCGCCTTCGAGGTACTCCATCGCGACGTACGGGAGGATGCGCATCGCACCGCCTCCGTGCGGGTCGATGATGACGTCGGCGTGGAAGACCTTCACGATCGCGGGATGATCGAGGCGTCGGAGGATCTGGCCTTCACGCTGAAAGCGCCCGACGGCCTCGGGCGCCTGAATGCTCTCGAGCACCTTCAGGACGAGGCGGCTCCCGAGCACTGGATCGCGCACGAGGAGCGCCGTGCCGTAACCGCCCCGGCCGAGGACGCACTCGAAGGTGAAGTGCGTGTTGGGGATGAGCTCTCCAGGGCGAAGATCCTCACCGTAGTAGGAGCTCATCGGGCGCTCTTCGGTTGTTCGTAGCCGAACGGGTTGTAGGCGGGGCCCGGCGGGATCTCGACGAGCTGCTGAGGATCCCGCGGAAGGCAGTCGCGGTGGTGGTGCCAGAGCGAGACATGAACCGGGCAGAAGTCACCGCGCGCGCCGAGCCCGAACGAATTGAAAATGGCCTTGAAGCGGTGCGGCTCGTTCAAGCGAAGGCGCCCCATCATCGGCTCGCCAAAGATGAAGGTGCCGGCCTTGCTGCCGATGTCCGTGAGCACGATGACATCGCCATCGCGATCGAGGCGCGCGTGCCTCCGCGACACGAACGGCTCGTCGATGAGGATGTCGGCGCGTCGGTCGCGACCAAGATAGAGCGGAAAGTCGTTCGGCTCGAAGATGCGGTTGACGATCCAGGTGCCGACGGAGTCCCACACGCGAAGGTGCAGGACGCGCTGCGGTTCGTAAAGTGAGAGGGCTTGCATGGCGCGGTGGGCAGAGCACCTCCCGTGCCTACGCCGAGCGACACGCAAATCACGGGAAAGCCGCCTGCGACGCGTACGGGTTCGTGCGCGGCATTCCGGGAAATTCCGGAAACTTCCGGCGCGCGCCGGAAAGGACCGGAAGAAAGCGGAATCACGCCTCGCCATCGGTCTCTCCATCGCCCTTGCGCGGCCGGACGCCTAGCTCGGTGAGCAACTCGTAGGCGCGTGACTTCTTGAGGCCGACGAGCTTGCCCGCCTCAATCGCGTTGCCCGTCTTCTTGTAAGCCTCGAGGAGTCGCGCAGCGAGCTGCTCACGCGCAGTACGGATCGCGACGGGCGCGGACGATTGGAGCGGCGCCGTAGGTTCGGGCGGCGTGCTCATGACGCGCTCGGGGCGCAGGTGCAGCTCGCTCACTTCCGGCGCTTCCGCGAGCCCCGCGGCTTCGGCCGCGAGCGTCACCTCGGTCGTAAGCATCCGCACGTTTCGCCCCGCCCACGAGCGAAGCACGCACGCTTCCACGAAGCGCGCACTCGGAGGCAGCTTGCAGCCGACCTGATCGAGGATGAGCTGGACGAAGAACGGGATTTCTTCACGGCGACTGCGCAGCGGAGCCAGTTCGATCGGACGCTGCGCGAGGCGTGCGAGAAGGTCCGCTCGAAACGAGCCTCGCTCCACAGCGGCTTCGAGGTCGCGGAGCGTGGCCGCGCAGATGAGCACCTGCACGGCGCGTTGCGTGGTCGCGCCCACCGCCTGCACTCGGCGCGTCTCGAGCACGCGGAGCAACTTCGCCTGCACCGAGAGCTCGAGCTCGCCCACCTCGTCGAGGAAGAGCGTGCCGCCATCGGCTGCGGCGATGATGCCAGGCCGGTCCGCCGTCGCGCCGGAAAAGGCTCCCTTGCGGACGCCGAAGAGCTCGGCCTCGGCGATGGCCAGCGGGATCGCGGCGCAGTTGACGTCGATAAACGGGCCGGCGCAGTGCGGGCCTGCGAGGTGGAACCTGCGCGCCATCGCCTCCTTGCCGGTGCCGCTCTCCCCGGAGATGAGGACGTTCATACCGGCGCGCGCCGCGCTCTCTAGCGCGGCCTCGAGCGCCGAGGTGTCGAGTCCGCGCACGCGTCCACCTTCGATCGTGATGCTCGATCGCCGAAACCGCACGCTGTCCGGTACGAAGAGGAAGATCGAGCCGCCGACACGAAGGACGGTCGGTGCGCCCAGGCGCACGGAGCCATCGACGCGCTGCCCCTCGACGTAGGTGCTGTTGCGACTCGCGTTGTCGCGCACCGTCCAGGCTTCTCCGTCGTGCGAGACGTCGGCGTGGTGCCCCGAGACGAGCCCGTCGGCGAGCCGAACGTGGCCGTCCGCGAAGGCGAAGATACGCCCCCCGAGCTTGTCTCGTCCAAGGCGTACCGGCGCGCCAGCGCGGACGGGCACGACCTCGCAACAGGGCTTCCCAGCGGCGAAAATCAGCACAATCGCCGGGACGATGGCCTCACGTCGGCGCTCGGCCTCGAGCTTGTCTTCGAGCGTCTCGGCGCCCGTCACTGCCGTCGTCATGGGGGACAAGCGGGAGAATAGCCGAGGCCGTGAAACGAAGCCCGCGCTCGTCACCATGTCCCCGCGGGGTCGCTTCGGCTTTCCGGTTTCTTCCGGCGTTTTCCGGTGAGCGCCGGAAGACTCCGGAATTTCCCGGAATCGCGGTGAGGTCGAGCTGCGAGCGATCTTCAAAATCTGCACGATTTCGCGTGCTGCGGAGCCGGCACGGCCGTTGCTGATGGCCTCGTCACTCCGATGACTCCGACCGTGACCCCCGAGCCGCTGCGCATCCTCGTCGTCGACGACAGCGAGGCTACGCGCTCCAGCTTCGCCCGACTTCTTCGATCGAGGCAGCTCAGCGCCGCGACGGCACCGCACGCGACCGCCGCACTCACGCTGCTCCGTCAGGAAGCGTTCGGCGTGGTGATCGCTGACCACCACATGAGACCTGGCCCCGATGGGCTCTGGCTCCTCACGCAGGTCGCCGAGTACTCGCCGAACACACGTCGCTTTCTCATGAGCAGCGAGCGGCCTCCCGCGTTCGCGACGTGTCAGCACGCGGACATCGTCGAGGCCTTCTTCCAAAAACCGATCTCGATCGACGAGGTGCTTCTCCACCTCGCGCACTGACGCTCTTTCCTCGTTTCCATCCACTCAAGCCGCATCGCGCCTCGCATCGAGGTGCGCGCGTGGAGGCTTTGTCATGTCCTCGATGTCCCGCACCCCGCTCGTTCTGTCGTCGCTTCTCGCGTTCCTCTGCGCCTGCTCTTCCAGCGCCGGAAGCGATCCGTCCTCTACTGCGGACAGTGGGAGCGATCCTTCGACCGACACCGCGTTCCCCGGTTTCGATACGGGCGCCGACACGAACTCGCCGAGCCTCGACACGGGGAGCGGCGCGCATGACGGCGCGCTTGCCGACGCCGGCCCGAGCTGCACCCCGAAGCCGGGCGAAGACGTCCCCGACGACGATTTCAAGGACACGAACTGCGATGGCATCGACGGAGATATTTCCAAGGCCGTGTTCGTGGCGCCTTCGGGCGTCGACGGAGCGAGCGGCACGATCGCCGCGCCGCTCAAGAGCATTCGCGACGCCATCACCAAGGCAGCAAGCGAGAAAAAGTCGGTCTACGTCTGCAACGGGAGCTACTTCGAGACGCTTACGCTGAACGCGGCGAGCGTCGGGCTCGTCGGCATCTTCGGCGGCTACGACTGCAAGAGCTCGTGGAAGCGGGTCGCCGACGTCGCGCACGTCCTCCCGACCTCGGGCATTCCGCTCACCGTCGATTCGCTCCCGAGCGCCCTCACGATCGATCGCATCGGATTCACGGCGGGCTCAGCCTCCAAGTCGAGCGAGAGCTCCGTCGCGGTGTTCGTGAAAGACTCGACCGGCGCGATCCTCTTTCACAACGCGCAGCTCGTCGCGGGGGATGGGTCGAGCGGCAACGCGGGCGCCGCGCCGACCGGCACGAGCTCGCACGCACCGAGCGGCGCCGGGGGTCAGACGCCACCTCCGACGACGTGCATGCGTTATGCGACCGACAATCCACTGTGGTGCTCGCATCAGGCGGCCGGCGGCTCGACCTTCACGGGCCTCGGCGGCGGTGGTGCGACGTGCGCGGCTCCAGGCGGCTCCGGCGGTAAGGGTGGCGTGCTGGACGGCGCCGATCGGCAGGCGGGGATCGGCGCCGCATTCGGTGCGGTCTCTGCTGGCGTCGACAACCCCGGTCGCGACGGCAGCGACGGCGCCACTGGCACCGTGGGCGCGTCGGCGGCCTTCGGGCTCGGCGGCATCTCGAGCGCGGGCTACGTCGCGAGCAACACTGGCGCGAACGGTGTGTCGGGCGGCCTCGGCGGGGGCGGCAGCGGCGGGAGCGGCGGCAATGCGTTCCTCCTCTCGTCGAGTGGGATCGATCGCCACTTCTGCAATGGCGGCGGCGGCGGAGAAGGCGGCTCCGGCGGGTGCGGTGGAGACGGCGGACAGGGCGGCGGCGCAGGTGGCGCGTCGATCGGTCTGCTGGTGAAGGACTCGCCCAACGTCACGGTCTCGCGCTCGACCCTCACCACCGGCGGGGGTGGCAACGGCGGCGACGCGAGCTCGGGCACTGTCGGCCAGGCCGGCGGTGACGGCGGCGGCGGAGGTGACGGCACCACTCCGGGCCGGTGCCAGGGATCTCTTGGCGGTCGCGGTGGTCGCGGCGGTGCGGGTGGATCGGGCGGCGCGGGCGGCGGCGGGCCTTCGTTCGGGATCTTCTGGACCGGCAAGACCGCGCCGACGGCGAGCGAGTCGGTCGTCTTCAACCTCGGCGCCGGCGGCAAGGGCGGTCACGGGCGCGGCGGCCCCGATGGACCGGACGGCGCCGCTCTCAACATGCAGATGCCCTGAGCCACGCAACGCTCTCGAAAGGATTTCTTCGTCATGAACACCTCGACCTCACTCTTCGTTCGCGCTGCGCGCCTCGGCTCGCTCGTTCCCCTTCTCATCGCCGGCTTCACTGGCGCGTGCGGCAGCAGCGGCTCCTCGAGTGAGCCCGACCCGAACGGCCCCGGCACCGGCGTGAACGCGCAGACGCCTCCGCCGATGGCCGATCGGCCGGTCTGCATCATCTCCGCTGACTGCCCTGCGGGCGAGCACTGCGACCTCGGCGAATGCACGCAGGCATGCAACACGGTCGACCCCTGCACCGGAGCGCTGACCTGCTCGCCACGCGCGCGCTGCACGCCCCCCGGCGTGGTCGACAGCGATCCGACGCCGACTGCCACGTACCTCGGCGCGGTCAGCGCGAGCCCGAGCACTGCGATGCTCTCGGGCAGCGATACGAGTTTTCAAGTGACGCTGACGAGCACTTCCAAGGATCCGGTGCGCTACCGCGTAGAGCTGAGCGCGCCGCATCTCTCGATCACCGCGTCGCGCGGGGAGTTCACGGGCTCGACCACACTCACCTTCGCGGTGAGTAGCGCCGCGCTCAAAGGCCGCGACGTCGCCGGCTCGATCAAGGTGCACACGACACTTGGCGACGTCGTCGTGAGCGCGCCCATCCACAACGGCGTGACCGGCAAGTACCACGGCAGCCTCCGCTACGACGGTGGCGCCGTCTCGCTCGGCGACACGCGCATCGGCTTAGAAATCCTCGAGACGAGCGGTGATGTGTCGCTTCACGTCGTTTCGGGCGAGTCGCTGCTGTTCCCCGCCGGCGCGGACGGCGACGTGACCGGGCATGGCTCCTTCACGGTGAGCGCTGGCGTCGACGTCACCATCGCGCAGCGCATCGACCACGCGGTCGGCGGCGAGCGGAACCACTTCCAGCGCGACCTCGGACGAAAGCTCCGTCTTCAAGTGAAGCCGACGCAGAAGGGCAACCTAGAAGGCACCTTCGAGGAGACCGTCTACGGTCTCTTTTCGGAGCCGGTGAAGCTCACGGGTCATGCCGTCTTCGAGTACGAGACGCAGAGCGCGGACCCGTCGTTCCGCGTCGGCGACGAGGCGAGCATGCCTGCCTCGCCGAGCAAGGACACCTGGCTCAGCCCCTCGGTTTTCGGCTGGGCCGAGGATACCGCGTGCTCAAACCTCGTCTGCGCGGGCGGCTCGTGCAGCCCGACGATCCCCGCGGCGATCGCGAAGATCGAAGCGGCCTACGCAAAGCCTCTCAATGCGGCGATGATCGTGCGCGATGGCAGTGCGCCCTTCGTACCGATCGTCACCGCTTGCTCTAAGTCCCTAACAGCAGGCAAGCGCGCCGACGCGACGCCGCAGTGCGGCCTCGTCGCTCCGGTTGCTTGCGCCATGAGCATTGCGGCCACCGTCACCACGGCCGACACCGCCATGGGCAAGACGTTCGGACGACTCGTCAGCGAGACCGTTGCGCCCGCGCTCCTCGTCGCCAAGGACCACGTGGTGGGCGCGCTCGGATCGTCCTTCATCTCGGGCATCTCTGCCGAGGCTGCGCGCTACGACGCGGCGATGAAGGCGCTCGGGCCGACAGCGACATGGGTCGTGCAGCCCGCGGCGCTCGAGTACCTCCGGAGCATGTCGCCCGACGCGGCACGAGGCGACCTCCCGGGCGTCGGAGACACCACGACCGTGAGCGACACGTATCCGTCTGCACGCGCGATGGCGGACCTGTTCGCCACGATGAGCACCATCGAGGGAGAGCGTGCACGCATCGGAGCGGCCAGCGTCGGCACCGATCCGACGCTCGCACTGAAGGCGCAGGAGCGCGCGCTCGTCACGTACCTGGAGGCCGCCGCGCTCGCCGAGATCGTGCGCGAGTGGGGCAGCGTGCCGCCGAGCGTCCGCGTGAAGTACGTCGGCATGCTCAACCCGCTCGACAGTGGGTTCACCGCGCTCTCGAAGGGCGCGAATGCCTTCGGCGTGCCGGTCGGGTTCGTGCCGTTCGTCTACCAGCCCGAAGCGGTCTCGAAGGGTTCTACCAACTTCGAGCAAGAGCTCGCCGCCGCGATGGTGGAGGTCTCCTCCGAGAAGGCCGTCGAGCTCCGCTTCATGGACGACAAGCGTACCTGCGACCTCAACGCGAAGGATCTTCAAAACCAGCTCAAGAGCGTGCGCGACAGTTACGACAAGGAGTTCGCCACCGCGTGCGGCACGAGCTTCAAGCCCGACGCCACTGCGAGCAGCGGCGACTGGAGCACCTGCGGCAAGGACGATGCCGGCGACGTCGGCGTCAGCAGTCTCGACGTGCAAGTTGTCATCGATCGCCTCCACGCGTCGCAAGCTCGTCTTCAGGGCATGAAGGACAAGATCGCGATCGACCAGCGCGCACTCGCCGATACGCAACGCGTGCACGAGGCCACGCTCACCTTCCTCGACAAGAACGGCAAGCAGGTCGAGGCCCTCACGCTGGCTGAGGGCGTGTTCGACGCAGAGATGAAGGCCATCGAGGTGGCCTCGCACGCGCAGGTGCTCAACGGGGGCGCGCCGCTCGGCGAGGCCGCGGTCGAGCTTGCCATCGGCCTGATGAAGACCCAGCTCGAGGTGCAGAAGGTCCAGCTTCAGACGGCGCAGTCGATGCGCATGGAATCGGCGAGCAAGGAGGTCGAGCTCATCGCCGGTATGGCCAACATCCAGAAGGAAGTCGTCGACCTCGCCCAGCTCGGCGTCGAGATGCAGGGCGACGTGCTCGCGGTACTGCAAAGCCAGGTGCGGCTCCGCAACATGATTTCCAACGAGCGGCGCACCCTCGACGAGCGGCAGAAGACCCTCGCGCTCATCGACAAGGACCCGTCGAACGACCCGTCGTTCCGCATCCTGCGCGACGACCTCGCGCTCGCCGTCGTCTCCGCACGAGCCCGAGCGCAGCGTGAGATGTACCTCGCAGCCACCGCGCTCGAGTACGAGATCAACCAGCAGATCCCCGCCATCGAGGGCGCGGTCATCAACGCGCACAACGGCGCGAGCCTCGAAGCTCTCGCCGCTTGCTACACGAGCATCCTCAACGACGCGCGCAAGGCGTACGGGGCGCCTCAGGAATACGCCGCGACCATCTCGGTCCGGCAGCTTCTCGGCATCACCGCGCCGCGCACTGACTCGGTCACGGGCGTCACGCTCTCGGCGGGCGACCAGTTCCGGGAGCTCCTTCTCCAGAACCAGAACCTGGACGGGCAAGGCGGCGTCGGTGTCACCTTCGCCACGAACCTCCTCCCCGGCAACCGCCTCTGGTCGAGTGACGTCTGCAACGATCGCATCGAGGCCGTGCAGGCCCAGCTCGTCGGCGATTTTCTTGGCGACAACCAAGCCCAGGTGAACATCGCCGTCGCTGGCAACGCGCTCGTACGCTCCTGCGACACGACCTCCGTCGACGCGCTCCAAACGTGGTCGCTCGGCTCCTCCAAATCGGCGAGCGACGGGATGGTCGCAGTCATTCAGGCCGGTGTGAACTCCTTCGGCGACGCGCCACGCCCCAACACCTCGCTCTTTGGTCAGAGCGTCGCGCGCTCCACCTGGAAGCTCATCATCCCCGGCCCCTCGGCCGCGCCGACCAACGCCGACATCGACATCTCCAAGGTCGACGACATCGTCCTGAAGGTCAGCCACCAGGCCGTGCCGCGGCACGCTTCCCCCATCTCCCTCAACCTCTCGTGCCTCGCCGACATCGGCAAGTAGGCGCCCCACCGATCACGTCTGCGAGGTCAGTCATGCACTCCCAAGAAATCCGCCGCGCGACCAATATCGCGCTCCTCCTCTGCTCCTCTTTCGCGCTTGCGGCTTGTGGCGGCGGCGCCGGCGATGCCGGCAACGCGAACCCTGACGCGGGCGCTTCCGACACGAGCCCGCACGTCGACTCAGGCGCTCGCCTCGAAGGCGATTCCGGCACGGCCACCGACACGGAAAACCCATCGCGCGACGGCTCGAGCGAGGCGTGCGCCGGAGCCGACGATCCCGACGATCTCGGCGTCGACTCCAACTGCGATAATGCCGATGGCGTTGCTACTCGCGACGTCTACGTCAACGGGGACACCGGTCTCGACAGCAACACCGGCGACCCCGCGCACCCGCTCAAGAGCATCGAGGCCGGGCTCCGCGCGGTGAAGTCGGGCGGCTACGTAATGCTCGCGCGAGGGCTCTACGCGCCCAAGACGCTGGACCTCCCAGGGACCTGGAAAATCGTCGGCGGCTACGAGTCGACCTTCAAGGGAGCGCCCAAACGCGAGAGCACCACCATCTCCGTGCCGAGTAGCGGCCTCGTCCTGTCGAAGCCCGACGATGCGTCGTTCGCGCATCTCATGTTCGTCGGCGCCGACGCCGAGGATCCGAAGAGTCCGACCGCGTACGTGCTCCGCACTTCCGCGAAGAAGCTCACGCTCGACGACGTCGCCCTCCGCGCAGGCAACGGGCTGAGCGGTACCAACGGCGCCGACGGCCTCGCCGGTAGCGCGGGCGCGTCGGCGACGAGCCGCTATGAGTCCGGAAAGACTTCGTGTGATGGCTCGGTGGTACTCGCGGCACTGGGCGGCTCGCCCGGCTCCGCGAACGACGAAGGGCTTTCCGCGGGCGACTGCTCGGCGAAGGTTCCGGCGCATCCCGGCAGCACCGGGCGTCCCGGTAGCGCGGGCACCGACGGCGGACGACTGCCGACCCTCACCGCCGAGGGTCTCCTCGAGTGGAGGAATGCCGGCGATGGTCACCCCGATGCGGTGGCCGGTCACGGCGGCGCCGGGGGATGCCGCTACGAGGGCGGCTCGGGCGGCGGTGGTGGTTGCGCCGGCAAGGCTGGAACCGGAGGGACCGCGGCGGGTGGCTCGGTCTGCGTCCTCGCGCTCGGCGGCGAGCTCACCATCACGCGCTCGCTCCTTCACACAGGGTTCGCCGGCGCAGGCGGCGCGGGAGGCGCCGGAGGTCCAGGCGGTGCGGGTGGCATTGGCAGCGCACCTGCCTGCGACACGACCTGTTCCGTCTGCACGTCCGACACCTTCAACTGCGCCGACTACGGTGCGCCCGGCGGCGCGGGGGGAGCTGGCGCGCACGGCGGCGGATCCGCGGGTGGCTGGGCTCTCGGTGTCGCGACCGTGAAGAGCGCGACGACTGCACTCGACGCGTCGACCACCGTGGAGCTCGGCAAGCCGGGCGTTGGCGGAGCGAACGGCCTCAGCCGCGGCCCAGATGGTGAGAAGCACGCGTCCTTCCACCTCGACTGACTCCCGCCGCTTTCCGGTTTCGTCCGGTTTTTTCCGGTCTCCACCGGACGATTCCAGACGATTCCGGAAAAACTGGCTCGCCGCGAAATGCGGCGCTCCGAATTCGTAGTGGTTTCTTGAAGGACGCGGAGAGGCACGGGGCGTGCTCTCCCCGCCACGCCGCACGCAACACGCGGCCCCGAGGTTTCCTATGAAGCGCTTGCTCCTCGCTGCGGCCTCCGCGGCAACGGTCTCCCTTTGTCTCGCGACCGCCTCCGCGGGCGGCGGCGTCCAGCCGACGCGCATGAGCCTCCCGAAAGGCCCGGGCTCCATCGAAGGCCTCGGCAAGAACTTCGTACCCTCTCTCGCCAGCGGCACCGCGTCCTATGGTTTCGACATCGCCGTGCCTCCGGGCTCGAACGGCTTTCAGCCGAGCCTCTCGCTCGACTACGACAGCGGCGGCGGCGTCACCGAGCTCGGCATGGGCTTCCGACTCGGCGGCGTCCCTGCGCTGCGTCGCCGCGTCGAGAACGGCCTGCCCCGTTTCGACGCGAGCGACGTCTTCGAGCTCGTCGGCATGGGCATCCCCTGCGACCTCCTCGAAATCAGTCCAGGCACCTTCCGCCCGCAGTACGAGAGCGGAGCGTTCGTGCGCGTGCAGCGCGCTGCCGATGGCAAGAGCTGGGAGGCGCGCGACAAGAGCGGCTTCACATACCGCTTCGGCGGCGACGGGTTCACCGAGGCCGAGGGCGATTATGTCGCGACGTACCTACTTCGCGAGCAGCGCGACCTCCACGGCCACGTCATCTCGTACGCGTGGGACACCTCGAGCGGGCATGCCCTTCTCACCAAGGTCACCTACAACGATTTCAACCCCGAGGCGCGGAACGAAGTCCTCTTCGACTACGAGACGCGCACCGACGTCCACACGTTCTTCAACCTCGGTATCAAGCAGACGATCGGCAAGCGCCTCAAGAGCGTGATCGTGCAGCACGGTGGCGCGCTCGTCCGGCGCTACGACATCGGATACGGGACAAGCGCGCATTCGCGCATTGCCTCGGTCACACTCACCGGCCGCGACGGCGTCTCGAAGCTCCCGAGCGCGACGCTCCAGTACGCCGAAGCGACCTTCGCGACCGATGGGCAGATCGTCGTGATGAAGACCCCACCGGGGCGGTCACCTGCGGATCCCAATGTCGATCTCGCCGACCTCAACGGCGACGGGTTGCCTGATCTCCTCGTCACCAAGGCAGGCGCCTTCCGCAGCTACCTCAACCACGACGGCACATCATGGAAGGCCGGTGTCGATTGGGCGCCGAGCGACAGCCCCTCCCTCGAGCTCGCCTCCGTCGGCGTGCAGCTCGCCGACGTCGACGCCGATGGCGCGCTCGACCTGCTCGCCAAGAGCGGCACCAGCTCCTTTCGCTACCTTCCAGGGAAGAGCGACACAGCGTTCGGCGCGGCCGTCACCCTGGGGCACGCGCCAAACTTCTCGTTCGAGGACCCCGATACCCGCCTCGCCGACATGGACGGCGACCGGCGCGCCGACGTGCTCATTACCGCCGCAAGCGGCGATCTCTACGTCGGCTACAACGTCGGAGGGAAGGACTGGGCCGAACCGCTCGACGTGGGCGCCGTCGACCCGAAGCAGCCACTCCGCTTCTCCGACGGCGGACACACGCAGCTCTGCGACCTGAACGGCGACCGCGTCGAGGACTTCTGCTACCTGCGCTCGGAGAGCCTCGCCTATTGGCTCGGCCGAGGGCGCGGGAAGTTCGAGGCGCCTGTCACCGCGACGGGCGTTCCGTCGTGGGATCCGTCGAGCCCCTGGGAGCTCCATGACCTCGACGGCGACGGATGGGTCGACCTCGTCCACGTCGGCGTCTCGCAGGTCGACGTGCGGCTCGCGAGCGCCGCAGGCGTCTTCGGCGACACGAAGACCATCGCGAAGACGCCGACGAAGGGGCCGGCCACGACCGTGCGCTTCGCCGACATGAACGGCAGCGGTACGACCGACATTGTCTGGATCGACGTCTCGAGCTCGGCCGATGGGGCCTGGCAGTACCTCGAAGTGTTTCCGCAGGGACGCGCGGGGTTGCTCACGAAGGTCGACAACGGCTACGGCAAGACCCTCTCGATCACCTACGGCACCGCCTCGCACGATGCAGCCGTCGCGCGCGATGCGTCGGCACCCTGGGCGACCCGCATGAACATCGCCATGCCCGTCGTCGCCAAGGTCGCGATCGACGATGGGCTCGGTGACCCATCGATCGTCACGACCTACCTCTACAAGGACGGCACGTTCTCACCGCGCGAGCGCACCTTCGTCGGATTTGGAGGCGGCATCGAGACGCAGCTCGGCGACGAGCACACGCCAACGCTCGTGAACGAGAGCACCTTCGACGTCGGGCTCGATTTTCGTGAGCTGCGCGGAGTTGTGCTCTCGAGCGAGAGCCGCGATACCTCGGGCACGATCTTCAGCCGCTCGCTCGATTCCTACGTGCGACGATTCCTCGAGACCGCCGCCGATGGTCGCAAGGTCGAGTACGCATTCAAGAGCGCCGAGCGCGTGTTGCATGTCGAGGGGACTGACCTCGCGAAGGCGCGGACGACCCTGACCGAGTGGGATCACGACAACCTCGGCAACGTCATCTCCGAGAAGACCTGGGGCGAAGTCGTCGGTGATGACAAGCTCGCCGGCAACGACGAAGCGATCACGATTCGGACGTTCGCGAACAACACCACCGACTGGATTTTCGGACGGATCGCGGGCGAGGAGCTGCAGGATGCAAAGGGTGCGCGCCTTCGCCTCACCCGCCACTACTACGACGGAGACGCATTCGTCGGGCTCCCTCTTGGGCAGGTCGGACGAGGCAATCTCACTCGCTCCGAGGCCTGGGTCGGTCCCGAGGGTGAGAAGTTCGAGATGGTCGATGGGTCGAAGTTCGACGCCGATGGCCACGTCGTCGACATGGTCGACGCGCGCGGCGCGCACCGCCGCTTTGGTTGGAGCGCGAGCGATCACACGACGATCACCACCGAGTCGGTCGAGACCGGCACGCAGACACTCACCGCGCTCGCCTCGTTCGATTCCGCATTCGGGTTGATCACGAGTTTCACTGCGTATAACGGCGCCGTCTCTACCTTCGACTACGACGCCTTCGGTCGCATCGCCTCCGTCGTCCGGCCGGGCGACACCTCCGAGCTCCCGACGCAGCGCTTTCGCTACCTCGACGGCGCGCCGATCAGCCGAACCATTGCCGAAGCGCGCATCCACTCGGGCCGTCCCGAGGTCGAGACCTCCGAAGTGATCCTCGATGGTCTTGCGCGGCATCGCGCCGTGTTGGTGACGGACGCGGGCGATCGGTGGGTGATGCGAGACAACGGCGTGCTCGACGCACGCGGCAACACCTGGCGGCACTTCCAGCCTCGCTTCCTCGACGCCGCCGGTCACGATGCGCCCCCGCTCTCCGCCGACGGCCCGGCGTCGATCACGACCAACGATGCAATCGGTCGCGAGGTGGCCACTCGTTCGCAACTCGGCATCGTCACAAAGACCGCGTATGCGCCGCTCTCGACGCTGCATTGGGACGGCGGACAGGCGACGGACGGTTCGCCGTATGAGCACACCCCGAACACCAGCCTCCACGACGGGCTCAATCGGCTCGTCAGCGCCACGTGGGTCGTGGGCGGAAAGCCCGTCTCTGCGCTCTATGCCTACGACGCTTCGGGCTCGCTTCTGTCGCAGACCGATCCCGAGGGCAACGTCGCGCGCTACGTCTACGACGGGCGCGGGCGAAGGCTCGTGGTCGATGACCCCGACGCTGGCAAGCACTCCTTCGTCTACGACCAAACGGGCAACCTCGTCGAGCATCACAAGCCCGGCGGCGCCGTGGTCCGCTACGTGTTCGATCTGCCCGGCCGCCCGGTCGCGGAAGACTGGAACGGCGATGGCGTCGCCGACGTTGCGCGCACCTACGACGTAAACCCCGCAGGCGGCGACGCGAAGGACTTCCTCGGCAAGCTCGCCTCGGTGCAAGCGCCGAGCGGTCTCATGACCCTCACCTACGACGCGCGCCAGCGCATCACCGCCGTCGAGCAGACATTCGAGGGGAAGCCCTTTCGCTCCACGACCTCCTACGACGCCCAAGACCGCGACATCCTCCACGGCTTCCCCGATGGCTCCTCCATCGCCATGCACCGTGATCTGCGTGGCATCGTCACCAGCTATGGCCAGGCGCTGACGATTGACTACGACGCCGACGGTCAGGAGACCAAGCGCACGTTCAACACTGGCGTCGCCACGCTCTTCGGCTACGACGCCGACCGGCGCCGTACCGACGCGCGTGCGACCGCCGCGAGCGGCGACGTCATCCACTACCTCCGCTGGAACCTCGACCCCGCCGGGCGCATCGCCTCGGTCGAGGACCATCGGCCTGGCATCGCTGCGGAGAAGGAGCGCAGCGAGAAGTACGCCTACGACAACCTCTATCGCCTCGTCAGCGTGGAAGGCGCCTGGGGCAAGGCGAGCTGGGCCTACTCAGCATCGAGCAACGTCGTGCAGCGCACGAGCTCCGTGTCCGCCCTAGACGCGGGCGCACTCAAGTACGGCGAGGGCGCAGGACCGCACGCGCCCACCACCGTCAAGGGCCGCGTCCTCCGCTATGACGTGCAGGGCCGTCTTCTCGACGATGGGGAACGGAGCTTCACCTATGACGACGCGGACCACCTCGTCGGCGTGAAGACGAAGGGGGGCGCATCTGTCGAGAGCGTCTTCGATGACACCAGCCGCCGCATCGCGCGCGAGCACGGCTCCGATGGCACCGATCACGTGACTTACTTCCTCGACACATGGAGCGAGGTCCGCGACGGGCAGCTCGTTCGCTACCTCGTCCACGGTGACCGCCGCATCGCGCGGCTCGCGAGCGCCACAGGACAGACGCAGGCCGCGCTCGCTGCCGATACCGAGGGAACCAAGGCCGAAGAGCCCCCAGCAGCCCACGCCGCTCGGCTGCGCGTTCTCTCGATGAACGCGGGTTGGTTCTTCGTCTCGCTCGCGCTCATCGCTGCGCTCGGTGCCCGCTACCGGCGCCAGCTCGAGGTCGCCTTGCCCGCGGTCATCGCGGCGCTCGCTCTCAGCGTCGGGGCTTGCGGACATGGAGGCGGCCCGCCCCCTCCGCCCGATGTGCCCGACGGCACTATCCTCACGCTCTCCGAGGACGACGAGATTCTTCTCGACGACGTCGTCGGCTCCGTGAACGAGCAGGTCTCGGGCTCCGGCAAGGTCAGGGGCGAGTTCGCCGCGTACCCGTACGGGCTCGCGCGCTACGACTCGACCAGCATCGAGCGAAAGTTCGCGAACACTCCGCGCGACGTCGGCGTCGGGCTCGACATGATGGGCGCGCGCGCCTACGCGGCCGACATTGGCGCGTGGACGCGGCCAGATCCGCTGCGCATCGAACAGCCGGAAGCGCTCGTGGGGCGCGGCCTGCCCGCAGCCAACGCGTACCTTTACGGCGACGCAGATCCCGTCTCACGAAGCGACGCGACGGGATTCGTTGCCGCCGCGCCCGCTGCTGTTCTCGGCGTCGGCGCGACAGCAATGATCACGCTCGGAGCAACCGCGCTCGTCGTGTGGGGCGTGCATGAGGCCGCAGAGGCTCATTCAGCGGCAGCCGCGCCGAGCTTCGAGTCTCTCTCGCGAGATCTCGTCCTTAGCATCGGCACCGCTGCGTCGGATGTCGTACTCTGGGCGAAAAAGAAGGACGAGCAGAAGGTCACGCCGCCAAAGCTCGGTCAACCTGGCGGCCCGAAGGTCGGCTCGAAGGGCGGCAAGGGACGAGGCAAGGCCTTCGACGGCAAGACGAAAGGGGAAGGGTACGAGGAATCGGACGGCCGGTGCGTATTCTGCGGCGTCAAGACGAAGCAAGGGGGGAAGTCCACCCCTCGCAAGTCGGAGGGCGACCATGCGATTCCCAAGTCACGCGGTGGCAACAATACGATCGACAATCTTCAGAACACCTGCCGCACTTGCAATCGCCGAAAGGGCCGGATGACCACCGAGGAGTTCATCGACAGCGGCAAGATCGGGACGGGCGGTTGGGGCGGTAAGAACAAGTAGAAAGGAAGAGAGCGATGTCGCGCGCATTGGATGAGGCTCAAGGACGGGCTGAGAAGAAGATCCTCGCAGATGTTCAGAAGCACGGTTGGCACGTCATCTACGTCGCTGAGGACGATTCGGGGCCGGGATATGCGTTCACAATCGGCTTGGCCGATACTTTCAAGCACCCCGAGCTAGTGATGGTGGGCCAGTCGCAGGAATTGCTCCACGTCGTCCTGAACAACATCGGCTCGGACATCCGTGGCGGCTCCGCGCTACGCCCCGGTGAGACGACACGTAGCGCGCTCGACGATCTAGACTGCGCCGTTCTGGAGGTAACCGCAGCCAATCGCGAAGAATGGCTCGGCCTCGCAGTTTGGTGGCACCGGGGCGTCGACTTCAGGGCGCTCCAGATCGTCTGGCCTGACAAGCAGAATCGCTTGCCGTGGTCTGGGATGGCCAAGGACTCGCTGAGCCGGCAACCTCTCCTCGGGCCGCAACGATGAGCGATTCCGTCCCGACCAATGTTGGAAGCGGCAGCGTTGGCCCACAGGTGGTCCACCAGCGAGGCTAAGGGGCTGAAAGTACAGGTTTCCCGACAGTCCTACGGAACCAGTTGTCGGAAGTTCGAATCTTCCTGGGCGCGCAGAGTTTCAGAGACTGGTGCTGGCGGCCGTTACCACGCTGTTACCACCGCCGAGCAAAGCGACCGCCTCGCGGAGGTCGATCTCGGTGGTGTGCGCGTAGCGCTGGGTCACCGTCAAGCTGTGATGGCCAGCGAGACGCTGCACGACGTTCGCGCCCACCCCGCGACGAAAGAGCGTCGTCACGAAGTGGTGACGGAGCGCGTGCACTTTCCAGCCGCTGACACCAGCACGCACCTGCGCGCGCTCGAGCGCGTCGTAGATGCTGTTCTGGGACAGCGGCTCGCCGAGGCGGGTGCGACACACGTGGGCTCGTGGGTCGCTCGTCCCACAGCCGAAGGCTGCGACCAGATGAGGTCGCAACGCGTCGGCGATCGGGACGACGCGCTCGTGGCCGGACTTCGGCGCAGAGATCTTCCCATGGCATCGGTTCTCTCGAATGGTGAGGAGACCGACGCGTAGGTCGACGTCGCAGCGACGAAGCCCGCGAATCTCTCCGGCACGAAGACCGGCATGGACCGCGAGCGCGAGTGCAACGCGTTGATGCGCACGAGACGCCGCGATCACGCGATCGACCTCCTCGGTCGCAGGAACCTTCGCGACCTTGTGCCCGAGCTTCAGCAACTTCGGAAGATCGGGCATGGCCGGAAGGAACTCCGCGACCAGGGCAGCGCGCAGGATGCTTCGCACGAGCACTTGATGGTTGCGACGAAAGGCCAGACTGACCTTCGCCTTGGCGAGAGTCGCGTCGAGCTCGGTGAGTGCCGGTTGCTCCATCGCCGAAGCCGTGGCCCGTCGAGGATCGCGTCGTAGCCGACCCGCGTCGAAGGCTTCAACGTCGGCGCCAGGTTCTCGCGGTGATACTCCCTGCGGGTTTGGCCGATGACAAGGGCGCAACTACGGACGTCTCCGTGTCGACCCTCGGGTAGCCTCACTTCCGTCCGACGAGACCGCAGCGACGACATGGCCAAGCCGACCAAACTCACGACCACCGGCCACAGACGGTCGGACGTCCACTTTGCGAACATCGATCAAGATCTCGACTCCCCTCGCGGTCTAGCGCGGGCGGGTGCGTGCCGACACACCGACACTTCGACTCGAAAAGGACAGTCCGCGTGACGCCGGACACATATCTCGAGACGCCTTTCGAGCGCGTTCGCGTGCTCCTTCGTCGTGACGTCGTCGGCGCCGCGCCGCCCTCGATGCCGCTGATCTTCGTCGCCAAGGCGCTCGATCGATGGCTGACCGAGCCGCGCTCCCTTCGCGTGCTTGCCGACGTGGCTGCCGAGTTGTTGCCGGGGCGGTTGCCATTCGTGACCTACGACGACGTCGTCGGCGTGACTCGGCTTCGTGGCGCGCTCCTCGACGCGGCCGAGATCGGCAGCCTGCTATTCATCGCTGAAAGCATCGCCGCTCCCTCGACGATCCCCGACCTCATCGGAGACGCGAGCGGCCTTCCGAAGGACGCGCCGCCTCCCCCGCCGTTCGAGCAACCCGAAGCGACGACTTGGTTCGAGCTGACGGTGGTCGACGAGATCGGCAAGCCGTTCGACAACCTCGAGATCGTCGTCACCGTCGATGGCAAGCCGCGCAAGCTGGTGACGAACGGCGCAGGCAACGTCCGCGTCGACGACGCTCGCAGCTCCTTCGCTTCCGCCCAATTCGTCAGCCTGGCGACGGTTCGAAAGAAGCTCCGCGCGCGAAAGCTTCCACCCGGCGACCATCCGCTGCCGAGCGGAGAGAACGTCCGCGTGGAAGACGTTCGAGACGACATCGTCAGCGTACCGCTCGAATCCGAGAAGCCACTGCTGCTCGTGATCCGCCGTCAGCACCTTCGCGTTCGGCTGATAGGGATGCACTTCGACACCAACAAGTCGTTCATGCGGAAGACAGCGATTCCGGGCATTCGTCGCGTCGTCCGCGAGTACGCCGAGCTCGGCTCGGGGAACTTGCTCGTGGTCGGACACACGGACACGGTCGCGGAGGAGCACTACAACCTCGACCTCTCGGTCGAGCGCGCCGAGGCGATCAAGGCGTACGTGAAGAACGACGTCCCCGGCTGGGAGAAATGGTTCCTCGATACGGTATTTCCCGACAAGAAGAAGTGGGGCGATCTGGAGATCACGCACATGATCTCGGCGCTTCCGTGCGAGCAGAACGTGCGCGGATTTCAGCAGTGGAGCAACGCCAACCGGCCCAAGGGGCAACACCTCGACGAAGACGGGAAGCTCGGTCCGAAGTCGCGCCACGAGCTCATCAGGGCGTACATGGAGCTCGAGGAGACGACGCTACCGCCGACCGTCGGTGTCGAGATTCACGGCTGCGGGGAGTATTTCCCGGTGACCGAGGACAAGGGCGACGGCGTCGAGTCGGAGGAGAATCGGCGGGTCGAGCTGTTTTGCTTCGACGACGAGATTCAGCCTCCCGTGCCCGGAAAGAAGGCGAAGAAGGGGGAGCCGGAGTATCCGCAGTGGAAGTCACAGGTGACGGAGAGTATCGACGTCGACGCGGAGGGCGCGCTGAGAATCGCGGTCGCTGCTTCCGATGAGACCTCGACCACGCTCACGGCATGCGATCTGAACGAGGTAGTCGTTCGCGCATGGAACGAGTCGCAAGCCGAACGTCAAGGGCAGACGTTACTCTTCGAGCTCGAGCTAGCTCAGCTGCCGGCGACGACGCAGCTTCGCCTCGAGCAGTGGCAATACACGGCCGATCACGGAATACCTTTTCGTCCGCTAGAGGTCGCTGCTGCGCTGCGAAAAGGCGACGCCGCCAAGGCCGCCTCGCTCATCTACGGGACAGAATCGGGCGCCGACGACGCGATACCCGCAACCACGGGCGGCAACGTCCTCGCCGACGCGGGCCCGTCCGGAGGGGGCAAGGTCCTGAAAACGTCCCCGGTAACAAGTGCCTCCAAACACCAGCTCGTCGTGGTCTTAGATGGCGCGTGGAACGTCGATATCAAGAATCGATTGGTCAAGAAGCTCGAGGTCTCGCTCGACGGCGCGATGTCGCTCGACACCGGGTCTCTCACAGTGGGTAGCTTCGCCATCAAGCCCCCGACGCCCGGCAGCCCCACGGTCGCAAGGTTGCTCATCGAGATTCCCGATGTGGGTAGTGCCAAGATCTTGCATATCGAGCATGAGCTGTCATTCGAGGTTCTAGCATCAGGAGAAGGCGTCATAGGAACAGCCCTCCATCCGCGTCTGCGCTCTACCGGTGTCACCTCCACGAGCAAGAGCGTGAACTGGACCGTCGTTCTCGATCTCTCGTTTCTCAACGTATCGTCGCGCGCGCTGCGAACCAACAACACTTACAAGAACAGAATTCACCGAAATATCAACGCACGCCCGGACATGAAATCAGCGTGCTTTGTTCTCGAGGATCCACGTAAGCCAGGCGAGTCTCCATTGACCTGGATCCTGACCGTTCCTAGAAAAGAGTTGCGAGCGCGAGATCTCTCCCATTTGCTCGTATTCTTCCAGAACGAAGCAAACAACCCTTTGGGGATCGATTGCGACACTGCTGAGCTCGGCAACATATCTCGCACGCTGTTGCAGCCCGTGCCGCCAACGGACGAACACGAGGTCTTCGCCGGTCGGGAGTGGAAGCATCACTCCGAGCAGGGAGCGTACTGGATCGAAAACCGCAGCCGCGTGGAAAACACGACAGATCCATTCAAGCTCGACGTTGAACCGGTCAGTTATGCCGAGTATCCACGCTGCAATTGGGCGAAGCAGCTCGAGGCGTCTGGCGCCGACATGGCTCTCGTGATGCCTGAGACTAGCGTGAAGGGCTTGAGAGTACGCACCTTCGGGGAGGTCTTCGGCAAATCCGCTACCCAAGCGCATGCCGCGTTCCTTCGTATGCTGCACGCCGTATGGGCGGACACGCCGGCGCCGCGCGGCGATGCCCCGCAGCTGACGACGCTGATGGCGGCCGGCTGGAGTTCTGGCATGAACACACTGTTCCAGTGGTTCGCGACTGATACCAAAGACCGTCTCGATGCCATGATCTGCTTCGACGCCGTGGCTGCTTCCGCGGACAAGGAGGGCAACGCGACACCGAAGGCCTTTCCCGGCGGGCTCGCCATCTCCGAATGGCTCAAGCGTAGCCCGCGACGCCGTGTTGCCTTCGTCAGTGGGCACTACAGTCAATTCGCTGCGGACGCGGCGAAGACATTTCTCGACGAGCATGGCCAGGGCAAGCGGGTGCTGTTGCACGCTCCTTCGACCGAGTCATTCTGGTACGACGATGCAGATTACGTTCGGGCTCACATGAACGAAAGCTTTCCCAAGCTCACGAAAGGGCTGCCGCCGGGTTTGAGATGCCTTGCGAGCACGACGGGCGCGCACGCCCACAGTACGTTCTCCATGACGCTGTGCTTGTCTCCAGATCCAGCGAAGACCTCCAGTCCGACGACGGCTGCTCACCTCGTCCCGCACCTCGCCGAGCACGAAGCAGCACTGTTCATGCGACTTCATACGAGTAACGGCGATACGCTCGAGCAGCAGTTTCACAACACGGTGAAGGGCCTACTCGAAACGGGGGACGCTGACGAAAAGGAGCGCGCGGCGAAAATTCGTCATGCCTGGTCCGTGGCGGGAATCGAGGGCCGCGGCTATCTCGATTTGGTGCTTCGCGCTGCCAAGGCCGCGGGACTCCTGTGAGCAGGTCGGGCGGCACGTTCGCTGCTCTTTCCGTGATCGCCGTTTCCTCTTGGTGTGCGTGTCGCGGCGAGAAACGCGACGTCGTGCAGGCCGAGGTCCGCACCGACTCTGGTACAGCGGACGTCTTGCAGCATGCAAGCTTGCCCTACCTCCTGGGTCGCCGGCGTGTCGACCTCGTCGATGGTCGAGTGCTCGGTCTTCTTGCCTCGAACATCGATGTCGCACTCAATCTTCCCGACGGCGATCGAGCCGTGACGTACGATCGGGCGACGCGAGCGTTACGTATGTGGGCAGTAACGACCGGCGCGCTGACCTGGTCTCAGACTTCGACTGCCGATTGCCGCAGCCTTCAATTGAGCCAGGCGAACGAGGTGCTATGCGTCGGAGCCAATTCCATCGAGGCGTTCGCGGTACCGTCTGGCGAGCGCACTGCATCCCGGGCGGATCTCGACCCCATTTCGACGGTGACTCAGCTGGATGATTCCTACATCGTCATCACTGGCGCGAACGTGTCGCCGGGTGATCAGATGTTCGGGAGCGCAGCGGTCGACCGGGTCGCCATCTTCTCCGCGCGGCTCGGCACCGTTCGCCAGCTCGACGTCGCGCGCAGGAACAGCGTCTTTCCTGCTGGCTCCGGGACGGACGCAGGCGTCTGCATTCTCGCGCCCGAACAGAACACCGCCATCGGCGTCGCTCGCATGTTCACATGTCTTGACCGCTACCTTCATGCCCGCTGGAGTCGGCCACTTCGATTCCCGGATTCCGCGGCGATCCTTCAGGCCACCGCGACGCACGTCGTGGTGGGAACAGATGCCAGCACCCACGACGCCATGTATTTGCCGGCACGTCCCGTCCGGTCGTACGTCGTCCGCGTCCATGATGGTAGCGACGAGGAGCGCCCATCGGGGGTCAACGATCCCATTGCTGGCATCGTCGAAGGTGCCGACAACCGCATTCGACTTTGGTTTGGAATGGAGATGAAGCTCGTCTGGCCGATGCTCGAATCGGTCGATGTTTCGGGAAGGTGCCGCCCTTTCGACATTCGTCCCGTTCAGCCCGTCGTTCGCCTCACGACGGGGGGAGTGCTCGTCGCCGGCGACAAGTCCGTCGTGGCGTTCCTCGACTCCGGACTAGGCGCCCTGAAGGTCGACTGGACCTATGAGCACGATCGTCGCACGCCCGAAAACGTCGAGCTACGTGCAGACCGTTGGATCCTCGGCTGGGCACGCGACGAAGGCTTGGTCCTCGACGCGCATAGCGGAACTCGAATCGCGGCGTTTGGAGGCGTCATCCAATGAAGGACAGCGTCAACCTGCGAGAATTTCAAATCAATGAGGCACTGCCAGACCCGACATGGCTACCGCCGAAGCCGCCGACCTGCGCGGACCTCTGACTTCATCGCTGCCGTGCACCCCTTGCTCGACGCGAAGTACGCCATAGCTTCCAAGTGCCGATGACGCTCGCGAAGGACACGAAAATCGTTCTGTGGTTCGTGGGGATCACGGCGTTCGTCAGCACCTGCTCGATCGGGATCTCCATCGGCTATCAGATGGGTCGGCGCGTTCAGGGATACCCGGGCCCGCGTGCGCCGAGCGGCAACTCCGTGGAAAAGACGGTCGATCGCGCGATCGAGGCCGAAGATCTCACGCAAGTCGACCTCGTGGAGCTCGAACCACAGGCGCGCAGCATGGCTCAGGAGGTCCTGCCCGAGGCCAAGCTCGTCCAGATTCGGGCGGACGACTTCACTGGCGGTGTCGTCGACGTCACGCACGACACTAGCGTCGTCTTCTACTTCGCCAAGCGCATCGTCGACGCGACCAAACCGCCCGGCAAAGACGTCCACTTCGAGAGCGTCGAGGTGACGATCGTCGGCGAGAAGCTGCGGGCTCGGAAGCTCGACGGCCCCGAAGAAGCGTCGCACGCGATGCATCTGGCGCAGTCGAAAGGCTCCCCCGCGCCGTCTTGCGGGTCCAAGCGGCTGTGGAAACGCGTGGTGAAATCGGGCGTTCCGTCGAATGCGGTCGCGATCTTGAGCTTCGGCGCCATCGAGCCCATGACGTGGACCGTCTACATCCCCGAGCATTCGGAATGGCGTCGGCAGGTCGATGGCGAGACCTGCGAGGTGCTGTAGCTCAACGAGGCGAGGCGGCGCGATCACGCGTACAGAATTTCCCAACGACGATGACATTCAACGACTTGGGGCGAACGCATCTCGTTCACGGCGCCGGCGCTGCGCTGCTGCTCGTTTGCTCGTTGCCGCGCCCGCACTTCGTCGGCCAAGTGACCCATGTGATCGCGACCACGACGGTCGTGCTGCTTTCGGTCGCCGTTCTCGAGTGGAAGCTACGCGATGGATTCGCGTTGGCCTTGCGATGGAGCGCATTCGCCGTGCCGCTGGGAATCTTGGTCGCTCAGTTTTTCGACGCCGAATCGCTGATTCTTCCATCGGTGATTGGGACGCTCGTCGCCGTCGTCTGTTCCTCGGGGCGTGCCATTTCCACGATTCCAAAGGAAGACGAGCGGCTGCGGTCGTGGTGCCTTGCGGGTTGGGAGGCGACTATCGCGTTGGTGCTGGCGGCGCTTCATCACTACCACGCAGTCCCGATTTGGGCCCCGGTGGTTGCGGCCTGTAGTTGTATTTTCATGAGCCTTCGAGGTGGCCGCCCGTCTGGGCGGGCAATCGTTCCCGTCTTTCGACGCGGCGCTGCTTGGGCCTGCCTCGCGGTGGCGATGGGGCTTCTTTTCATGAGTCCCTTCATCATCCTCGCGCTCGCCGGCAAGCACGATGGCCCTCGTCTCTCTCAGAGGTCGTGCGCCGGACATGTGGGCGGCGTCGGATGCGGGGCGAGGGCGCCGACATCGGACGGCTCCAGCTAGTGGACGAGCTCGAGCGAAGAGACAACGGCGTGGATGAGCCCGCCGACGACTGCGACGCTGCAGATCACGGCCATGACGATCGTCTGCCAGACGTGGGTGTCGAGCGTCTCGCGGGCTTGGTTTCTCGGCACCATGAAGCAGAGGACGAGGAATGCCCATCCGACGCACGCGACCACGAGCCCGTGAAGAGGGCTTTCATATCGCTGGTCGAGCGCCGTCGACACGATGGGCAGAACCCACATCAGGAGAAATGCGGCGAGGGCGCTCCCCAACCAGGGGGTGGGAGAACCCAGTCGCCTCTGGATCCACGGTGCGAATTTCGTGTTCTGCGGAACAGTGATCGCCAGCCTGGCGCCGGAGCGAAAGTACGGCACCGTGAACGTGATGCCAGCCGCAGGCAGGGCGAGAAGAGCCGCTATGACGACGGGAGGTGAGCGGAGGATGCTTCCGAGGACCGCCAACCCGGAGCCGATCGCGAGGGTGACGAGGCCGATGCGCGCGTCCGCGCGACGAAGGATCGGGCCGCCGCCCGACGCGCCCGCCGATGCACCTACGAAAGCCAAGAGACATGCGATCAGCGCGAAGACGAAGGGAACGGCGATCGCTGCATGAGGAGAATCGATCGTGCGCTCGCTCTCACCGCAACGAATCGCGCGTCCCAACGGGGATTTGTACACCGGTCGGTGGAGACATCGATCGATCTCCGTCGGCGAGGTCGGAATGAGGACATCGCCGCTGGCGCCTCGAATCCGCAGCTCGTAGGTCGGCACTTTTCCAGCGCGCTCCGAGTAGTCGACCGCGATGCCATCGATATGCTGAAAGTGAAAGCGGAGGAGTTGCTCGTTCTTGAACAATTGAAACCACGCCCAGCACGATATGAGCAGCGCCAACCCCAGCAGCAGTCGGCGTCTCGAGGGCATCGCTTACCAGTGTGCTTCTCGGAGCTCAGCTGTCGTCTGCTGCATCACGGACCAAAGCTCACGACCAGATCACCGCGTGCTCGAGCTCCTCATGCCGAAGCGGATCGATCGGCGCGCGAACCGTCGTCACCCCCGCCCAGAGCACCGTCAATCGGCCATGGTCGGGCTCGATCACGATCGTCTTGATGACGGGAGTCGGCTCGATCGTGTCACCGCTGCGGACCCGTGCGAGGAGCTTGGGCGGCTTGATCGCGAGCGGAAATACCATCTCGTCATGATTCGCGAGCACGCCGACCAAATGGATGCGATCGCCTACACGAATCTCGCGTGCGCGCAGGGCGGGCGGGGCGCCGTGCGCAATGCGCAGATCCACTTCGCGAATCCGCGGTCCTGAGGGAGGGCGCACTCGCTCCCTTCCGATCATGCCGGCCCGGACCTCGATGAAGTCGTCCGGGCCCAGGTGGGCCAAGTCGTAGGGCGGCGGAGGGTGGTTGAACAACACCGACCGCGGGAAGAAGTCGTAGGGCATCCAGCCGAAACCGACAGCGAGTGGGCCACGAGGCCAGTCGAGCGCGCTCGGGCGGACCAAAGTCTCCGGAGTGAGCGGCATCTCAGGCGGCTCCACATTGGGCAGGCGCCCTTCGTCGATGCGTCCAGAGGGACGACGCACGACGTAGCCTCGACCGAGGCGATTGCGCGGATAGGCAAAGCGTCCGCTCCGAGGCAAGTACGGCTTCCCCATCTGCGCCAGCAGTTCTCGGATCGGGTCACCCAGCTCGGACAGTGCTCCCAGGTCGGCGCCACCGTAGGCATTTTCCCAATCGAGTCGCACGCGCTCCCAGGGGGCAGCCTCCGAGAAGGCCGGAACGCCGTGGCTGGTCATGGCAAAGGAGCGGTCCCCCAGCACGGTCGCCCGCTGCTGGACGTCGCCGACCGAGACGACGACGTCACGTCGCCGGCGCCCACGCGAGTATGCGTGGCCGTCGAGCACGACGTCGCAACCTGGTTTGCGAAAGAGCAAGTCCGTGTCGTGCTCCAACCCGCCGGCTGGCGTGGGCCGAACCTCGCGGACGAGAGGCACCTGCATCGAGTCCACCTCGACGGCGTTCGAGCCGAAGCGATAGGTGCGCTTGGCGAGCACGCCGACCTCCCAGTCGTGTATGCCGACGCGAATGGCGAAGGCTCCGGAGGTCGCTGCCTGATCGGCTCGCGCGCTCATCAGTGAGGTCCTTTCAAGGCGCCATGGATGCTGACCGCCAAGCCACCGAGGACCGCGAGAGAGGACAGGATGAATGTCAGCATGATGGGCACTTTGCGTCGCGCCCTCAAGTCGGCATGAAGCGGCGAGGAAGGAGGAGACGAGAGCAGGACCAGGGTCATCCATCCTGCCGTCGAGATCATGATGCCGTGCGGAATCGCGGCGCGAAGTTTGGTGGTGAAGACGCTGACCACCGGCGAAGCCGTGAATATCAACAACGCGATGAGCGCGCTGCGGGCCGAACGACTCGGATCGTCGAGATGCCTCCGAATCCAAGCCGAGGGCTGGCTCCAGGACAACTGCGCCCCTTCGTGCTCGACGGTCTGCGTCCGAAACGTGACGATGACCGGAAGAAGCGACAACGGTAGCGCCCACAACGCCAAGAGAACGACGAATTGGCTGCGTAGCAGCATGCCGAGGACGGCGGCGGCAAGCCCACCTGCGAGTGTGAGCGCGCCGGCACGAGCGTCGGAAGGCATGATGCTCGCCCGCTCCGGCGACGAGGGCTCATTCTTCAGGGCTACAGTTGCAAGGCCGGCAGCACCCAACATGAACGCGAATGGCCACAAGATCCCCCGCCATGGAATTTCGTGGGGTCCTTCCTGCGATCCGCAGGTAAGCGTCTCGCCCATCGGCGGGAGATGCGCTCGTTGATGGACACATTGCTTGATCTCGTTGGGATACGTCCTGAGCGACACGTCACCGTCCTCGGTCGATATGTTCAACATCCAATCGGTGCTGCCCTTGGCAGTACGAACTTCGGAGGAGTGAACGAAGCCATCGAACCCGAAGAGATGAGCTCGCAGCTCGTCCTCTTGCATGAACGCATGAGACACGGCAAAGAGCGCCAATCCGAAGGCGAATCGAAAGAACACTCTTCGCGATTCGTCAGGGTTCACAGCAGGCCTTCGAGCAAATTTGGCACATCGATGCCGGTCTTCTCCGGCACGCGGGGAGTTTGATCCACGACGTGGCCCCAATCGAACCAGGTGTCGTCGTTGAATCCGAACTGCTTGCCCAGTTGGAAATACTCGGTCCACTCGGTCGAGTATCCGCCCGGAGTGCCGATCACGTACCACTGGAGAATGTCGATGAGCAGCGCCTGCGCGACGTAGCTGAGCTGGGTGAGCGGCGCGATGAACTCCCCGAGGAGGACGCTGACCACGGTCGTCACGAGTGAGTCGTGGACCGTGGCCAAGAAGCCCCCGAGATAGTCGCCCGGAGTCATCCCAGCCTTCACGCTGCTGTTGAGCGCCGAGACGAGCCACGCCGCACCGACCTGAGCGCCGACGCCCGGCGCCACGTCTCCACACTGCTGTTGGATATTCACGAGGTCGAGCACGCCCGTGGCCAAGGGGGTGGGGCTGCCGCCGACGCTGTCGTCGATGAGAACGGTCGCTACTCCCCATTGGCACTTGCTGGTGCCGCCGAGGACAACGAGCGCGTAGAGGGGATCGAGCCCGGCCGTGGGAATGTGCGCGAAGAATGGACCTGTATCGTGGCCTCTCCCGATGGCGTTCGCGGCCGGGGTCTTCACCGTGCCCGAGACACGGTTCCCCGCAAACAGCGAGCCTCCGTCCGGCATCAACGCGCCCACCGTGATGTCCGGCACCACGGTCGGTACCGGCGGGGGAATGAGCGCCGTATGAGGATCGACGCCGACGAACGGCATCGCTGCGCCAAGGACCGAACAGGGAATCGTCATCGGGACATCTCCATCGCGGGTCGAACCACGGCCACGCGACGCTCCTTCGCGCGGAACTGATAGCGAAACCGTGCGCGGCGCGTGATCACGAGCTTCGAGGCGTCGAGCCACCAGTAGATGCCGTCGAGCTCGGCGCGCGCGGTGATGCGTTGAGTCCCCACCTCGACGATGACGTCGAGCTCCTCACGAGGCACGGCTGCGCTCACCGAGTGGTCGCGCGCGCCGTCGATGCGCAGCCAGTCGGAAGACCACCGCGAGAACACCAAGTCGGGATGAGCAGTGGAGAACATCTCGGGGAGCAGCTTGGCGACCGACTTCTTGTCTTCGCTGAGCAGCACGGAACGTCGCGCCCGGAGGCCCCACTGGCTCGAGTAGGGCGCCCAGCCGACGATGGGCAAGGCGATCGTCGGGTCGGTGGGTCCGGCCGCGTCCGTCGATTCGAGGTTCGCCACGGGGCGGCCGTCAGCCTCTTCCGCCGATCGGTAGAAGCCCAGGCCTTCGGGGTTGTCGGGATGAACGCATTCCGCACGATTGGGCACGGCGCCCCCATATGCGCGCGCGTAGGTCAGCGGCATCGAGGCGAAGGCGGCGGGCTCGGAGACGCTGATACCTGCCCAGCGCTTCTGCCAGACGCGGTCGCCGACGACGCGCATTCGGTGGATGGAGCCGCTGGTGTGGAGCGCCACGGTCGTGCTGGTGGTCGGGTGCGACAGCGAAATCGAGCCGAGGACGCACAGGTCCACGCCTCCCTTCCGCGGCACCATCTCGCTGGGGAGAAGCCCGAGCGGCGTGCGGATCGGCTCTTCGAGGATAGGAGCTTGCACCTCCGACCGGCGCACGCTGCCATCCGGAGCGACTTCGTAGGTCTGCTTGACGATGACGCTCGCGCGCACGTCCACCTCGCCCGGCATGACGATCTGCAGCAGGCGGCTCGGGTAGGCGACCTCGGATGCGAGCTCCATGGTCAGCCCTTCGTGGCCTCGGCGAGCAGGGCGGCGCTGCCGGAACACTCCTCGACGGGCACGGCCTCGAGAGGCGCGTGTACCCAGTCCGGCGGCGGGGCCGGTCGTTCGCAGTTCAGGAGCACCAGCTCTCCTTTGAGACGCACATCGTCGTTGGCGCGCACCTGGACGTCGCCCGAGTCCGCGAAGATCGTCGTCTCCGCGCCTCCGACGGATGCCTTCGCATCCGCTTCGACGTGCAAGTCGCCGTGCGAACGGAGCTCGACCTTGTCGGTGGCCTCGACGGCGAAGGAGCGGCAACGGTGAATGATTTCCTCGGCCTCGAACTCCAATCGCGCGCTGCTGCCGCGTACGACGGGCCCTTGATCGGTGAGCGAGATGACGAATTCGATGACGCGTGGGTCACGCGGATGAGCAATGCGGACGCGGGACTCGGGTGGCGCACCGTCTACGGTGAGTGTCCAGCCGAGGCCGAGCGACCTCGCTGGCGATTCGGTCGAGGTCGTGGGCTTCAGTTCGCTTCGAGCCATGATGCAGTCCTCCTCACGCGTTCATCTTGATGAGGCCAGTGATCGTGACCCCGGAGTTGCCGATCGCCACCTCCGAGCCGAAGATGCCGACGCTGTCGGCGGCGGCAATCGTGACGCTCTTGCCGGTAATTCCGATGTGGCCCGACGACCTGATCTCGATACCGGAGGCAGTGAGGACGACGCTGTTGCCTCCGACGACGATTTCGACCTGCGCCGGGCTGGTGATGGCCGCCTTGGTCTTCGCCCACGCCGAAAGCTCATTCGAAGCAGACAGGGCCAGGTTGTTGTCGGCGATGAACCTGATGTCCGTCGCAGTGCCCATCATCGAGCCACTGGTGCAGACGAAGGAGATGCCGCCCTGTTGCAGCGCGTATTTCACGCCGACGTCGACGTCGTAGGACGTCTCCACGTGAACGTCCCGCCTTTTCGCTCCGACGGTGATGGTGTCGTCAACCTGCACGACCCGGTTGGCATGAACGACCAGCAGGTCGTCCGCGTGCACCTCGTGCGTGCGATTGGCCTTCACCACGATGTTCTCGTCGGCGCCGACGCTCTCCTCGCGTTGCCCGACGATCGTCCGCTGCTCGCCACCGAGCACGGTGTCCGTTCGGTTCGATCCCACCTCGATCACCTGGTTCACTCCGACCTTGGTGCGCTGGTCGTTCTTGATCTCGTTGGACTGATCGTGGCCGATGCTGTTGGACTCGTCGGCGCCGACGGAGAGCGTGTGGCAGTTCCGCACCACCTCGTTCATATCCTTCTGCGCATGCACGAAGATCTCCTCCGCATGCGCCTTGTCCTCGAACCGCAGCTCGTTGAACCCATTCCCGCCTGGTGACGACTGCGTCTTGATCACGCTGCGCGTCTTGTTCTCGGGGAGCTTGTACGGGTGCGGGTGCTCGCCGTTGTAGACGCAGCCGGTGATGAGCGGCCGATCGGGGTCGCCTCCGAGGAACGAGACGACGACCTCCATCCCGACCCGCGGGAGAAACACGACACCGAAAGCAGTGCCGGCCCAGGCCTGGGCGACGCGAATGAAACACGACGTCCGTGCCTTCTTCGCTCCTTCCCGATCCCAAGGAAACTGCACGCGGATGCGACCATGCTCGTCGACGAGGATTTCCTCGCTGCCCCCTTCGGCCTGCACGCGCGCGGTCTCCGCACCGTGAACCGAACGTGCCGGAATTCGCGGCGGGCGGTACGTGATCTGCGCGGCTACGCACTCGAAGGAGCAGCGATAGCTGAACTCCGCGGCTCCACCGCCGGCGCTCGCGCCACCGCCAGAGAGTGAAATGCCGGATTCGTGCCCTTCGTGCCGCACTCGCGTGACGACGTACTTGCGATTGAACGCCTCACGAGGGTGCTCCTCGAGCACGAAGGTGTGTCCAGGTTCGAGACGCCGTGTGGTGCCGATGCCGGAACCGAGCTGGGCGTCCCAGTTGAGTCCCTCGAGCTTGACCCGGGCGCGCTCCTTTCCCTCGGCAGGGTCGATGTAACCGCCCGGGAAGTCGTAGCGTTCGAGAGCACCGGGGCTGTCGGGCTTGCTCGGATCGACGGCTGCGACTTGCACGGTTTGATCGAGGCTAGGCCGTTTGAAGTCGTAGTCCCGGAGCACCACGGAGCCGGGCACCACGCTGCGTTTGAGGACGAAGCCACCGACGTGCTCGTCGGCGGCTGTCATCTGGCCGTCGCGATTCTTGATGCCCAATTCGCCGACGATGGTGCCGTACGCCGTGTCGCTGTCGCCGAAGACCATCGTCGTCGACACGTCGTCGCTCTGAAAGAAGAAATGGATGCCCTCGTCGGCGACGATGCGCGCGATGAAGTCGGCGTCGCTCTCCTGGTATTGCACGCAGTATTCGCGCGGGAGGTACTCGCGGGTGAGACGGAGCTCGAAGCGGACGTGCAGCTCGCCGAGAATCTCTTCGACGATTTGGGGAACCGTTCGGTCCTGAAAAATGCGGCTTCGGTGACGGAGGCCGATGTACCAAAGGAGCGGCACGAGCTCGAGCCGCACCCGGCGCGTCGTGCCCACACCACCCTCGGCACGAACCGAACGCACGATGCCGATGAGCGATCGGAGGCTGTTGTCGTGCTTTCGCAATTGGAGGCGAGCTGGTCGACCGATGACGCGGTCTTCGACGTCGTCGGCTTCGAGGTCGATCGCCAACGCGATGACGTCGAAGTGAAACGGCGTGCTCATCCCTTCTTCACCGAAGATGGACACGACCCGAAACGCTCCGGTGGTGAACGAAGGGCTTTCGAAGAAGAAGCTGTCCATCGTGTCGAGGCTCCTGAATGTGAACGAAGAAACGTGTGTCTGTGCGGATCGGATGCGGTTCGTTACGCGTTTTTCGGGATGACCGAGCCGCGATCTTTTTCGGCGTTGAGCTGCTTGTAGGCGCTGACGAACTCGCGGCCGAAGACGAGGGCGCAGGCCTGGCTCATCGAGGCGTTCATCGGGTGGGGCTCCGCACGTCAGGAGAATTGATCGAAATCGATCCAGTCGGCCGCGATCTCGTCTCTGCGGCGTTGCCATTCCGCCTTCAGCGCAGCGTCGGCGGCAAGTCGCGCCTCCCATCCTCGGAGAACGGTCGCCCGCTCCGTGAGGTCTTGCAGGCCGAACCATTGGTAGACGACTTCTTTGTTCTTCTCCTTCTCGAGTCGAACACTCATGAGCGCGTATTCGCCGATGTCGAGCGCGAGCGGCTCGGGCGTCGAAGTGGGCGCCACGACGGCGGCATACGCTGCAGGCATCGGCGCGACGGCCGACGTGCGGATCGCCATCTGTTCGAGCTGCTGGTGCTTCTCCCAAAACAGCCGCTGGAATTCTTGGTCCTCGATGGGATTCGTACGACGGCGCGTCTCCCAAAACTCGGAGACGAGCGTGCGACGGCTCGGTTCCGCCAAGCCGTAAAAGGCGAACACATCCTCGCTTCGATGCGGCGTCAGCCGGAGCTCGGCGCAGATCGCGGCGTATGTGATCAACGGCACTGGCGGCTCGTCGGGATTGGGCGCCGGAGCTTCCGGAACGACGGGCGGGGGAGCTTGATCGGCGAGAGGCGGCGGCGCCGCGGAGGGTCGCGCCATCTGTCCGTCGAATCGCAGCCAGTGCATGCGCATACGCTCCCGCATGGCGGGTAGCTCACGCCGCTCCTTCGGCGATCGGGACAGGTACGCGTCCCAGTGTGCACGCTCACCGGCGCGCTGTTCTTCAGACGTGAGGCCCAACGACGCATAAACGTCGTCCGCCCGATGCGGGAGAAGCTCCAGCCCCATCGTCAGTGACGCGTACTCGTAAATCGTCAGCACCGATTCGTAGGAAGCGCTTGGCGCCGCAACTGGAGCGGCAGCTTCCCCAAAGGGCGATGATGGCGTCGGTCTCGCAACCGAAGGCGCCGTCGGGGGCCACGACGGCTGCCGAGCGGCCGCTGCAGCCGCGGGCAAAGGATACGAAACGGACACCGGTGAGGGCATCGGCGTGGCGACGCTCGTCGGTGGCGCGTCGACGGGCGGCGGCGTGACCGCGCTTGCGAGACCGACGAGCGCAGGCTGCTGCGGAAGCGCGGGCCCCACGGGAAGAGGAGCCTGCATGCCGGGAGGCTGAATTCCCGCTGGAGGCGGAGTGGAGGGTGACGATGCAGCGGCGGGAGCGCGCGACTTCGCAAGGCCGTCGATGGCGACGAGCCAATCGATGCGCGACCACTTCTCCGAGCCCGGTGGCGGATTCTTGAGGAGTGTCGCGATCACCTCTTCCGAGGCGCCATCCTTTCGTGCGATCTCGAATGCCTCGGTACGCTTCGGCAACGGGTCGACCGTTGCTTGTGCGTCACCCGGTCCGCCGAGCAATTCCTCGAGCGTGACTTTCTTGAGGTCGGCGACTCCTTGCGCGATCTCCGGCGTGATTCCGAGACGACCGCTGCCGAGAGAGACCAAGTCGACGGGGCGCACGCCGATGGCCTTCGCGGTCGGCGGGACGCCCAACTTCGGGACGAGCTCCTTGAGAGCTTGCCGTACGCGGTCGGCTTGTTCTGGTGTGAGCGGGTCAGCCACGGAAACTCATCCTCGTGTGTAGGCAGCGAAGTATCGTTGATGCGAAGACGACGATCGCAGCTACACGGCGTGCGAGCAGGAGATGGCAAGCGACATGCCTGCTGTAGTACGTCGCATTCGGACTTCTCACTTGGTTCGACGGGAGCCTCGCGGAAGTTGCGAGATTTCTTCCGGGCGGCGACGGACCTTCTCGGGCCATGATGTTTCGCGCGAAAACGACGTCGCCTTCTCGCGAACTCACCGTGAGGGCTCACGACCCCAATATCCCTTTCTAGAGGCCTCGGCCGAGGAGAAGGAGCGAACGCACACTGTGCGTTGCGCGTTGCAGCGTCGTAACTATCGCAACGGACGGCTATCGTTTCTGCCGAGCGCCGCGCGACGCGTGAGGCGTCGTCCCGGGCGGCTTGCTTAAACGGAGGTCTGGATGCGCGCGAAGAATGGCGTCGGTGCTTGGTTGGCTCTCGCGGTCGTGGGTGCGTGGCCATTCTTCTCGGGAGGCTGCGGCGGCTCGAGCTCGCCGGCTGTCGGCGAGGACGTCGACTCCGGCATCGACTCCGGCGTCGACACCGGCGGCGGCGGTGACGCACCTGGTACGGATGGCGATCCAGATCCCGTGTGCGGCAACAAGATCAAGGAGGGCGTCGAGGAGTGCGACGACGGCAACACCGTGAACGGCGACGGTTGCGAGAACGATTGCACCTTCGTCTGCAAGCCGGGCGACCCGCTCCGCGGCGACGTCAAATGCGACGACAAGAACGTCTGCACCGGCACCGAGACCTGCGGCGCCGATCACATCTGCACCAAGGGCACGCCGCTCTCGGACGGCGCCTCTTGCGGCACGACCAAGGTCTGTGCGGCAGGAGCGTGCGTCGACACCACGTGTGGCGACAAGATCGTCAGCACCGGTGAAGAGTGCGACGACGGCAACGCCGCCGGCGGCGACGGCTGCGAGACGACTTGCAAGTTCACTTGCGTATCGACGGACAGCGCGCGCGACTGCACGCCGACCGATCCGTGCAAGGGCAAGGGCGCCTGCGCCGACGCGACGCACATTTGCTCCGCGGGAACGCCGCTCGTGGATGGTACCGCGTGCGGCACCGGCAAGACGTGTAAGACGGGCGTGTGCACGTCGGTGCTCTGTGGCAACAGCACCGTCGACGCTGGCGAGGAGTGTGATCCTCCGGCGGCCGGGACGTGCGACGCGAGCTGTCACAAGATCGTGGTCGCGGCCTGCGGCAACGGTACGCGGGAAGCTGGCGAGCAGTGCGACGACCACAACACGACGAACCTCGACGGTTGCAGCTCGACGTGCAAGTTCGAGCAAGACATGCGCGCGAACGGCATCCAGATGATTTACAACACGTCGATCTGCGCGAAGAACGCGCTCGGCGGCGCGATTGGTGGCGCGGCGCAGGGACAGATCAAGACGTCGCTCGACAGCGGTGTGAAGGACGGTTCGACGTCGCTCATCTTCGAGTTCCTCAACCTCTCGGATCTCACGGGTACGAGTGAGGCGGGGCCGACGTTCGCGCTCGGTGGCCTTGGCGGCAAGCCCGCCGTGGCGCCGACCGGCAAGACCTACGACGGCACCGCCGATCTCGACTGGTGGTACACGTCCGATCCGGCAGGCATCGACGCCGCGCGCCTTCCCACCGCGACGCTCAAGGGGGGCATCAAGGCGAAGGCCCTCACCGCCGGCCCGGGAACCATCAATCTGCTCCTCACGCTTTCGGCCGGTCCCTCGGCAATCAAGGTCACGAACTCGACGATCAAAGGCACCATCGGCGCAACGAGCAAGCCGACAGTGTCGACGGGCGCGACGCCCGGTCATCTCGCCACCGAGAACGTCGACCCCGCGATCCTCACCTTCGCGACGATGTCCGGCGGACAGATGTGCGGCAACGTCAGCGCGCTCTCGCTCTCGAAGGTGCCGGCGCCAGCCGCCATCACGGGTGGCGGTGCGCTCAACTGCGCCGAGAAGTACACGCCGGCCAACTCGCTCCTCGACGTCGTGGTCGGCGGGTGCACGGTCTTCTTCATCCCCGCTGTCCGCGCGACGCAGCCCGATCAAGTCGACGCCGGCGTGACGGCGGTCGGAGCGGGCGGTGCGTACACGCTCGTCGCGGGGGCCGGTAAGGCCATTACTGGCTGCAAGGACAAGTCCGGCGCGACGGTCGATCTGGCGAAGTGCCTCGACGCGGCGGCCTACTCGGCCTCGTTCACCTTCACGATGGATCGGGTGATTGCCAAGTAGGCGATTGCGCGCTTCGAGTCCTCCGGTGCCGGATCCGAAACGGACGGCGCCGCGAGGACGTTGGAACCGTTGAAACCACAGCAATCTCGGCGAGGCAGCGGCGCCTACGCGGTGTTCCCATCCGATTGAGCGAGTCCCTCGAGCTCGTGCACCGTGCGATCGAGCTCGCCGATGAGGCGGCTCATCCGCTTGTCGGAGTCGGCTGCGACGAAGGCGTCGACGAGCGCGCGGTAGTACCAGAGGGTGCCGTCCTTCCCGCCGGTGAAGCGGGTCCACAGCGACTCTCCGACTACGTGATAGTCGGAAAGAATCGCGCGCGCGTTGTGGAGCTTGTCGGAGTTCGAGACGAGTCGCGTCGCGGCCGGCGCCGAGCGAAGGTGAGCCACGTAGGCTTCCTTCCGCGCTCGCCAGGGAGGCTTGGCGCCATCGGCGTCGCCTTCCGCGTCGGTACAGCCCTCGACGATCGCGAGCACCGCCGCGCCGAAGCGCTCGCCGATTTCCCTTCGCGTCGCGCCGTCGCGGCTCTGATCCTCGATGGCGTCGTGAAGCAGGGCGGCGATGGCCTGGTCTTCGTCGGCGCCATGCTCCAGCGCGAGGCTGGCTACGCCGAACAGATGAGCGAGGTAGGGGATATCGGTGCCCTTGCGCAGCTGCTCGCGATGGAGATGCGCGGCGTAGGTCGCTGCCTCGGAGAATCGGGAGGTGAGGAAGGTCATGGGGGAGAGGGTATCGTCGTTCGCAGGGCGCGGCGTGCGAAGCGGTGGAGTGATTCGTCGCTCGAGGCGTCTCAAGGTTGACGGAACCCCGAGCGTCATCGTCGCCAATGGCGACGTCGAGCGCTCACCTGGCACTGGGTGGACGAGCCCGCGAAGTGGTGTTGCCAAATCGATGCTCAGCGAGTTCGGCGTATCGAGCCTCCGCCCGGAGCGTTGAACGCTCTACGTTGACGCGTTTCGCTCGTCGCCATCGTGCTCGGCCCGCGGCGTCCAGGCTCGACGCACCCCGCGGGGATACGTCGACGCGGTCCATATCCACATTTCCGCTCAAATCTTGACGTCGCGCAACCAGCTCGCACAAGCGCGGCTGCGGTGCGTGCGGTCGCGACGAAACATTTCGACGACCTCCACGCCGTCGCGACGATTTTCATCGCGCTCGGCGTCGGTCAGTTGATTTTGAAAAACGTGGCTCGAGTTGGGCCCGCAGAGGTTCGCTTATTCCGTCCGATCGCCCTTTGCGTCACCCCTGAGGATGACGTTTGCTGCTGCGAGTTCAAGTTTCGAAAGCGTTGACGGCTGAATGCATTCGTCGCACTGCGCTCCGAATGCTCGCAACTCGCGCGGACTTCGCGTCGAGCTGTGGTCGTGAAGTCGCTTTCAGGCTCAGGAGGTTTCTTGTCCCACTTCGTGTCCACGAGGCGCGCACTTCGTTGCGCGGCGCCCTGGCTGGCCTCGGCCGCGCTGCTCGCCGTCGGATGCGCGCCGCCCGACGGAACGGATGGCGCCGGCTTGGGTCTCGGCCTCGACGAGGCCGGGGAGGCGACCGATGTCGACGGCGGCGATGTTGGTGGTGACGCCATCGAAGCGGGGCACGGAGACGCCGACGCGGATGTCGAATCAGGAGCAGTCGATTCGACCGATTCCGCGCCTGGCGATGGCGATGCGGATTCGAGGGCCGACGGCGACGCGGATGCTCCGCCGCCTATCTCCACCCGCTGCGGTGACGGCGTGCGCGGTGTCGACGAGGAATGCGACGACGGCATCACGGGCGTCGGTTCTGATGCCGGCGATCCGGGCGATGTTGCCGAAGCCGGGATCACAAGGCGTCCGCTCTGTTCATCCACCTGTAGGGTGATCGACGCTCTTGCCCTCGCTCCTCCCGTGGATGCGGGCCCCTCGCCGGCGAGCCGCACGCTTGGCCTCGGGCGTCATCCACTGGCCGGATTCGGCGGCGCCTTCGCCGTGGCCTTCGTCGAGCCCGACGCGATGCCGACGCGCGTCTCCCTGACGACCTTCGACGCACACGGAATCGCTTCGGACCACCTCGCTTCGTTCGGCGCCGGCTCGAGCACCGAGCTCGCCGCCAACCCCGTGCTCGGCGCCCTCGACGACGGCACTTACGCGGCTGCTTGGACCGACTTCGACTTCGACGGCGACGAGCTCGGAATCGCCCTGCGCGTCGTTGATCCGGCGTCGCCGTCGTCGACCCCGCCGCTGCATGCCAACGTGACGACCGTCTTCAGTCAGTACGATCCAGATCTGCTCGTCGTCGGCGGGCAAGTCGTCGTTGCGTGGGTCGACGATTCGAGCGCGAGCACCGGGCCCGACGTCAAGCTGCGGACGTTCGATCGTCATCTCGTTCCCACGAGCGGCGAGACGGCGATCGCCAGCACCACTGCTTCGGAGGCCGACGTCGCGCTAGCGTCTTTCGCCGGGACCTGGGCCATCGCCTGGAAGTCGGCGAGCGAGGGTCTCGAGTCCCTCGGGGTGAAGACGGGTTCGACGCAGTGGCACACCGAGATGTATCAACCGGGCCCATCGACCTCTCGTCCCGCGCTGGCGCAGCTCGATGCCACGCACCTGCTCATCGTCTTCGCCTCGGCGACACCCGACGACGTCGACGCGGGAACGACTGGCGCTTATGAGATTCGCGCCGCCGTACTCGATATGGCGGCACCGGGCGCGGTGACGAGCGTCGCGGTGTCGTCGACGCCCGGAGGCAGCGCCCCCGATCGCCGTGATTCGAACCTCCTCGTTGCCGGCGGCAAGGTGTTCCTCGCCTGGAGATCCCTAGGGGTGAGCGGTGATCACCAAGGGGACGAGACGTGGTTGAAAGAGATCGGATGGACCGGAAGCGCACTCAGCTTGACGGCGACGGAAGTCGTGTTGCCGCGACTGCCCGAGCATCAGCTCGGCGATCAACGGCATCCGGCGTTGCTCGCCGTGCCGATTCCAGGCGGCGAGGCGCTGGTGGGGGCCTGGGACGATTTGGGGAAGACCTTCGGAATCGGGGAGGGGAATGGCGACGTGGTGATGGAGAAGGTGCCGGTCCCGGTGCTCCGGTTGGGAGGTTCGTGATGCAAAGAGCTCGGGCGATTGTCGGTCCGGTGGTTTCGGTCGTCGAAATCCTGCAACGGGGTGGTGGAGCTGACTCCCCTGCCGATCTTGCGCGTGGGAGGTTTGTGATGGTTGCAACTCGACGGATGCTCGTGGGACTGCTGATGGGTTGTGTCGGGACCACCACTTGGGGGTGCAGCAGCACGACCACGACGACGACGAATACGATCGCCAATTGCGGCGCAGGGACCGAGTTGCACGACGGAGTGTGCGTCGTCGTCGGCGATGCCCATGCACCCGACGAGACCACGACCGGTGAGGACGGCAACTCTGTCGACGACACGACGACGATCGGCGACGTGGTCGCCGATACGACTTCGCCGCCCGATGACGTCGCGACCGTCGCGACCGACACGACCGTGGCGGTCGTCGATGCCGACGTCGGAATCGACGCGCACGAGGTTGGCAAAGACGCCGCCCCCCTGGGGGATCCGTGCCCGCCATTCGCAGACGTCGATTGCAGCGGCGCATGCGGCGGCGACGGCTCGAAGTGCGCCATCGGCGGCCCGTACACCTGCGTCGGCAAGGTGATGTACCCAAAGACGCTGATCAACTCGTACGCGCAATTGCCCTTCACGATTCGACTCCCCGAGAAGCCCGGCACCGATCCGGCTTGCCAACCAAGGTGCGGCACGGGCAACACGGTTTGGGGGTTCGGCATCGACGTCCAGATTCCCAGCGCGCGCGGCGACGGGCTGCGCATCAAGGTCAATCCACCTTGGCAGGCGTATCCCTACGATCCCTACAAGGCGTACTGCATCGAGCCCGGCAAGCCGGGTGGCTCGTGCCTATTCGCCAGCGGAGGGTCGGCTACGTGGTTCATCGCCACCACCGATCCGAAGGCCGATGCGCGCAACGCCACCATCGAGTGGGTCGACACCGGAGGCGAGCGATGCCTCTGAGCCGCAAACGAGCGATGCATTCGCGACAATCCCGACGAGACGAAAGAGGAGAGCCATCGATGTACTCTGCAGGCCACAAGCGACGAATCGTGCGTGGAATACGCTGGTCGGCGGTGGCCGCGCTCACGGTGGGGATGGGGGCATGCGGAGGAGGAAGCGATGCACCCGTCCAGCCGCTCGAGCCGTCCTCGAGTCGATTTGCGATCCATGCCCTCGCGGTGAAAGACGGCGTGCGCGTGCCGCTTTCGTTCGGGCCGCTGACGGCAGGATATTGGGGCGGGCAGGCGAGCGCCAAGCCGAAAGACCAGCTTAGGCGCCGCGCGGAAATAATCGCCCGGAAGAATGAATTTTCGGATGGCCCGCCTCGTTCCACGCTTCGATGGAGAACGTGGACTCGATTCGTCGGAAGTTTCTCGCCCTCGGGCCGGTCATGGACGAGCGCCTGATG
>JANXMC010000208.1 GCA_025354825.1 Myxococcales bacterium
CGCAACGCTCCCTCCTCCGACGCCGGGACGCGTTCCCATCGCCGCGATTCTCGTCTTCGCCGGCATGACGACGATCACGCAGGATCGCATTCACGACCTGCGCATCTTCCTCAGCGAGTTCGCGTCGCGCGGCCGTGGCGAAGCCGACAGCTTCATCGACGTCGCTGAGCTCGCCATCGATCGGCCACACCCCGCAACGCCCGTCGGCGTGCAGAAATTCTCGCTGCAAGCGGAAGCGGTCGTGCGCGGCGTGCCCTGCGCCTTCTCGACCGCTGCACCGCTCGACTTCGCACTCGCACGCGACTTCCTCGACTTCCTCGACCGAAGCGCGCGTGCGAAGATTTTCGCCGCCTCGGGCGCCAGCTGGCTCTACTGCTACATGGTCGCTACCGACGACCAGGGTTACCGCCTCTCGCGCTCGAACGTCACCTCGCTCGGCGGCATCCCGACCACCGCTCGATTCTCGCACGCCGGAATGCTCGTCTGGAGCGACGTGCCGCCTTCGCTCGCCGATGGCGGCTCGCTCGCACCGAAGACGCAGCTCGCGCTCCCCGAGGCGCTCGGCAACGGACTCGTTACGCCCGGTGTCGGACGCGCCGTCTGCATCGGTTGCGCCTTTTACGGCCCGCTAAGCTTTCGCTTCCCGTTCGGTGTGCGCTCGTATCGCGGTGAAGCGAACATCGTGCAGCCCGGGGGCATCCCGCTCATCCTCGGTCATGCCGTGGGCGGCGAGGTCGTGAGCGGCGGCGTTGGCTTCTCCTCGGTGCGCGCAGGCTGGCCGGCCGAAATGCCGCAGGGACCGCTTTCTTACGACCTCCAGATCCAACTCACCGCCCTCAACGTGATTGGCAGCGGCAGGCAGCGGAACTTCTTCGTCTTCGAGTATCAACCGGGCGCGACGGCCGGCGACGAGCTCCGTGCGATCCACGAGACGGTCGTCCCCATCGGCATCGCCTTCTCGCAGATCCAAATGCACGCGCGAGGACTCGCTGCGGGACGCGTGCCGGCCGAGCGCGGCACGACGCGAACGGGGTTCATTGTCTTCTGCCAGACCGTTTACGGCACCGCGGTGGGCGGAGCGGGGTTATCGCTCACGCCGGCCGACCATGCTTTCGGGCTCATCGGATACCGATGGCCGAATGGCGTCGTGAAAGCATAGACAGATAGCCCAGACAGACAAGACGCAACCCTCGCGCTCGGGAAAGTACGACAGTCGTCGGCGAGCGGCGAGGTCACGCGTACTCTTCGCCGGTGCGACGGCGAGGGTGCCCTTGGTGTTCATCGGTGTCCTTCGTTCAGGGACTGGCCGAAGAGATCAGGGACGTCGTCGACCGCGACTTGCCTCGCTCGTCCGCTTCGGCGCCGCAACGGTTGGCACGGTGAACGGCGATAGTCGTGGACCTCGCCTTAGGCCGCCGGTTGCGGCAGCACGCTGCCGCGGGGTACTCGCGGCCCGAGCCGCTTGGAATATCTCGCGCCTTTAAGGCAGACGGTCGGACGGCTGATGGCTAGACTTGAAGCGTCAATGGCCCGGCGACCTCGCGACAGCGAATGGATCTCCGTCGTACGAATCCAAGCAATGCTGGACATCTCGGAGGTCACGCTTCTCCGCCATGCGCGGCGCCATCAAGTGGAGTCCCGCCGAGTAGGCTCGGCGCCATCGCTACTGCTGGCTGACCTAATCCTCGCTCTCCCGCCGACCCAGGCACGCCGAATCCGCGAATCGATGCGCTCCGAGCGCATGGCAGTGCGCACGTCGAAGAACTGGATCGCGGGGTTTCCTGAACTCGTGGCCCAATGGCACCCGACCAATAACTTCGACCTCTTCCCCGACCAGGTTCGCGCAGGGTCAGCGCGCCGGATCTGGTGGCTGTGTCCGAAGCACCTCGACCACGTCTGGCAATCGCAAGCGCGAGTTCGCACCGCGGGCTCCAACTGTCCGTACTGCGCAAATCAGAGGCTGTCGCGCACCAACTCGTTGAGTGCAATCGCAGCCCTCGTTGCTCGTGAATGGCATCCTGACCTAAATGCCAAGTCGCCCGACGACGTCATTGCAGGGTCCCACAGCGTGGCGTGGTGGCGATGCAAGAAAGACTTCGCGCATGTCTGGCGCGCTTCCGTTCATTCCCGCGTCAGCTCGGGAGCGGGTTGCCCCTACTGTGCCAGGCAGCGAGTAGAGGCGAAGACGTCACTGAGCTCGGTGGCTCCATCGGTCGCGAGGGAGTGGCATCAAGAACGGAACAATGGCATCGGTCCCGGCGACGTATTGGCGACGTCCGGCGAGTCCAGGTGGTGGCGCTGCGGATCGAATCCTGCTCACGTCTGGAAGACGTCTATTCGAAATAGAGTCCTGCGCAAGACGGGATGCCCATTCTGCGGCGGATATCGAGCAGACGGTGCAAATTCTCTGAGCTCACCCGCGCTTCTCTCTGAATGGGACCGCGTAGGGAACGGCAACTTGACACCCAGGGATGTGCGTCCGGGCTCGGGCCGAGTCGTTTCCTGGGTCTGCTCCAACGATTCGCGTCATCGATGGACAGCGCGCGTGGCTGCCCGAAGCGCAGGAGCGGGTTGTCCGTATTGCGCCGGTCAGCGCGTCAATGAGTCGAATTCACTTCAAGCCCTTCAACCGGCGTTGGCCGAACAATGGCACACGACGCGCAATCGGGATCTCTTGCCGACTGCCGTTACCGAACGCTCGAGTCGGACGGTGTGGTGGTTGTGCCCAAGAAAGCATTCATACAAGGCGCGCATCTTTGACCGAACTCGAGGTCGACAGTGCCGAATCTGCTCGCGAGCTTAGGGCACGAACGCTGATCCGTCGCCGAAGAAGGTCCCTTCTCCCTGTCCGCCCCACACGATGGCTGCCTTTCCAGTGTTCACTACAGTCGCTCGCGCGCGGCCGGCCGGTGCAGCAGACACGTCCATGGCAGTCCACCCGCCAGATGAGGGGTTGTAGGAGGCGCCGGCTCCTGAGAAATTGGTCGTTCCTGTCTTGAGTCCTCCCCAAATCCAATACTGCCCGCCGAAGCCCCACGCCGCCATTCTCGCACGAGCAGGCGGATTCAGCTCCGTTGCGGTTGGAGTGGTGATCGCGGACCAACTCGAACCAGAGAAGATCGCGCCTGTGCTTTCGAAAGCGAAGCTCGGCCCGCCAACCCCGCCGAAAATCAGTGTCGATCCGCCCTGGGCGACGCCGATGTTTGCATATCGACCATCGAATCCGCTAGGCGTCGCAGGCAAGATGGTCCAGGTCTTCGTGGATGGGTTGTAGAGTGCGCCGTCGCTCAATGCCGCGCCGCCTGCCGCTTCGCTCTCGCCGCCATAGACCAACATCGCGGAACCCGTCCAGACTGCCATGTGTGCATGGCGGCCGGGAATGGGAGCGGCAGGAAGCGGCGTCCAAGTGTCGGTCGATGGCTTGTACGAGGCTCCATCACTACAGTCGCCAGACGAGGAACATGTCGTTGCGAATCCGCCCCACACGATGAGCTCGTTCGTTGTCGTCGACCAGACTCCAGCGACTTCCGCGCGCGGTAGCAGCGACGTCACGCTCAGGATTTTCCACGTGTCGGTCGCGGGCGAGTAGCTGACGGCATCTCGACTCGGATTCGAGGCGTCTGAGCCTCCGAAAAGGACCATCTGAGAGCCTGTCCAAACCGCGACATGATCGGAGCGTCCGCCGGAGAGAATCGAGGGCGGGGTGCTCATCATCTTCCACGTATTTGTGGCGATGTCGTAGACCGCGCCGTTCGCGAGGACGGTGCCGTTCAGGCCGCCCCAAACGATCATTTGCGCTCCAGTCCACACGGCCGTGTGGTGATGTCGCCCGCTGAGACTCGCCGGCGCAGCGGCAATTGGGTGCCAACCGGACGGCGACGTGCAGACGTCAGACCACGCGCAGCTGGCGCTACAAAGTTTGCTCGGTACATCAAAGAAGTACGGGCAGGTCGCGCTGCTAGTGCCAGTCGCGCCCGGGGAGCACGCTCCCTCCCCAGCGCAGGCACCCACCGACCACGAGCAAGTCGTCGCGGAGCAAGTATCGACTTCTGTACCGCACTTGCCGCAACCAACGGTTCGTGTGGCGCCCGGTGTACAGATCGAAGTTGCAGGGCAGACGCATGTGCCCGCCGTAGTGTTGCACGACAAGGGGCTAGCGCATGCGCCTCCCAGGGTGCCGCAGTTGATCGTCGCGCCGCAACCGTCCGGCACCGTTCCGCAAACGCGAGAGCCGCAAGAGCCGGATGGCGCGCAGCCGCATACCCCGGCAGTCCCAGCGCCGCCGCAGGTTAGTGGCGAGGCGCAGCCGCACGTCAGAGTTCCTGTGCCGCAGCCGTTGTCGAGCGTGCCACACTTGCCCGCGGGGCAAGTCGTTGCAGGCACGCAAGTCGTCTCGCATTTATTGGTGGTGGTGTTGCAGGTCTTCCCGCCGGTGCAGCTCGGGCATGCGAACGTGCCGCCGCACCCGTCCGGCACGTTGCCGCACTCGAGCCCAGTGGGGCAGGTACCGATCGGCTTGCAGACGCAGGAGTGCGAGGTCACGTCGCACGTCTTGTCAGTCGAGCATCCCGGGCAGTCGATCGTCCCGCTGCAGCCATTCGAGAGCGCCCCGCACGCAGTCGCAGGGCACGTTATCGGCGTGCAGGTCTCGGCGGCGTCGGCATCGGCGCCGACGTCAGAGTCCTTGCCCCCGTCGAATGCGTCGGCTCCATCGGTTGCTGCCGAGTCGCTTGCGTCGGCTCCGGAATCGCGTGCGTCCGAGCTGGTGTCGGCGGCGTCGTTGCCAGTGCTGGTGTCGGTCGTGGCATCGGGATCAACACAAGGGTCGTTATCGTTGCACCCAGTCGGGTAATCCGTCTTCTCACAACCTGCGAGAACGACGAGAGGCAAACCGAGACAACAGACGATGAAGCGACGCATGATCAGAAGCTCCCCTGAATCGAAAATCCTGTGCCGCCGCTAACAACCGCAGGCCCGATTCCAACCGAGCCATGATCGCTCGATGGCGCCTTGAGAAGTAAGTAGACGCCAGTGCCGATGCCAGCGACGGCCAGCGCACCTGACACATACGAGATGGCGCCCCAGGTCTGAATTTTCGATACATGATCGTCGCCGACGCATCCGGACGATGCACGCTGCGCGCCGCAGAAGTCTCGTCGGTCGGCCTGCGCGCCCGCGACGACGACCCGTGCACCGACGAACCCACCGAGGAAAATAACGCCAGCGCCGCCAATCGCCCACGGTGTCCAGCCACGCCCCTCAGACCGTTGTCCGTCGGAGGTCGGCAAGTCTTCGAGGGACGGGATTTGGATCGTCTCGCGCTTGGCATCACCGACGATCGTCACCTTCTTCTCGAACGGCTTCTTGCCGGGCGCCTCGACGCGAAGACTGTGCTCGCCGGGGTCCACTGGAAGCGCCACACCAAGCGCCGCGGCGCCGAGCTGTTCACCGTCCCACTTCACGACGAGACCAGTGAGCGACGCTGCAGGCGGGTCGAGCTGAAGCGTGACCTTCGAGAGCCGCGGCTCGATTGCTGCGAGATGCTCGGTGGCGAACTCGATTCGGCCGGTGTTGTTGGCCTGCTTGGCCTTGGCGAGCCCGGTCTTGAACATCGACCACGCAGTCGAGGTGCGGCCAATGAGCTCGTAGCAGTAGGCTAGCCTAAGCTCGGTGCCCGGCGCCGGATCGAGACGTAGGCTCTCGGCCAGCATGGGACAGGCCTGCACAGCCTTCCCAGACTCCATGAGACCCTTCGCATCGTCGAAGAGCTGCTGCGCGACCTGCTTACTGTCGGCGAGCGCCGTCGGGGCGGCCGAAGCGGTAGCAACGGCGACAACGAGGAGCGTGGGACCGAGGAATCGAAAATGGTGCATGGACTTCCAAGAAGCTGAGGCTCGTGACGTTTTCGGCGAGGCGACTCTAGCCGACGGCGCCGAAGCACGCCACGTGCCGGCTGCCCAACCCCGCGGGATCGTGCGCATTCGGTGGTCATCAGCACCCGGGGCGCCCCGACCTTGCGGGGAATGCTTCGCGATTGCTTCGCGATCGCTTCGCGCTTCGGGGCGCTTCCTCGTCGATCACCGGCGCGCTGATGTGAATCGTCGACAGATCGTCGGTCCACTCGGCGCGCGAGCGGACGGCACGCACGTTGCGATAGGCTCGCGTCGACCGAGCAACGTCGGCGACCTGTCCGGACCATCAGGAGCACCGTGATCACGCTTTCCTTCCGAGTCATCGCCGAGTCGGTCCCGCGTGAGGGGCAGCGTGTCGTGTCGCTGACCGGTGACGAGGAGCTCGCGCAGCCCTATCGGTACGCTGTACGTCTCGCGTTTGCCGCGGGCTCAGTCGTGCCGGACGTCGACGGCGCGCTCCTCAACTCGCCGTGCATAGTCGCCTTTCTCGAGGACGGGGAGGAGGTGCGGCGCGTCTCAGGAATCGTCCTCGAAGCCGAATGGAGCCTGACCGGCGAGGGCACGTCAGGGCATGGCCTCACGCTGGCGCTCGTCCTCGCGCCACGCATCGGGCTGCTCGCCGAACATAGAACGACCGAGCTGTTCCTTGATCGCACCATCCCAGAGATCCTCGCCGATCGTCTCGCGCTCGCAGGCCTTCAGGCCGACGAGGACTACGTGCTGAGCCTCCGTTCGACGTACCCACGGCGCGAGATCGTGGTGCAGTACGAGGAGGACGCGCTCGCATTCGTCAACCGGCTCTGCGAGCACTGGGGCATCGCGTATCACTTCGAGCAGCGTGGCGACCGCGACGTCGTCATCTTCACCGATCACGCATCGTTTTACGGCCGCTTCGATCCTGCGTCGGCATCGGTGCCGCTCTACGCGCACGGCGATCCTCTCGGCATCGTGCGACAGAGCAGCACGCTTCGTCGGACGCCACGTCAGATCGCGATCAAGGATTACAACTATCGCGCCCCGCAGATGCCGATGGCTGCGACGGCGCAGACGACGACAGACGCCACAGAGGGCGAGCACTTCTCGTACGGAGAACACGCCAAGAGCCCCTCGGAAGCCGCCTTGCTCGCTCGCGTGCGGGCCGAAGCCGTCGCCTGCGAGCGGCTTGTCGTGCGCGGCACCAGCCTCAAGATGCGCTTCCGACCCGGGAGCACGTTCGTCTTCGAGGATCCGCAAGCTCACGAAACGGAGCTGCTGCTGACGCGGGTGACGCATCACGCGGAGCTTGCCCCCGGCGATTCGGAGCCCACGTATCACAACGACTACGAGGCGATCCGATCGAGCACCCCGTTCCGACCCGAAAGGCGAACGGCGAGACCGCGGATCCAAGGCTTCGTTCACGGCGTCATCGACGGCGCCGTGAGAGGCCCCTACGCGGAAATCGACGAGGCCGGGCGCTACAAGGTGCACTTCCGCTATGACCGGTCGGGGCGCACGGACCTCACTGCCTCGCACCCTGTTCGGCTTATGCAGACGCACGGCGGACCCGACTATGGAATGCACTTTCCCTATCGGCCGGGCACCGAGGTGCTGGTCGGCTTCGTCGAAGGCGACCCCGACCGACCGATCATCGTCGGCGCCGCGCCGAACCCGCAGATGTCGAG
>JANXMC010000213.1 GCA_025354825.1 Myxococcales bacterium
TCCGCCTCGCGCTCGGCCCAGCTCGCGAAGTGGCCGCTCGCCGTGTCGGCAACGCGTGAGACGATCGACTGAAGCCGCGGCTCGATCTCCGCGCTCACAGCATCGGCCGCGCGCGCGACCCCCTTCGCGATGTCCTCGCGAATGCCGTCGGCCGCCCCCTTGAGCGCGCTCGCCGCATGCTCGGCTGCCGCAACTTGCCCTTCGCGGACGACCTTCTCGAGATCGCCGATGCGCGCCACCGCACCTTCGAGGGCGGCGGCCGCCATCGGCAGCATCTCGCCTTGGCTCACGACGGCGCGCGCTGTGTCGCGCATCGCCTGCGCGTGCTCGGCCTCGGCCGCAGACCGAAGGGCGACCGCCTGCTCCATGCGGGACGCCCGGGACTCTTCACGCGCCGACCAGCTCTCCACGTGCACGCCCGCAAGCTCGGCGAAGCGCGCGACCACGGCGTTGAGGCGCGGCTCGATCTCACCGCTGACGGCGTCGGCCGCGCGCACAACGCCGTTCGAGATGTCGGTCCGCACCGACTCGGCGGCCGATCGAATCGCGCTCGACGCTTCGAGCGCGCTCGTCGTCTGACCTTCGCGCACCGCGCGTTCGAGATCGCCGAGGCGCGCCACGGCGCCTTCGAGGGCCGCGGTTGCTGCCGGCAGCGTCTCGCCCTGTTTCACCACCGCGTTCGCCGTATCGCGCATCGCCTGGGCGTGGGCCGCCTCGGCCTGCGTTCGCTCGCCGATGGCGGCCTCGATGCGGGCCGCGCGCGCATCCTCGCGCGTCGTCACGTCGGTGAGATGGTCGCTCGCGGCCTTGGCCATTCGCTCGACCAGTCGATCGAGCCGCGGCTCCACCTCGCCGCTCACCGACGACGCCGCCGTCGCGACGCCCTGGGCGATGTCGGCGCGGATCGACGACGCGGCCTCGCGCATCGCTGCGACGCCCGCCGCCGTGGCCTTCTCTTGCCCTTCGCGAACATGGATCTCGAGCGACTCGAGGCGCTTCACCACGTCGAGCAGGCTCGAGGCCGCAGCGGGGAGCGCATCGCCCTGATGCGTGAGCGACTCGAGCGCGACGAGCGTGCGACCCGCCGCGGTGAGCGACGCGAGGGGGCCGGCTGCATAGCGCGCGAGGGCCGCCATGACGCCCCCTTCGCTGCGACGAACGACGACGGCCGCGAGGCCCAACGCCGCCGAGGCTGCCACGCCCGCAGCGGAGGTTCCGAAGGCGCGTGAGAGCCCCATCATCGGCGCCGCCAAGCTGCGACGGAGCGCATCGACGTCGCCGCTCGTCGTCAGCGCATTGCGTGCACCTTGCAACGTTTCGAAAAGGCCCAAGAACGTGCCGAGAAGGCCGACCATGACGAGCAGGCCCAAGAGGTACGGCGTGAACGGCAGCGTCGGCGCGGGGGCCGGCGTCCCTGCGATGCGCGCACGGAGAAGAGGCGCGAGGCGCGCGCTGGTCGCGTCGATACTCTCGCGTGTCGCCTTCTTGGGGAGCGCCGCGATCTCCAGCGTGAGCGCTTCGGCCCGCGACAGGCGTACCCATAGCTCCCAAAGGCCGAGCGCGAGGCCGATGCCAATGAGGACGACGAGGAAAAAGGCGAGGTGGTCGGAGCTGCCGTAGAGCACCGCCGCGCGCGCGACGAGAGCCAAACCAACGCTACCGATGATGAGAACAACTACGCGCGACATCCACCATCCGTCTGGCTCGGGGCCACGAGAAACTTCGTTACCGTTCGCGAGAAATTCCGCATCGAAAGGGCCGGCGTTGTTCCGGCAGACGGGCGTCGTGTCAAACGGAAACCGTCCGGGCGCAAGCCTCGACGAGCGCTTCGATTCGCATGCGGTCGTAGCGGAAAAGAGCGAGATGCACGTCGACCGCCGCTTCGACAATGCGCCGCAACGGCCCGCCGCGACCGAGCACGCTGCGAACGAACGGCTCGGTGATGGCGATCCCCTTCCCCTTTGCGATGTCCACGATGCGCACGACCTCGCGCGCGAACCGCGTTTCGGTCACCGGCGGGAGGCGCGCGAGGAGCTTCACCTCCGCATCGCGCGTGACCTCTTGGAGCACGGCGTCGAGGCGCACGAGGCGCGACGCCTCCGCCGAATAGCGGGCGACGAGCGGCCCCGCTTCGTCACGAAGGTCGGCGGCCGATGCCCGCGCGCGTTCAAGGCGCAACGCCAGGTAGTCGGCGACGGGCGTCCAGATTTCGCGCGCCGCCGGATCGACTCCGCGCGGATCGTCGATGGACTCGAGGAGAGCCGCGGAAACACGGCTCGCCGCCAGGGCCGAAGCGCGCCCTTCGACGAGCTCCAAGGCCGCTTTGTCGAGCTTGGCGTCGATCTCTTCGAACCGCGCCCGCACCTCGGTGAGAAGCGCCGTTGCGCCGCGGGGGTCGTAAACGGTGCCGGGCTTGTCCTCGAGATCGCCTAGGGCATCGGCGAGGGTCACGCTTCCGCGGAGATCGAGAAGCTCGGCGAGGAACGCCGCAGTCCCCGCCGCAGGCACCACGGGCGGAGGCGGGGGGGGCGCCGTCTTCCCGCCGCGCTTGCCCGCCGTTCGCGTCGACGTCGCAGCGGGGGGCGGCGGCGGCTCGGCGAGGATGCGCACGGCGTCGCCGATGGGGCCGCGCATACGCGTGGCCGGCGGCGGTGCCGAGGCTTTCGGCGGGAGGCTCGAGGGCTGCACGCGGCAGGTCTACACGCCGAATCGCACGGCGTATACGGACCGGGCGGCGGGGAGGCGCCTCCCCGGGGTGAGGGGCGCGCGATCCGCGCTTTCGCGTGCGAATCAGGGCGAGCCGACGCGTCGCGGCACCGAGAATTCCCGTGTGATTCTCGTTCAGTGGTCGCTCGTCGTTCCGGGTTTTTCATGTGGTCCGAGGAGTGCATTGACGGAGACGCCACCCCTTCCCTCCTGGAGCTCGAGACCACGCCATGTCCACGCCCCGCTCGCTCGCCCGTTCGTTCGCTTCGGTCGTCCCCGTGTTCGCGCTGCTCTCGCTCGCCGCCCTCGTCGGCTGTTCGGGGTCGACCCCCGCCGATGCGGCCATCGACGCGGGGACGACGAACGCAGACCCCTCGACGTCCGGCGGCTCGGACACGAGCGACCCCGGCACGGCGGACCCCGGCACGGGCACCGGCTCACCGAGGGACGCCGACGCCGGCCCGTCGACGGGCGGAAGCGGCACCGGAACCGTCGAAGACGGCGGCATGACGACCGGCTCGGGCGATGGCGGCGGAAACGGAAACGGAAACGGAAACGGCGGTCACGCCGATGCAGGAACGACTGTGCCGATGGGCGATGCCGGCACGGCGTGCCCCTCGGGCGCGCAGATGGAGGCCGAGCCGAACGACTCCGCGGCCACGGCGAACGTTGTTCAAAAAGGGGCATTCTGCGGAAGCGTCGGCGGCGGGGCAGACAGCGCCGACTACCTCACGTTCTCGTTCGCCGCGGGCCAGAGCTACACCTGGAAGATCCCGCAAGGGTCGCGCGTGTCGGTGAGCGAGAGCCGCACCGGCAACACTGTCACGCTCCACGTGATGCCGCGCCCCAACGAGCGCAGCGCCTACGTCGTGAACGTCGGCATCCAGTGATGGCCGCGCCGATTCCGCGGGCTGCGTGCACCGCGGAGACGCGCTAACCTCACCAACCCATGCCTACGGATTTGAACATCCCGAACGACGAGACCCTCCGCTTTCTCGTGAGCCGCTACGCGCGGCTCCGTGCGTCGTTCGGCGCAGTCCTCGAAGGCGCCGAGGTCATCGAGCCGTCGGGCAAGCACTTCCCCGACGCATTCGCCCTCGAGCCCGAGGCCATCCTGCGCCTCTTCAAGCGGACGATGTCCTACGCGCCGCTCTCGGACGGCGTCGAGTTTGCCCTCGGCTTCGTCGAGGCCGACGACGAAGCGGCCGGCGGCGGCTGCGGAACCGGAGCGTGCGCGCCCGGCGAGGGGTCGAAGAAAGTGCTCAGCGGCGCGGTCTTCGAGCGCGAAGAAGGCGGCTACGCGGTGCCTCTTCGCGTGCAAGACGTTGGCGACCCCGTCGTGCTCACGGCGAGCATCGCGCGGGCCGTTGGCGCGATGGTCCTCTTCGAAGCCGACGAGCCTGCGCAAGGCGACGACTTCGCCGTCTTGAGCGAGCTCGCCGCGGCTTCGACCGGCCTCGGCGTGCTTCTGCTGAACGGCGCGTGCGTCTACAAAAAAGGGTGCAGCGGGCTCCGCGCGCACCAGGCCACCCACCTCGACGTCACCGAGCTCGCCGTGGTCAACGCGCTCTTCTGCCGCGTGCACCGCGCGAAGCCCGGCGTCGTGCGCGGCCACCTTCAAACGACCCAGGCCGAGGCGTTCGCCGACGCCCTCACGTGGGTCGACTCGCAAGAAGAGATCGTCGAAAAGCTGCGCTCGACACCGGAGCTCCTCGCCGACGGCGTCTTCGAGTTCGAGCGGGCCAAAGGGTTCTTCGGGCGCCTGTTCGGGAAGCGGAACACGAGCGACGCGCTGGCGCCGCTGTCCGTGAAGTCGGCCGTGCCCGCGAAAGTGCGCTCCGAAGCCGAGATGCGCCGGCTCGCCGAGATGCGCGCGCTCGTCGAAGACGCGCTCGACGGGCAGTGACCGCAGGCTAGGGAAATCGAAGCTTCCCTGAACGCCACTGCGGCAGCGTCATCTTCGCGCTTAAGGTCTCGAGGGTTCTGGGCAGCAGGGGGCGCCGCCTCCGCGGCGACGGAGCTCGCGGTAGAAAGAGGCGATGGGCGCGCCACGCGGGAAGCCCCCCCGCAATCGCGCCGCTCGTATTAGCGTACGCGTCGCATGATCTTTTCGCGCCACCTCCGCCTCCCGCGACAGCTCTCTCTCCTCTTGCTCGCGACCGCGTGCGGCGCCCCGCCCGCGGCTGCGCCGCCTGCCGTTGCGGTCTCGGCGTCGTCCGGCCCCGCGCAGGTGACCGTGACGGCGCCGTCGGAAGAGGGGCTCCCTGTTCCGGTGAGCGAGCAGGATCCGAGCTGGGGCTCGCGCAAGGCCTACGTCACCCTCGTTCTGTTCTCCGACTTCCAGTGCCCCTTCTGTTCGCGCATCGTTCCGACGCTCAATGCGCTCCGCGAGAAGTACGGCGCCGAGCAGCTTCGGATCGTCTGGAAAAACGCCCCGCTGCCGTTTCACGGCCGCGCGATTCCGGCAGCGGAAGCCGCCTACGGCGTCTTCTCACTTGGCGGCAACGACGCGTTCTGGAAGTTCCACGACAAGGCCTTCGAGAACCAGCAGAACCTCACCAACGAGGCGTTCGATCAGTGGGCCGAAGCGACGGGGGTGCCCATGTCGCGCTTCCGCCGCGGCGTCGCGCTCAACACCTGGGAGCCGAAGATCCGCGCCGATCTCGCCCTCGCCGACCGCCTCCATGTCAACGGCACGCCCTCGGCGTTCATCAACGGTCGCGTCCTTTCGGGCGCGCAGCCGACGCCGGCGTTCATCGCGCTCGTCGAAGAGGAGCTCGCCAAGGCGCTCGTGAAGGAGAGCTCGGGCACCGCGCGCGAGATGCTCTACGCCGAGCTGAGCACCGCCAACGTGGCCGCCCACCCGCTGAAGGCCGATCGCGACGACGACGAAGAGCCCGAAGACACGAAGACCGTGTTCAAGGTCCCCGTCGGCACGAGCCCGCAGCAGGGCAGCCCCACGGCGCTCGTAACCATCGTCGAGTTTTCGGACTTCCAGTGCCCGTATTGCAAGCGCGTCGAGGAGCCCCTCACGCAGGTGAAGAGCACGTACGGCGACAAGATTCGAATCGTCTGGAAGAACGAACCGCTGCCGTTCCACCCGCGCGCCATTCCCGCGGCGATGCTCGCCCTCGAGGCCCGCGCGCAAAAGGGTGAGCCGGGGTTCTGGGGCGTGCACGACGCGCTTTACCTCTCGCAGCCGAAGCTCGAAGACGCCGACCTCGAAGCGATTGCGAAAGCGTCGGGGCTCAACGTTCCCAAGGCGATGGCCGCGATTAAATCGAATGCCCACAAGGCCACGGTCGATCGCGACGTGGACCTCGGCGACGACGTCGCCGCGAGCGGGACGCCCCACTTTTTCATCAACGGTCGCAGACTCGTGGGCGCGCAGCCGTTCGAGAAATTCCAGGCGATCATCGACGAAGAGATCGTCCATGCCAACGCCGTCCTCGCCGCGGGGACGAAGCCTGCCGCGCTCTACGACGCGCTCATCAAAGATGGAAAGGTGGGCCCCGACCCCGAGGTGCGGCCGGTCGTGATTCCGAAAGACGCGCGCTCCCGGGGCCCGGCGACGGCGCCCGTCGTCGTCGAGATGTTCTCGGACTTCCAGTGCCCGTTCTGCGGCCGCGCCGAGAAGACGCTCGACGAGGTCGCCAAGGCTTACGGGCCAAGGGTGCGCATCGTTTGGCGTGATTTGCCGCTCCCGATGCATGCCAACGCACCGCTCGCCGCCGAAGCGGCGCGTGCCGCCGGCGCGCAGAAGGGCGACGCGGGCTTTTGGAAAATGCACGACCGCCTCTTCGTCGAGCAGGCGAACCGCGACGGCTTGAACCGCGCCGCGCTCGATCGCTACGCGCGAGAGCAAGGGCTCGACATGGCGAAGTGGGCCGCAGCTCTCGACGGGCGCACGTTCAAAGACGCGGTCGACGCCGACGCGAAGGCCGCCGCGGCCCTCGGCATTTCGGGCACGCCGGCGTTCCTCGTGACCACGGCAAAAGGGTCGCAGGGGTATTACATCAGCGGCGCGCAGCCGTTTCCGAAGTTCCGCCGCGTCATCGACCGCGTCCTGAAGGACGGCGCACCGAAGGCGGCCGCAGAGGCTACGAAGGCGGCTACGGCGCCGAAGTGAAGCGTGGGTGGCGCTCGCGCCCCCAACTCTTCCCACGCCCGGTCAGCTCAGGGCCGCGCGGGGCGCGCGCCACATGCTCCACATGGGCGGCCCCTCGTTCGGAATCGTGAAGCGCTCGGTCACGCGGAAGCCCAGGGACTCGTAGATCTTCACGTTGATCTCGCGAGCGGTCTCCAAGTACGCGCCGACCCCGTCGGCGTCACACCGCGCGAGAACGGGGGCGACGAGCGCCTTCGCGAGGCCGCGCCCTTGGTGCGACGGATCGACGCCGAGGGTCTGCAGGTAGAAGTGACGCTCCTTCGGGTGGCGTGCGTCGATCGTCTGCACGCCCGCGAAGACCGTCAGCGCACGGCGAATGCCCGTCGCCGAGACGAAGCGGGGGACGACCGAAAGGTGCTGCAGGATGTTCACGGACCACGCGCCCGGCGGCGTCCAGAGCGCTGCCCCCTCGCACGCGGCGGTCGTGTAGACCTCGCCGAACGGCATCGTCAGCGGGTGGAGCGACATCTCGAAAAAGGTTCGCATCGCCTGGGCGCGCCCCGCGTCGCGGCGGACCATCCACGTCAGCAGAGGGTCGTTCTCGAACGCGCGAACGAGCGAGGTCACGATGCGCGCGGAATCGTCACCGGTCGCTTTGCGAACCATCACCGCGCGTCGCCCGCGCTCACTTGTCCGGCGGCGGAGGCGCCGCGCCGTAAATCGGCATCGAGCCGCCCGAGTCGACGCCCGCGTCGCGCTGCGGAGGCGAGCCGTAGACCGGCATTGCGCCGCCGCTGTCCTGCGACGGAGGGGCGCCGTAGACAGGATGAAGACCGCCATCCTCCACGGCCCCACCGCCGTCGGTCGCGGCTTTTGCGTCGGTCGATGCGTCCGTCGCTGTGCCGCCGGCATCGCCCACTTCGGTCACGGTCGATCCGCAGCCGGTCACGGCGAGTGTCGCCGCGAAGGCGAAAACAGCCGAGCGGCCAAGGCGCTGCGACGGCACCCCAATGAGCCGCGCCGACATATCGTCGGTAATCGCCGCCCCACAAAACGGACACGCCGTCTCGGAGAGTCGAAGGTGACGCCCACACGAAAGACAAGGGACGAGAGGCTCCGCCATACCGGCGAGCCTAACGCCCCCTTGAACCCGGGGTACGAGAAAACGAGAGCACTCCCGATGAACGCGGGCCCTCTCGCCGCCCCCTCAAATCCCGTGGCGCACGTACTCGAAGTCGACCGGGCGACCCTTAATCCCCTGTTTCGGCGCCGACAGCCAATTGGCCATTTGCTTCGGATCGTAGACCGGCCGCTGCATCAGGCTCTGCACGTAGGCGCGATCGGCGACGCTCGGGAGCCAGGCGCTCTTCTTCGCCTCGAACTCGTCCTTCGAAATGACGTTCCCCTGAATATCCGTCGAGATATCCGAATAGATCCCGATGTGACGGTGGAAGCGGCGGCTCGGGAGCGTGAGCTCGAAGTCGATCCCGTTGGCTTTGATGGTGCGGTTCCACTTGTCGACGCCGCGCTGGCAGTCGGCGACGTACTTGTCGCGGAGAACTTCGTTCATCGCGTTGCGAAGCGGCACGTCGTCCTGCGCGAGGCGACCTTCGCGAACGACGTTCATGCTGTAGGCCGTGTCGAGGCAGCGGTGGTCCTCGTACTCGTCCTCCTTCGCGCGCCCCTTCAGGCCCGTCGCGAAGAACGCCGCGGCGTTCGATGAGATCTCGCCGCCGAACAAATCGAGCGAGAGCGAATACCAAAGATTGAGCGATCGCTGGATCGTCGGCAGATCGATGACGCCGAGCTTACGCACGTCGTCCGGGTGCTCCACCTTGTGGTCGCGCATCATCTGGCTCGTGCGATCGACGACGCGGAGAACGCCCGTCTCGCCGACGAACATGTGATGAGCCTCTTCGGTCAGCATGAAGCGCGTCGTGCGCGACAGCGGATCGAACGCGCTCTCGGCGAGGGCCAAGAGCTGAAACTTGCCGTCCCGGTCGGTGAAGAACGTGAACATGAAAAACGAAAGCCAGTCGGTGCACGGCTCGTTGAAGGCGCCGAGAATCCGCGGCTTGTCAGGATCGCCCGAGCGGCGCTCGAGCAGCGCTTCCGCCTCTTCGCGACCGTCACGGCCGAAGTAGGAGTGAAGGAGATAGACCATCGCCCAGAGGTGCCGCCCCTCTTCGACGTTCACCTGAAACAGATTACGAAGATCGTAAACGCTCGGGCACGTCTGCCCGAGAAGGCGCTGCTGCTCGACGCTCGCAGGCTCGGTATCCGCTTGGGTCACAATCAACCGGCGAAGCGCATTGCGGTGCTCGCCCGGAACCTGCTGCCACACCGGCTCGCCAATGTGATCGCCGAAGCCAATGGTGCGGTTCGGCGTTGCATCCGCGAGAAAGATGCCCCAGCGGTAGTCGGGCATCTTCGTGTATTCGAAGTTCGCCCACCCCGCGGCATCGACGGAAATCGCCGTCCGCAGGAAGACGTCGTCCTCCTGAAACCCGACGGGCCCCATCTCTTTCCACCAGTTGATGTAGTTCGGCTGCCAAGCCTCGAGCGCACGCTGAAGACGCTTGTCCCCCGCGAGGTTCACGTTATTCGGGATTCGCTCACCGGTAGCTACATCAGACATTGAATCCTCACTTCGGCGGTCGAGATGGGAATCTAACGGGGAGGCGGGGAGGCAAGGAGGGGTGGGAGTTGGGATTTGTAGGAGGCTCTGGTGCGAATGCCCAGCAAGCGCGGCACGCCCAGTCAGCCCCCCCCACATCTTCCTCCTTGCCTCCCCGCCTCCCCGTTAGATTCCCATCTCGACCGCCGAAGTGAGGATTCAATGTC
>JANXMC010000234.1 GCA_025354825.1 Myxococcales bacterium
GCCGCCTGAGGCTGTCTGAGCCAGCAGCGTCGCACACAGCACACCGGCCAGGCCCTGGCCGCGCGCCTGGCTGGCGGTGAAGACGTCGTACAGGCCGACCATGTCGGCTTCAACGGCGGTCTGGGCACAGATATCCATCCCCGGCCCAACGCGTCGAGGGGATTCGTACGCCCCTCACGAATAGACAGGATGCCGGTGGTCCACCGAGACTGCCAAATAGCCAACGTGGTCCGTCGTGGGGAGTTGGGTCGTTGGCCCTCGACCCCTCCCCAGCGCCGAGCCTCCGCGCGGCGCCCGCAGGGGTCGTGTCCGAAAAAGGGGGGATTCCGGACGTGAGCCGCTCCCCGCACGCAGCTTCGTACCGGCCTCGATCAGTCGGATCAACGTTCCGAGCTCAACACGTGCGAGAACCGCTGAATGTCAGATCGTCAACAAGTTGGGCGGGAAGCGGCGGAAGCTATTTCCGAGGGACTTAACTACCTAGCGGGGCTCGCCCTGGGCAAAGTTGCCGGGACTCCGCTCGACGTGGAGATCCTGGCGGCGATGAGGTCCGGCTTGATTGTGGCCAAGTGCGATACACGCGTGACAAGCAACATGGTCGTAGGGGATCGCATGCTCCCGGGGCTGGACGAGATGATCGCGGAGCCGGAGGCGCCCAGCGAAGCCGTACAGCTGCGCGCGATGAAGTACCTATCTGACGCGTGGCCCGACATGGTCACGGCGATCGGGTCTTTTCGCGCCTCACCGTCGTAAGCCCTTTCGGCCGTGACGAGCTTCGGAAGAGCGAAGGACGTTCGGTGCGAGTCGGTCTGCCTTTGCTCGCCTTCTGCCGATCGACTTCCGATAACAGCGCTTGATCGGAAGCCGCGGGTACGCGGTAGGGTCCGGATCGCTCAGTCCCACCAGAGGGTGACGACTTCATGATTGGAGGCGATCGCCGGCAAGTGCGCGGGCGGCATGTCTCGCTGAGGTATCAGCTCTGCTTCGAGCGGAGCCGCCGCATCGGCAATTTCTCGCGGCGCAGCTGTAGTCAACACGTAAATCGTGTCCGAGAACGGGAACTCCTCATCGCCCATATCTTCCGTGATGCCGACGAGGACGTTTTGCACGTCGTGCCGATTACGGATGTCGCGCAGCACATCGTAGAAGCGAGCCACGCCCGGATGCGGCGTCAGATTGCACCCAATGGACCCTTCGTCGCTGTTCCCCTCAAAGAAGTCTTCAAGAGCGACCACGGGACGCATGCCATCGTCGCCGACGTGCTGGGATCGGATTTTCGCGAGGAGGGTCGAGAGCGACATAGGTCGGGGAAACGTGACACGAGATTACGTGCGCGTGAATATCGAGGCTCAAGGTAACTTCCGATAATGCTGGCGTTCGGGACGGGGGGCGATGGACCCCGCCGCCCCTCGCGCTCGGCGTGGCAATCCGCTATTCCGACCCGTGCTCAGAGGTGATCTACCGCGGCCCCGACCACGGCTCGCCGTCAACACACTCGACGGATTTGGTTCGTGAAGGGCGTGACACGGGAATTCCATGGGATGGATGATCGGCCCTTTCCATGTCGAAGGCGCTGTCCCTCCCCTCCCCCGCCCCGCTGTTCGTCGCGGGCGGCCTCTACGCCCGCGTGCTCGGCGCTACGGCGCGCTACATCGGCGCGCCGAACACGTTCGAGGCGTTCGAGGCAGCCGACGTCCATCTCGACGTCATCGCGGAAGCTCTTGTCGCCGACGGCCTTCTTGACGCTGCGGAGTGGCAAGTCGAGCGGAAACGCGAAGCGCTCCGCACCATCGCCGAGCGCCTCGGGCTCGACCCCGATCATGTCGCGGACCTGCTCGACGAGCTCGAGGCGGTCGACCCCACGCTCGAAGATCGACTTGCGCGCGCGCTCGACGACGAGCACCGCGAAACTTTCCCAACAGACGAAGACACCGCCGCTATCGCAGCGGCGCTGCCATTCTGCGCCAGGTTAAAAACACCGATTGAAGCGCATTGACGACCGTGCAGATTGACCGCGCGGCCTCTTAAGGTGCAGCCGCGCCGCAGGTGCCAACAGCCGCTAGCGTGCGCTTCAGTCGAAGTCGCTCGGAAGCGAGGCGTCACGCGCGTGCGCGAACATACGACGCAAGTGCTTGGGCAGGACGCGTGCGAGGGAAATGTCCTCCGGAAGGTCACGCTCGAGGAACCATCGCGCTTCGGACGTTTCGAGGCTCGTTGTCGCAGCGCCTCCGACGACGTCACAGACATAGTACAGCTTGCAGCACGAAAACACCGCAGGCGGGTGACCTTGTCGGTCGCGATCCCAGACAGCGGCAAGCTTCCGAACGCGCACGTCGAAGCCGCTCTCTTCGCGCACCTCTTTTACGACGTTCTCGGCTGGAGTAAGATTAACGTCGGCCCAACCGCCAGGCAAAGTCCAGCGTCCCCCATCGGCGCTCTCGCGCACCAAGAGCACACGCTCTTGCACGTCGAACACAGCGCCGCGCACGTCGACCTTTGGCGTCGCATAGCCTGTCTCGCCCTCGAACAGCGACGCGATATGCTCGGCCGAGGTCGCAGTGTGCTCAGCCATCATCCGCGAGGCGAGCGCGCGGAGCATCTCGTATCGTTCTCTATCGTACGGCCCGTCGCAGTAGGCGAGGCCGCTCTGCGCGATAGCCTGGAGCTCGCGTGTCCACGTCAGCCAGTCCGGTTCGGTCATCGACAAGCCTATAATCCGGCGCAACGTTACTGAGAAGGGCGATGCTGTTCCCGCTCCGAAGCGCGATACTTGTCTATCCGACGTAATTCGTTTTTAGCCATAGATACCGAACGAACACTCTAGACCACGACGAAGGGTGGATAGTGGGCGGGACGTAACGTAAGGGGACCGGAAGCGGAACGATCCACTCACACGCGGCGCCGAGGTCCACGGCCCCCCGAAATCCTGACTCCCGAGAAATGGAAATCCTCGGAGGTCATGATTTCGAAGGTCACTGGGAACGTCATGGCGCCTCGTGCGTCGACCTGAAACTCTCGGCGTCATGCGCTCTCTCACGCTTCATCTCGCGGCCACCGTGGTGGTTTCGTTCACCCTTGCGAGCGGGATTGCCGCGACGGCCGTCGTTGGTTGCTCGCGCGCGTCCACGGGTTTTACCGACACCGCACGGCGCGCGACGACGACGAATACGATCACTGCCGCCGGCGTAGTCGTCACGGAGATGGGTGAGCCGATGGCAAACGCGCTCGTGTCGGCTTGGTCGCACTTCGATCTTGAGACGGCCGACCCCGCCTATGACACAACCTCCGATTCCCAGGGGCGCTTCGCCCTCGCGCTGCCGCCGGGACGATACGCGCTCACCGCAACGACGACAGAGCGCGCCGCCGCGTACAGCGGAGTCTTCACGCTCTCGGCTTCCTCATCACCGTCCTCGCGGATGACGCTTCGTGTGGGCGCAAAGGGAACGGGGCGCATCGTCGCCGGAAGCGTGCGTGGTCCGGACGGACGCGAAGCCGCCAATGCTCGCGCAATCGCGTGGCGAGCCAGATCGCGGCGTTGATCGCCCAATTCGACGCACGGCATGCCGCCTATGCGCGCGCTTCCGGCGAAGCATCGTGGGCCACGGCACGCCAGCTCGTGCGCGTTACGCAGCAAGCGACAACGGCCTACGACGATTGGCGCGCGCGCGAAGAGCACATGGCCGAGAATATCGGCTGGCTCGCCCGCCAGCCTGACGCGGGTGGCCCGATGCTGATCGACGCCCACGTCACCCACATCGCCGCGGTGGGCACGACGGCCCTCCCTTCGATGGGGCAGGTGTTGAGGCGCGATTGGTCATCGCGGTACGTGACGGTCGCCTTTGCATTCGGCAAAGGGTCGTTCCTCGCCCTAGACCGGACCGCGGGCGCCGAAGGGGCGCGTGCCCATCGCGTCATCCCCTTTACGGTCGGCCCTGCCCCCGTTGAAACGCTTGACGGCGTGCTCGGGACTGCGAAAGAGCCAGTATTCCTCGTCGATCTTCGCGCGAGTCCTCAGTCCCCTATCGGCGAAGTGGACCGGTGGCTGCGCGCGCCACAGAGGATGCACACGGTGCGCGGCTATTTCGATGGCGAGCACGCCTTCGAGGCCGTCGCTGCCGCCAAGGCCTTCGACGCACTGCTTTACGTAAACACCATATCGCCCATCCACCCGCTCTCCGCCCGCGATGCGTCGCGCGCGAGCCCGTGACGATGAACTCCACATTTATGTCGGCAGATTTCGATGGCCGAAGTGCTCACAGCAAACCGCTCTGTGTCGTCACGGCGATCGATGGACTCAACATGCTGGTGAAGCCCGCGGCGATACTCGGTGGTCATGCGGTGCCAGCCGCTTCGATTGGACTCCGTGTCCGGCTTCCATCCGCCGGGGCTCCAGTACCGCGCGTGGAATGGGGATTCGCGCCGCTGCTCGTTTGGCCGCACCGCGAGAGGCGAGACCGCTTGCATGGCGCGGACGGCTGATCTCAACCGGAATGGTCGAACCAGGCCGCGTGCGCCAGCTCCACGCTGAAGCTCGTCGTCGAGGTCGAAGTCCAGGCGGAGAGACGAGCGCGCGGTGAGCGCCTATTGCACGGGCGCGCCTTCGTCGATCCACGCGCGCACCAGCGCTTCGATGCGCGGATCGTACGGGCCCCCGAGCGGCATCCGCTCACCGTGTACACCGCCGTCCTCCCGAAGCTTCGCGTCCAGATAACTCCCCGCCACGTCGTGCGGCGCGACGCGCAGTACGGTCGGCACCTCCGACGACGGCACGCCGACCACGTCTGCACCGGGGCCTCGAAGGCGAAGCCACAGGTCGCCCGCATGGCTCCCGTGGCAGCTCGTCTCGGGGCCGCCCGCGCAGGTAGACCCGAACAGCGTCGTGACCCGCATCGCCGTCGACGCGTCGCTCGGTTCGAGCGGGTCGAAGGCGACGCCGCCCAACGTCGGAGACGAGACGCCGCCGTCCGCCGTGCCACCGTCCGCGGCGCGTGCCGCCTGGGCTGCCGATCCACATGCGCTCACGACGAGGGGGAGCACCAG
>JANXMC010000251.1 GCA_025354825.1 Myxococcales bacterium
CAAGAGCGCGCTCTGCACGTGCAACGACGTGAACCTTCAAGGCTACCTTCGCACGCGTGGCTTCGACTCGGCGAACGGCCCCTATGTCCCCGGATCGGGCACGGGCGCGCCCGTCGGGATCAACCACGACTACGTGATCCCAGCGCTCGGTGCGAACGCGGGGTTCACGGACATCGGCGGGTCGTTGTCGATCGCTGGAAACGACAGCGTCTCGTTCGCAGGCGCCCTCAGCGTCGAGGGCGATCTCGAGGCTGCCGGGCGGCTCGATCTCAAAGGGTACACGCGCATCGCACGCCATGCCTTCCTCGGCGGCGACGTCACGAACGCCGGCTACGCGACCGTGGGAGGTGACTTGCACATCGCGGGGATCGACATGCTCCCGTTCGTGACAACCGGCACGCGAAAAAAGGAACCCGTGAGCGTGGCCCCGCCCTGCGCCTGCGACGCGCTTCTCGATATCGCGAGCCTCGTCGACCAGGCGCGAACGAAGAACGACAACGCCGTGGTCGGCTTGGGCGTCCGCGATTTCAAGGACGTCATCGGCTTCATCGATCGTCGGCTCCCGTGCGGCGTGTTCTACGTCGAGGCGATCTCGGGCATCGGCAACATCGTTCTGCACGTCGATGGTCGCGTGGCTCTCTTCGTGGAAGACCGCGTGGACGCTACGGGCAACCTCGAGGTGCAGCTCGCGCCCGGCGCCGAGATCGACGTCTTCATCAAGGGGACGCTCTCGCTCACGGGGCGCGGCGCCTTCGGATCAACAGCGCGCCCGGCGGCAACGCGTATCTACGTCGGCGGCAGCGACGAGGTGGCGCTCGTCGGCGCCAGCGGCTTCGTCGGCAATCTCTACGCGCCGCGCGCGCGCGTCACGGCCACGGGCTACGCCAACGTATGGGGGTCGATCTTCGCACGCGACTTCGTCGTTCCGGGTTTCGCGGACATCGTCTACGACCGCGCCATCACCCACGCGGGCGATGGCTGCGGCGCTCCCCCGCCTGCAGCGTGCGAGACGTGCCAGGGGTGCTCGGGCGGAAAAGCCTGCGTCCACGGAAGCTGCGGAGCGTGCCGAAACGACGGCGAATGTTGCGGGCAGGACGTCTGCCTTGGGGGCGTGTGTCAGGTGCTCATCAAATAGGGCGACGACGCGGCGTGGGGGCGGGACGCGAGGCCGCCCGCACGCCGACCAAGTACGTGATCGACGCGCCGACGATCGACATGGCGAACCCAATCGTGAGGTCATTCACCCCCGCAATGCTGCTCCGCGGGATGACGTAGCCGAAGCCGATGAGCACAGTCGGAACGACGTACGAGACCAATGGCAAGATGAGGGTGAGGCGCATTCGACCGTTCCGTTTCGGGGGTTGGCTGTCAGGGACCACGGGTCTGGAATTAGGGTGTGCGAGGGGGAATCCGAGACATCGCGCGCTCCGCGAAAGCCGTAATCGACAGCGACGGATTGACGCCGAGGTTGGCGGGGATGGCTGCGCCATCCACGACATAGAGCCCCGGGTAGCCGAACACCTGATGGGATTCGTCGATGACGCCCTCCTCCGGGCGCGAGGCGATTGCGCAGCCGCCGAGCACGTGGGCCGTCGTCGCGAGATTGGCGACGCTCTCGGTCAGGAGGTTCATCGGCTCGCCTCCCGAAACTCGCGCGAAGGCGCGCGCCGCCTCGTTGGCGATTGGCAAATAGGACGGCGCCTGGCGTTCCCCGAGCGTCGCCGAGCGGAGGCCGCCTCCGAGCTTTCCTAGCCCGCGGCGCCACTGGAACGCCACGCCGTTGTCGTCGTACTGCATGACCGTGAGCATCGTGATCCGTCGATGCCAGCTCTTCGCGCGAAACGCCGCCGCCATGCGACGCGGATGCCGCGCAAGGGAAGCGAGCGCCCGCGCCGCGCGCAGCTTGGGGCGCCGCTCGTCGATGAGCGGACCGAGCTGAAAGCGCATCGACGCCGCTGCCGCCGAGACACGGTTTTGTGTGATGTGGGTCGAGCTATTGGGGTAGAAATGCGACGAGATCGTCGCGCCCTCGGCGCTTAAATCGACGGACGAATCGTTCGCGAGAATGCCCACGATGGCTTCGCTGTTCGTCCGCACCAACCGCCCAAGCTGGGGCGACACGTCGGGCAAGGTCTTCGCGCCGTCGCGGGACCGGAAAAGAATCTCGAGGGTGCCGAGGACGCCGGCCGCGAGCACGACGCGCGGCGCGCGTAACGGCGCGACAGGCGAGCGCGAAAGCGCATCGACGACGTGCACACGGTAGCCGCCTTCGACGCGCTCGACGTGGGTCACGGCGCGTTGCGGGCGTATCTCGGCGCCGTGCCTCTGTGCAAGGTGCAAGTAGTTCTTGTCGAGGGAGTTTTTCGCCCCCACGGCGCACCCTGTGATGCAGCCCCCGCACAGCGTGCAGCCTCGCCGCTCGGGCCCGTCGCCTCCGAAGAACGGATCGCGCTTCACCACGCCCGGGTCGCCGAAGTAAATGCCATTCGGTGTCGGCCCGAAGGTCGCGCCGACACCCATTTCGTGGGCCGTCGCGCGGAGGTGCGCGTCCATCCGCCCGTACGTCGGCGTCTCCGTGACGCCGAGCATCCGCTCGGCCTCGTCATAAAATGGGGTGAGCTCTCGCTCGAAGGCGAGGCCCCGCCCGCTCCACGCCGCATCCTCGAAGAAGGCCCGCGACGGGCGGATCAACACCGCCGCGTAGACGAGGCTGCCGCCGCCCACGCCGACGCCACCGAGCACCGCGACATGCTTGAAAATATGGGCTGCGAAGTAGCCGTGCATGCGAAGCCGCGGCGCCCAAACGAGCTTCGTGACGTCGCGTGACGCTTCGGCGATGGCACCGCTGTCGACCCGTAGCCCTTGCTCGAGCACGACGACCCGGTGCCCCTTTTCGGAAAGGCGTAGCGCCGCGACGCTCCCCCCGAAGCCGCTCCCGATGACGATCACATCGCAGTCTGCGTCTCGCATGACGTGGATCTCCCGCGGTCGATTCCAAATGAGAGGTGGCTCAGAGCCCCGTTCGGTGACTACCGACGATGGGGTCGAACAAGATCTGAAAGCTGAGAGAGACGATTCGGTTGTGGGACGAATAGGTGCCGCTGTTCACGGCGGGCAAAAGCTCGCCGCTAGCGCCGACGGTCTGCCCTCTTTGCGCGCCGTTGATGGGGCGGTACTCGCCCTCCGATACCGTGCGATCGGCCGCGAAGATTTCGGCGTAACCCACGTTCACGGCGATGCTCGACGTGTGGTAGCCCACGCCGACGGTGACTGCCGTTTTCGCCAAGGTGTCGTAGTCGACGCGGGTCGCCGCGGGGCGTGTCGCGGCTGAATCGAAGTAGCTGCCACACCGAAGCGTTACGACGCCCTCGCCGACCCGCAGGTTGTAGGCGGCGCCAACGCGGACGCTGAACGTGTCTTGGTAGTGGTGGAGGAGCGTCGCGTTGATGTCGCGATACAGGTTTACCTTCGGGATGCTGAGGCGAGAACCCTGTTCGGAGGCTCCCCACGCTTCGTACGTTCCGTCGACCTCGACGTCGCCGGTCTCGAAGGAGCCTTCGTGAAACGGGACGCGGGCCCCCGCTCGGACGACCCACGGCAAGGCTGCCGTGACCTCGGCGTCCCCCGGCTCGACGACGACGGGCGTTGCAAGGGGCGCCTGCCCTTCGATGGTCCCTTTTGCGACGACGCTCGAGGCCGAGCGAACGGAGAGACCGAGGGCGAGCCACGGGGCAGGGCGCGCAAGCAGGCCGAGCGACGCCGCTGCGCCATAGCCGGTCGCCTTCAAGTGCCCCGTCGAATCGCAAGGCCGGTATTCGTGATTGGGGCAGAGCGTCGTGGAGGTCTCCGACGACGAGACCGACAGCTCGTCGACGCCGACGGCCACGAGATGCGCGCCCACTCCGACGTCGAGCCAGGGCGTGAGCCGGTAGGCGACCGCCGCGGTTGGTAGTACCAGGATCGATTTGCTCTGTACGAGATCGTACCTGGCGGGGCTCGGCTTGCCGTCGACGCCGAGGGCGTACGTTCGGTTCGGAACGCCCGACGGCCCGTAGGCGCCGAGGGCGAAGGTGATGCGATCGAAGCCTAAATCCGATGTGATCGCGACCATCGGCGCGACGAAGAACCCCGTCTGGCTCGACACCTTGGGGAACGGCGTGCCCCCCCAAGGTGTCGCTGGATCTCGCGGGTTGTCGGGATAGACCCCTGCGCGCTGAAACGAATAGGCGCTCAGCACAGAGTGCGCATCGACCAAGACCCGCGTGCCCCGTTGCCCGGCGAGCCCGGCGACGTTGTAGACGAGCGCTGTCGGGTCTGAAGCTTTCGCCGTGAAGGCGCCCCCGCGGCCGAGCGCTTCGGTGCCGACATCCGGAATCTCGAAACCGCCAGCAACGGCGCGCGACGACGTAGCCGCGAGCGCGGCGACGAGCCCCAGCCCTAAGCACCCGCGAACGGTGCGACTCAAGGCGGACAACCAGGCGCGCCGGTCGACGCGCCGGTAATCGGATTCTTGCACGGCGCGCAGAGGTGCAGGCCGTCGCACGTCCCTTGGGCGATTCCAAGGGACGAAAGGAAGTCGAACTTCAGGCACGCGCTGACGCACGCTCCCGCGTACTCGCCTCCGATGGAGCCCGTCGCCTTGCACGACGGGCCTACCGTTTTGTCGAGCTGCTCATGGGGGACGCAGAGCGCCTTTCCCGCCACGCACGTATCGACGTCGAGGTTCGACTGCTGCGACGTCGGCACGAGCTCCTGGGGAATGCACGTGCCGAGCGGCGATGCGGCTCCCGCACGGACGCAGCACTGTGCGTAGAGCTTCGCGGGCTCGCGGGGGCCGATGTCGCAGCCCAAGTAGCACGAGCCCGTGTCCTTCCCCGTGAGAGGGTCGAAGCACGGGACGCAGCGCTCTTCGGGCGTGCATTTGTCTTGCACGAGCGAGCTCAATTGGCGCGCGACATCGGGAAGCGCTTCGTGCAAGCAGCGACCCTCGACGTCGCCCGCGGCGCGGCAGGTCGTGGGGAGGAAGTTGCCGCCGGAGGCGATGAAGGTGTCGGGGACGCAGTAGCCTCCATGGCATTCGGCGAGCATCTTCGTCTGCGATGCGGGAACGAGCGCCGCGCCGAGGCAGTGCGCGCCGACGACGGTGCCGCACGCGGGGAGCGTCGCGGGGTCGATGACCGGCGGGCCGGCGTGCGGGCACGCGCTGCCGTCGGACGTGCTCACAGGGCCCGCGTCGCTTGGCGGCGCAGATGTGCACGCCGCGGACGTGCTTGGCTTTCCCAAGTCACAGGAGCCGGTGCTCTTTTGATCCAGCGGAGAGATGCACGGCGCGCAGCGGTCGCCCTCCGCGCAGACGTCGACGGGGAGGATCGTCCCGTACTTCGCAATCTCGGGGATGCACGCGCTCAGGCAGACGCCGGCCGCGTCCCCGACAGATTTACAAGGTTTCGGCGCGTAGCTTGGGTTCGTAATGAAGGGGTCGGGCACGCACGCGCCACCTGCGCATACCGGGAGGTGCTTGGCGAACTCCGTATCGACGTTCGACGACGGCACGCAGTGTGCGGAGCCGCCGGAGCAACATGCCGGAAGCGTCGCGGGGTCCATCGGAACGGGTTTCGGCCCGGGCACGCACGACGCATCGTGTGTCACGTCGGGCGCCGCGTCCGTCACGACGCCGCCAATGGGCGTTCCCATTGGATCGGGCGCGCACGCCGCCGACACGCCCATGGCCAATGCGAGTGAGCACGCAATCCTCGAAGCTGACCGCATGGTGGAAGCTCCCTTCTCTTCGGACGGGGTAGCTCGGCCTCCCACATTCGACAAGTTTAATTGTTACATTGTCGAAACCGTGCGGATTCGTGAGGGCCTATCTCAGTTGTGGCCGCCCATAAATCTTGGCACGCTTCCCGGGTGCGTTCCTCGAAAGCAGCCGCAAGCCCTCCTTCCCCGTCGCGCCCCTATGGTGGGCAGTCCAAGCTCGAAAGGGAGCACGCGCGCCGTGAGCGGCTCCTCGTCGCCGGGCTCGAGCTGTTCGGGACGGAGGGGTACGCGAGCGCGCCTATCGAGCGCCTCTGCGGCCTCTCCGGCGTGACGGCGCGTCACTTCTACGAGCTCTTTCCAACACGCGAAGCGCTCCTCAAGGCAGTCTACGACGAGGTCGTCACCGCGGTGCATGCGAGCGTCGTCGAGGCGCTGTCCAAGGGGCCGGACGACCCGATGGACCGCATCGCGCACACGCTCGACGCGTTCGTTCACGCCTACCTCGACGACCCTCGTCGCGCGCGCATCGCGTTTCTCGAAGTCATCGGCGTCAGTGCCGAGCTGGAACGGCACCGCCGTTCCGTCATCCACGCGTTCGCGTTCGTCATCCGCGCCCAAGCCGAAGCGCTGGCAGAGGACGGTCGCGTGGAGTCGGGCGACATGACGCTTCCCGCCATTGCATTGACAGGTGCGGTCAACGAGCTGCTCGTCGAATGGATGACGCGCGGCGCACGACGTCCCATGCGCGAGCTCATCGACGTGCTTGTTGGGCTTTTCCGGTCGGTCATCGAAGGCTCTAACCCGTCGCGGAAGGCGCCTGTGAAAACGAAAGCACGGAGTCGAAAAACGAAGTAGCCGAGTCGCGAAAAGCCAATTCGGACAATTTATCTTGTCAGTTTGAAGGTCGGGGCTACCGTTACGCGGTGAGCTTCGCTGCGCCTTCCACCCACGATGCGCGCGCCGTCGTGTTCTCCGAGTCCAGCCACGGGGACGCGAAGGGCGACGCGCGCGCGATGGCGGCGTCGGAGAAGGGCATGCGGGCGAGCGCCGTGCGCCTCGCTCGGCGAGGGCGCGTGCTTTCTGTCGAGACCGCGCACTTTGTCATGACGCTCGATGAGCGCCTCGGTGGGTGCATGACCGGGTTCCGAGCGCATGGGGGGCCGGAGCTCCTCGCGGGCCCCAGCAACGATCTCCTTTTGCATAGCGACGGCGGCGGCCTGTGGCGCGTCGGCCACGAGCTCCGCAGCCACCATTTTTCGGTGCTCTGGCGCGCCTGCGATCGCATTGCCCGCCTCGAACCGTGCCCGCTCACGGGGGGCGTCGAGATCGTGACCCACGTGATCGCCGAAGGGCAGCGCCTCACGCGTCGTTACTTCGTGGAGGCCGGGTCGCCCGTTCTGCGGATGCGCATCGAGGGTTGCATCGGGAGAGGGCGCGCGCTCGTCGGGCGCTTTGCCACCGCGATTCGATCGACGGAGGCGCGAATGGATGCCCCCGGCGGGGTCGTGTCGCGGCCGCCGCGCAAGCGCTTCGCCCCGACGTTCTGGCCGTGTACGAGCTGGGCGCGCGTCGGCAACGGCGTGGTGGGCGGTCGACTGGCCCCTTCGATGGGCCTCTTTCTCGGCGGCCCGAGCTGCGTGAGCTTTGACGGCGAGGGGGAGCTTGCATTCGTTGCCGTGCGCAACGCGACTCGGGAGCGCGGCCGATTCGGCCTGCCGCTCTTCGGGTTCTCGGTCTCGGGCACGAACGACGGGCCGTGCGTGCTCGACTACGCCGTGCACGCCGGGGGTCACGCGGGCGTCGCGCTGACGGATGCCGCGATGGCGCTCCTTGCCGAAGTCGCCCTCGCGCCCGCCGCGCACGACGGCGCCGCCGAGCTTGTCGTCGCGCGAAGGATCACGACCGTTCGCCTCTCTTTCGAGCCGAACCAGACCCTAGAGACCCCAGACCGTGGAGCACGCACGCGATGAACGATCCGACGGCTTTCGAGCATCTCCCCCCTTCCACGAGCCTGCGGGTCGCACGCGCGCCGAGACCTCGGGTTGCCCCCTACGGCAACGCGTTCGTCGCACGACCCGAGGATCTCCTCGACCGCGCAACGACGCATGCGCTCGACGTTCGACTGCATGCCTCGCCGCTGTTCAAAACGTGGACGAAGTTTCGTCGTGAGCAGCTCTCGTCCACGCGCGTGGGGATGCCAAGCTTCACGATTCTCGCCCCCGGTGTCGCGCGCTTCCGGCTCTCCATCGGACACGCCGATGCCACGCACGTCGAGCTGCGCTTGCCTGCCGAGCGGGGCGAGCACTTCGTAGGATTCGGCGAGCGGTTCAACGCGGTCGACCAGCGCGGGCAAACCCTCGAGGTCTGGACGGAAGAGGGCGCCATCGGCATGGGCGAGCGCCTCTCGCGCATTCTGACGCGCCTCGGCGTGTCGTGGAACCCGTTTCCGAAAGGGCCTACGACTTCGTACAAGCCGTTCCCGTGGATGATTTCCTCGCGAGGGTACGGGATCTACTTCGAAACATCCGCGCCAATGTTCTTCGATGTTGCGAAGACGTCGAACGACACCGTCGTGTGTGAGGTCGCGGCGCCGCACGTCGACGTCATTCTGTTCTACGACGCCGAGCCCAAAGAGCTCGTGCAGCGCTTCGCGGAGTACACGGGGAAGACCCGCGGCGTGCCTGACTGGGCCCTAGGGCCGTGGAACGACGCGATTTTCGGCGAAGCGGAAGTCGATCGCGTGGCGTCTCTGCTCCGCCGCGAGAAGATTCCGTCGTCTGCAATCTGGACGGAAGACTGGCAGAACGGCGGATGGTCCTTCTTCGGGAATTCGAAGTTGAGTATGTACAACATCAACCCCGTCGGGCGTGATGTGGACCGGAGGCTGTATCCGAACTTCGAAGGGGTCGCGCGGGGCCTTCATGGGCGCGGCTTCAAGTTCCTCGGCTACTGCTACCCGTATGTCCCGACGACGGACGCGGACTACGCAGAAGGGGTGTCGAAGGGGCGGTTCCTTCGCGACGACGAGGGCGCAACCGCGCCGGTGCAGATCTTCACGAGCACGTGCGCGCAGCTCGATTTGACCCATCCCGAAACGCGGCGGTGGCACAAAGACGAGCTTCTTCACGCCGTGAACGTCGGGTTCGATGGATGGATGGCCGACTTCGGCGAATACACGCCGATCGCCTGCCGCACGTACGACGGGTCGACGGGGCTTCAGCACCACAACGCGTACCCACTCTTGTGGGCGAAACACAACCGCGAGGCGATGGACGAAGCCGGTCGCGACGAAGACCTCGTGTTCTTTTCGCGCTCGGCCGCGCCCGGACAGCAGGCCTATACGTCGGTATTCTGGAGTGGGGATTCGAATACCGACTTCGAACGCTGGGACGGCCTCCCCTCGAATCTCCCGGCGCTCCTCTCGTCATCGCTCTCGGCAATGGCGCTTTGGACGGTCGACATCGGCGGGTACATGTCGCTCTGGACGACTGCGCGCGACGAAGAGACCCTCGCACGCTGGACGGAGCTTGCGGCGCTCCTGCCCGTCATGCGAACCCATCACGGGACGCACCCACGGCGCTCGATGCAGTTCGACGCGAACGCGAGAACGCTCGCTCATTACGGAACGTTCGCCCGTCTGCATACGGCGCTCTTTCCGCTCTTTCGTGGCCTTGTCGATGACGCCAAGCGCGACGGAACGCCCGTATGTCGGCCGCTCCTGATGATGTATCCCGGCGACGCGAAAGCTTGGACCATCGAGGACCAGTTCATGGTCGGGAGCGACCTGCTGGTCGCGCCGGTCATCACGCGCGGCGCGCGGTCGCGTGACGTTTACCTTCCGGCGGGGGAGCGATGGGTCGACCTGTGGACCGGGCGCATTCACCCCGGCGCGTCGGTCGTCCATGTCGACGCGCCCGTCGGTCAGATACCGCTCTTCCTTCGAGACGGCGGGCATCTCGTCGTCTTCGATCGCTACGTCGACACGCTCGTTCGCACGAAGACCGTCACGGACGGAGGCGTGCGCACGCTCGACGACGCGGAGGAGAGCCTCGTGTTCGTCGTGACGCCGTCGTTCGTCGGCCGTGCGGAGGCTTACGACGGCACGACCATCGAGCTCGTCGATCGCGCGCCGAACGCACCGGCGGTCACGGCCGTGCATTCTGCGACTCATTTCGCGATGCTCCCCGAGAGCCTTACGAAGAGCTGGCGAACCATCGCGGTGATGAACGGGAAACGAACGAGCTGCGCCATTCCGCGGGACAGCCTCCGTGGCCGTGGCGTGGAGGGGACGTCGCCGCGAACGCGACAGGTCAGCGTGGTCGTGGTCAGCCCGACGTAGCCGAGCTGCCCGTGGCGCCTAGAAATGAACGGTGAGCAGGAAGCCGGTCGCCCCCTTCGTCACGAGGGGGGCGATGACGAAGGCCGACGCCGACGCCCGCCCGGCGCTGGTGCCCTGCTCTGTGCTTTCTCGCGCGCTCGTTAGCCCTTTGGGCTGCGTCGCGATCTGAAGCTCGCCCAGGGCGACGCCCCCGACGGCGTTCAAGAGACCGCTCCAACCGTGCTTGAAGGCGACCGCGAGGAGCACGCCGATGGCCGCGTTGCCGCCGAAGGTGACGACGTGGGCGAGGGGGCCGGCCTTGTCCGCTTCGTCCGCAGCACTTTTCGCCAAGAGGTCTTCGGCACCGGCGAGAGCCGCACACGCGTCGGCACCGCCGTCGACCACGGCGGCCGCGTCGGCCCTCACCACCTCGCTGTCGTGGATAACGCGAAGCGGCTTCAGGAGTATCGCTGCGGGGATGAACAGCGATGCCGTTCCCGACACGAGCGGATCGATGCGGCCATCTGCATCGCTGGCGAGGGCAACGCGCGCGAAATTTCCGAAGACCAGCGCCGTGCCCGTGGCGGCCCAAACGGCGCTCCATGTGGTCGCACGCTGCGATTCGAGGACGAGCCTGTCGCGAACGACGACGAGGCGCGCGCGAGCGTCGCGCACCGCGAGCTGCCGGCCCGCGCCGTCGACACACGTGGCGTCGTCCGCATGCGCCTGTTTTGGGGCAAACGAGGCAGCCGCGACGGCTCCGAGCACCAGGCAATGCCGAAGTCGAAAGCCCCCAAGAGCAGACATCTTATGGACCATGCGCAGAGCTTGTCTTTAATATGACAATATGTCTTGTCTAATATGGAGCGCGTTTCTATCGCGCGAGACAGAATCACGAAAGGAACTCTCATGAAGCGAATGCGTCCCCTCGCGTATCGAACCGCCCTCGTGACGGGCGCATCGTCGGGGCTCGGCCGCGGCATCGCGGAAGCGGTCGCGAGCCGCGGCGCCCACGTCGTCGTCGCGGCACGACGCCGGAGTGCGCTCGACGAGGTCGTCGCCGCCATTCGACGACGCGGCGGAAGCGCGGAGGCCCTTGTCGTCGACTGCAGCGACGCGGACGCGACGCACGCGGCCGTGGCCGCGCTCGACCGCAAAAAACCTCTGGATTTGGTCGTTGCGAATGCAGGGCTTGGCGGGACGACCCCCGCCGCCGATCTCCAGTGGGCGACCGTCCGGGACATCCTCCAGCTCAACGTGCTCGGCACTGCGGCGACACTGAGCGGCGCCGTCCCCGGCATGGTCACACGGCGGCGCGGCCACCTCGTAGGTGTCGCGAGCCTCGCAGGCGTGCGCGGTCTCCCGGGCTCTGCGGCGTACTCCTCGTCGAAGGCGGCCATCCGCACGTTCCTCGACAGCCTGCGCATCGACCTGCGCCCCTTTGGGATCACTGTGACCACCGTGAGTCCGGGCTACGTACGGACCGCGATGACAGAGCATCACGTGGGGCCGATGCCGTTTCTGATGGACCTCGAGCCCGCCGTCGCGCGCATCCTCGAGAGCCTCGATTCGCAGGATGAAACGTGCGACTTTCCGCGCCCCGCGGCGATTGCATCGCGTGCGAGCAGCTTCTTGCCGGCACCCGTCTTCGAGTGGCTCTCGCGACGCGCGAAGCTCCCCACGTGACGCACCGCTCGCTGCACTGCGCAATGTCTTAAAGAGAAAATGTTTCTTGTCGAATATGGTTTCGGCTCGTAGACCATTGTCTCCCACCCTGAGGAGACGACGATGAGCACGACCTCCGTCACACCTGCACAACGCCTCCGCGAGAAACTCCGCGGCCGCTCCGATGCAGAGATCCTTCACACTTTTGATGCGGCCGGCGGGCTCGATCTCACACTCGAAGAATGCTTCATGGGGGTCGCCCAGGCCTTCCTACCTGCCAAGGCGAGCGGGCACTCCGCGATCATCCAATACGACGTCGTCATGCCGCGCGGCGTCGTCTCCTACCAACTGATCGTACGCGATGGAACGTGCACGGCACGCCGTGGGGTCCACGCGGCGCCGCGGGTGACGTTGCGTCTGACGTTCCCAGACTTTCTTCGTCTCATCAGCGGCAAGCTCTCCGGCGCTGCAGCGTTCATGTTCGGGCGTTTGAAGATTACGGGCGACGTCTTCTTCAGTCGAACGATGCAGGAGTGGTTTCGTCAGCCCGCCTGAGTCGCCGCACCGCCTTTGGAACGACGGCGAAGCGATCGGATGCGTGGAGCGCGGGTGCGCTCGGAGGTCTCGATTCATGGCACACAGCTCCTATCGCCGCGCATGCGCGTGGCGCTTCCTTGCGATCGGGTCGCTCTCTCTCGCAACGGCGGGGGCGGCAGGGGCGTGCGCGACGCAAGCTCGCGACGGGTACCAAGGCGAGGGCGCGCCGAGCGTGGGCGTGGATGCATCGCTGGCCGCAGACGCGACCCCTACGGGCGCCTTCGGCGCAGGCGACGCCGCGCCCGGCGCGATCACCGTGACGCCTGCCGCACCCGTGGTCGACGTGACGATCGCCGATGGCGTTGTCGTTACGAATGCCGCGTTGGCGCTTCGAGCGCTCGACGATAAGGGGAACGAAGTGGGGGTGCGCTGGTCGCTCGACCGCCCCGACCTGGGCAATGTCGACCCCGTGAGCGGCACCTTCCGCGCGTCCGCGGCGTTGGCGGGCAACGCGGTGCTCACGGCGACGGCCACCGCGGGCGGCGCGACCGCCAGCGCTCCCGTGGTGGTGCGCCTGCACGTCACCCAAAATGGGCGAAGTGGTACAGGCGCAGGAGGCGCAAATGGTGGCGTCGGAGGTGCGGGCGGCGTTGGCGGCGAGGGGCTCGGCGCGCCGGTGACGAGCGCGTCGATCGTGCAGCGCCTCCGAACCGAGGCGAACGTGCTTGGCGATCTGTCGATGCTCTATCCGTACGACGCCACCGTGTGGCCTCGTGGCCTGCGGGCGCCTCTACTTCAATGGGCGACCGCGACGAAGGCGAGCGCGGTCGCCGTGCATTTGAGCGAGAACGGTTTCGTTTTCGAGGGTGTCTATAGCGTCGACGGCCTCGCCGACGCCGCGCGCCACCGGCAACCGATCGACGAGACCGTGTGGAGGCTCGCGGCCGACTCGAACCAGGGCGACCCCCTCGAGCTTTCTGTAAAGCTCTACGCCCCCGACGCAGACCGCGTTTACGGCCCACTCACGCAACACTGGACGGTGTCGCCCGCATCGTTGCAAGGAACGATCTACTACAACACTTACGACTCTCGTCTCGTTCAAAGCTCGGGAACGGGCGCCGTGCTCGCGCTTCGCGTTGGCAACGCCCAACCCGATCTCGCCGTCGCGTCGACGCGCACGACGTGCATCGGCTGTCACACGCTCTCGGAGAACGGCAGCTATCTCTTCGCGCAGGATTCGTCCTACTCGAACGGCGCCGCCTATTCACTGCCGAGCGGCGCCACGGCGGGGAGCTATTCGAACGGCGACGACGGCCGAAAATTCCTATGGGCGGGCGTGTTCCCGGACGGCTCGTTCGGGCTCTCCAATTCGCGCCACGGCCGCGAGCACGCGTCGATGGACTCTCAGCTCTTCGATCGCGCGACGGGCGTCGCGATACCCACCTTGGGCTTCTCCAATGCGGTAAAGAGCGCGGTCACACCGGCCTTTGCGGGCGACGGCAAGCGCGTGGCGTTCAACTTTTGGGAGGGGCCCGGCGCAGCCGGCGTGACGAGTGGCAATGGCCATTCGCTGGTCGTGATGGACTTCGACTGCCACGCCATTGCCGGTGCGCCCGGCGCGCC
>JANXMC010000056.1 GCA_025354825.1 Myxococcales bacterium
ACCGACGGCGCAGCTCGCCCTTCGCGTCCTCGTCGTCGAGCCGACGTGGGACGGCCCGTCCACGACGACGCGGGACGTCGACGTTTCCGTCGCGACCGGTGACGCTCTGCTTCAGGGAGTGCCGTCGGGCGCGGTGATCCGCGTCGCCATCGGCGTGGCCTGCGACGACGGCTATTTCCCCATCGCCCATTCGTCGGCGTTCGAGCTTCCGACCGATGCGGCGTGGCCTCCGCCGGCGACGAAGCTGCTTCGCCGAACCGGCCGCGGCACCGAGGCCGTGAGCCTCGATGACACAGACGCGTCGGTCATCGCCCACGCCCTCGTTCGGGCCGGCGTGCGGGCCACGAACGCGCCGTTCCCGGAATCGTAGGAATCGTCCGATCGAGCCATTGTTAGGCGTGGCGATGCGCCTACGTCACCTGCGTGTCACAATCCGGGAGTAGCAGACTCACATGGCGCGAATCCTGATTATCGAGGACGAGAAGGACATCCAAGACGTCCTTGCCTACAACCTCGGCACCGCGGGGCACGAGGTGCTCATCGCGGGTCGAGGCGACGACGGGCTGCGCATCGCGAAGGCCCAGCGCCCCGACGTGATCCTGCTCGATCTCATGCTCCCCGGCATGTCGGGCACCGAGGTCTGCAACGTCCTCAAGCGCGACCCCGCCACGGGGCAAATTCCCGTCGTCATGATCACGGCGCGCGGCGAGGAAGTGGACCGCATCGTCGGCTTCGAGCTCGGCGCCGAGGACTACATCGTCAAGCCGTTCAGCGTGCGTGAAGTGCTGCTGCGCGTGCAGGCGCTCCTTCGTCGATCGACGACGCGGGTCGAGCCCGACGCGGTCATCGAGTTTGGCCGCTTGCGCGTCGACAAAGAGGCACATCGCGCCTGGGTCGACACGAAAGAGATTGAGCTCACGGCCCTCGAATTCAAGCTCCTCGTGACGTTCTACGAGCGACGCAACCGCGTGCAGACGCGCGCCACGCTCCTCGACGACGTCTGGGGGATCACGGCCGACATCACGACGCGCACCGTCGATACGCACGTGAAGCGCCTTCGCGAAAAGCTCGGCCCCGTGGGCGATAGCATCGAGACCGTTCGCGGCGTCGGCTACCGCTTCGCGCACGCGCCCGAAGCGGCGAGCGCGTGAGCTCCTCGTGAGAGGCGGCATTCGGACGCGCCTGTTCGTCCTCTCCGTCGCGATCATCACGCTGCTCGTCACCGTCGTTCCGGCCTACGTCGACTCGACGTTGGGCCGGTTGGTCCTCGCCGTGATCGCCGCGTCGGTCATCGCGAGCGCCGGCGCGAGCCGCACGTTTCGCACGGCGCAGCTCCTTGCGGCGGCCGCGCGGCGGATGGCCAAAGGCGACTTCAGCTCGCGCACGCGTACGTTGGGCGACGTCGAGTTCCACGAGCTCGGACAGTCGCTCGATCAGCTCGCCCACAGCTTGAGCACGACCCTCGGCGAGCTTAAGGTCGAGCGCGATCTCCTTGGCGGCATTCTCACGGGAATGCAGGAGGGGGTTCTGCTTCTGGACAAGGGCGGCCGCGTCGCTCTCGTGAACCCCGCGCTGCGCGACATGCTTCTTTTGGGCGGTGACCCGATTGGCAAATACCCGCTCGAGGCGATCCGTAATTCGGAATTGAAAGAGCTCCTCGACCGCGCTCGGGTTGCCCAGTCGCAGACCACGGGCGAGGTCGAAGTGTCGGGCATCAAGCCGCGTCGGCTTCTCGTGCGTGCCTCGGCGCTCACGGTCGAACCTGGCGGTCTCCTCGCGGTCTTCGTCGACGTCACCGACATTCGGCGGCTCGAGGCGATTCGCCGCGATTTCGTGGCCAATGTCTCCCACGAGCTTCGCACGCCCGTGACCGCTATCCGCTCCGCCGCGGAGACGATTCGCGGCGCCGCGGCGCGCGATCCGGTGGCGGCCGTCCGCTTCATCGACATCATCGAGCGAAACGCCGAGCGCCTTCAGTCGCTCGTCGAAGACTTGCTCGACCTCTCGCGCATCGAGTCGCGGGAATTTCGATTGGTGCTCGAGCCCCTCGAGCTTCAGGTCTTCGTTCCGTACGTTCTTTCGCTATTTCGCGAGCGCGCCGAGAAAAAGCGTATTCGGCTGCACGCGCGGCTTGCCCAAGATCTCCCGCAGGTGGCCGTCGACAGGCGCGCCCTCGAGCAGGTGATCTCGAACCTCGTCGACAACGCCGTGAAGTACTGCCCGTCGGGCGCCGAAGTCGTCGTGCGGGCGTTCGTCGACGGAAGCACGCTGCGCGTCGCCGTCGAAGACACCGGGCCGGGCATCGAGCAGAAGCACCTGCCGCGCCTCTTCGAGCGCTTCTACCGCGTCGATGCGGGGCGCTCGCGCGAGGTCGGTGGGACGGGCCTCGGCCTTTCGATCGTGAAGCACCTCGTCGAAGCGCTCGGAAGCAAGGTCAGCGTCACGAGCAATCTGGGGAAGGGGAGCGCCTTTTCGTTCTCGCTCCCCGTGGTGCGCGAGCGCCACGTTGCGAGCGCGAGCGGCTCGCGCTTCACGTCTGCGCCGCCCGTGAGCCTGCCGGAGGAGGACGAGCCGTTGGCGGCGGAAGAAGCGTAAGCGGCGGCGAGCTTCAGGGGCCGCAGACGCCGCCGGTGCAGAGAGCTTTCCCGTGGCACTTGGCGTCGCAGGATCCGCAATTCTTCGGGTCGTTCAGAAGGTCGACACAGGACGCTTTGCAGAGCGTAAGCGCGGGCCCACACGAGCCGGCGGGGGCCGAATCGAGGGCGGCGTCGAGGACGGGGGGCGAGGCGTCGACGGGCGCGCGCGCGTCTGGAACCGTCGCGACGCCCGCATCGTGGGCGGTTGCGTCTCCCGTGGTGACCCCGGCGCCCGCGTCGTGCGCCGTCGTGGCGGCGTCGTGCGCGAAACCGGAAGCGTCCGCTGTGGCGCCGTCGTCCGACGTGGCTCCCGAGGTGGGCTCGGTCGTGGGGTAGCCCGGCTCGTTGTCGAGGATCGCGTTGCAGGCGACCGCGAACGGCATGGTGCCCGAGACCGAGAGCGAGA
>JANXMC010000289.1 GCA_025354825.1 Myxococcales bacterium
CGTACAGGACGTGCGTCTCGTTCAGGCGCCCTAGCCGCGGCGCCCTCGCTACGGCGGCTGCACGCGCTTCACGCGTTTGCGGGGGAGCTTGCGGAGCGCGTTGGTGATGGTCGGTGAGGTCAGGGACGGCAGCGCGGGGCGCGCGAATTTGATTCGTGGCGCGGGCGTGCTGTTCGCGTTGGGGTGGGCGGCGTTGAGTTGGCCGGGCTTGGCGGGGCTCGGCGCGTGGGGAGTTGGGGCGGGCGTGGCGGTCGTGGCGCTCTTGGTTGCGTGCTTGGCGCGCGGCTTGGTGGCGCGGCTGCCGGCTTTGATTCTGCGGCCTTCGGCGCCGGCGTTCGTGGCCACGATGGCGCTCCTTGCGGCCGGGATTTCGTATGGGCTGCTGCGGCTCGCGCTCAATGGGCACGGGCTGTCGATTGATGCGAGCGTCTACCTTTACGAGGCACGTGCGCTGGCGCACGGCGCGTTTGGGATGCCGGTGATTTCGCCGATGACGCCCTTTGGGGGGCGCTTTCTCTTCGAGGGGCCGAGCGGCGCGATGTATGGCGTCTTTCCGCCGGGCTATCCGCTCTTTTTGGTTCCGTTTGTTTGGATGGGCGTGCCGCACCTCGCGGGGCCTGCCGTGAGCGCGCTGCTCGTGCCGGCGCAGTACGCGCTCGGCCGTGTGGCGACCCGCGACGAGCTTTCGGCGCGCGTGTCGCTGCTGCTCGCGCTGCCGTCGTGCGCGCGCGCGTTCGAGACGTCGGACTTGCTCTCGCATGCGTTCGTTGCGCTGCTCGCGGCGACGTCGGTGGCGATCGCGTGGGGGCTTGCGGCGGGGTCGTCGGCGAAGCGGCGGGCGTGGCTGTCGATGGCGGTAGGCGGAGCGGTCGCCTGGGCGTTCAGCGCGCGGCTTCTCGACGGGCTGGTGATCGGCGGCGTGGTCGCAGCAATTTTGATCGCGCGGGTCGTGACCCGCCGCTTGCCCGTGAGCGCTTTGGCATGGGCGGCGCTGGGGGCGCTGCCGTTCGTGGTGTTGATTGCGATGCAGCAGCACGCGGCGACCGGGTCGTATGCGAGGCCGACGCAGTCGGAGTACTTCGTGCGATCGGACTATCCGCCGACGTGCCACCGATTGGGCTTCGGGCAAGACGTGGGGTGCTCGGTCGAGCACGGCGACTCGCGCGCGGCGCACGGGGCCGACGGCTACACGCTCGACGATGCGCTTCGTGTGACGCGGGAGCGGGCGCGCGTGTTTGGAGACGACCTCTTCGCCGTCGGCGCGCTGTTGCTCCTCGCGTTCGTGCCGCTGATGCGACGGCCGCGCGCCGCCGAGGCGATGCTGGCGACGTTCGTCGTCGCGCTCACGCTCACCTATGGGCTTTTCTATTACGGCAACGCGCCCCTTCACGGCGCGCGGCATCTCTTTCCCGCGGCACCGTTTGCCTATGTGCTCGTCGCGCGTGCGTTGACTGCGGCGCCGCATCGCACGGCACTCGCTGGCGACAGCGCGGCGCTCTTCGGCGCGCGGCACGCGGCCGCAGCGGCGATCGTGGCGGCGCTCGCGGTCATCCTCGTGGGCGAGAGGCATGCGTGGTCGGAGAAGACCGCCGCGGCGCGGAGCGGGCAGGGGACGCGGTCGGATCTTCGCGCGACGCTCGACCACGCGAACATCACGCGGGGCATTCTCAAGAGTCGCGATCCGGTTGCGGTCATCGCAGCGACGGATACCTTCGCAGACGACGCGAGCCGCATCATCGTGCTTGACGACCGCTCGGGCGTGCAGGAGCTTCGCCGCGCCCACCCCGATTTGCCAATGTTCAACGCGATGGAGCGAAACGAAGTGGGGACGTTCCCGTCGCTCAAGCCGCCCGCTCCGGGCCTGCTCGTCGAGCTCGAACGGGCGTGGCCTTCGTTCGTGCGCCCGTCGGGCATCGCGTCGCGCGTGTCGAACCCTGGCAAGTGTTGCGGCATCACCGGCGCGAGCGGCGAGAACGTCCTCGAGCTCTTCGTCGCCGAAGTGGGCGCGTCGATCGCGATCCCCTTCGGCGTCGCCGATGCAGGCGTCTACGCGCTGCGCATCGACGGGCTCGTGGGGCCGAGCTACGGCAGCTACGCCCTCGACGTCGACGGCGAGCCTCTCACGACCTACGACGGCTACGCCCCGACGGCTGCTGCCGTAAAAGGCGCGCCCGCCGCACCCCGCGCGCTCGCCGCCGGACGCCACGTGCTCCACGCCACGTGCACGGGGCGCGCACCCGAGAGCACCGGTTACCTCGCCGCCTTCGACGCGCTCGTCGGCAGTGTCGCGCGCTGATCCCTACGTTCGAAAGGTCGTCCCCGTGAGCCCCGAAGTACCGTTCGTGCAACCGCTCACGCGCCGCGCAGCTCTCGTGATTCTCGGTCTCGCGTCGGGCTCCGTGGTGGCCGCGGAGGTGCTCTTCACGCGGCTCCTCTCGGTTGCAACCTGGTACGGCCTCGCGTTTCTCGTGCTCTCCGTCGCGATGCTCGGCACCACGCGCGGCGCTCTCGATGCGTCGGCGGCCCAGGCCGCGGGCGCGCCCCTCGCGTCGTGGATCGCGCGTCGCCTCACCGCCTTCGCGGCGCTCCTCGCCGTTGCGACCGTCATCGTTCTCGCAGTGCCGCTCACCTTCAACCTCGACGCGACGTCGCTGCTCACGGTGTTGCTCGTGGTGAGCGCGATCACCGCACCGATGGTCGCCGCCGGCGGCGTCGTCGCGCGCCTCATGGCCGAAGCCGACGTGCGCATCTCCACGCTCTACGCCGTCGATCTCGTCGCGGCGGCCGTGGGCGCGCTGTCGCCGCTCGTGCTCCTCGGCCCCCTCTCGGGGCCGTCGGCGATGCTCGCCATCGCGCTTCTCGCGGCCGTCACGGCGGCGTGGACGGCGCGCGACGCCGCACGCCGCTCGGCCGCAGCGCTCGCGGTAGGCCTCGTGGTGCTCGTCGGGCTCGGTCAATTCACGGGCGCCGGCCTTGTTTTGAAATACACGAAGGGCGTCCCTCGCGCGGACGAAGGCTCGCCCGTCTTCGAGAAGTGGAACGCGCTCTCCCACGTTGCGCTCTCGGCCTTCGCGCCTGCGCCCTTTCCGCTCTGGAGCGCGTCCCCCGCCGCCGTCGTGAAGAACCATCCGGTAGCGACCGCGCTCATCGACGGCGAGGCCGGCACGGCGGTCTACGCGTTCGGCGTGGGCAAAGTCGAGAAGCTCGAAGGGCTGAAGAACGACGCCATCACCATCGCCCACGCGTTGCGATCGAGCGGCACGGCCTGCGTGATCGGAATCGGCGGGGGACGCGATCTCGAGTCGGCGTTGGTGTACGGCCACGACCACGTCGTCGGCGTCGAGATCAACCCGTCGATGGTCGAGATGCTCCGCAAGGTCGCCCCCTACTCGCCCATCTTGGACGACCCTCGGGTGGAGGTGATCGTCGGCGACGGCCGCACCGAGCTCGCACGGCGGCCCATCGCGTGCCGCGTGCTGCAAGCGTCTCTCGTCGACACGTGGGCTGCCACCAGCGCGGGCGCCTTCGCCCACGCCGAGTCGACGCTCTACACGCGCGAGGCGTGGTCGATTTTCCTACAGCGCGTCGAGCCCGACGGCATTCTCACATTCTCGCGTTGGTACGATCCGGCGAACGTGAGCGAGACGAGCCGCCTCCTCGCCCTCGCCGTTGCGTCGCTTCTCGACCGCGGCGTCGCAACGCCCGAGAGCCACATCGCGCTCATCGCCGCCGGCCGCGTCGCGACGATTCTCGTGAGCCCGTCGCCGTTCTCTCCGGAAGACCGCGCGAAGCTCACGGAGGTCACGACGGCGATGCGCCTCACGACGCTCCTCGCGCCCGACGTTCCGCCGAAAGACGCCGTCCTCTCCGCGATTCTCGCGACGCGCGACGTGGGCTCCCTCGCCGATGCCGGCGCCGAGCTTGCGATCGACACCTCGGCACCCACCGACGATCGCCCGTTCTTCTTTCAGCTCTTGTCGCCCCGCGCGTGGCTGCACCCCACGTTCGTCGCGCGCGAGGTGAAGTGGCACAAGGGCGCGATGGCCGGCAACGTTGCTTCGGCATTTCAACTGCTTCTTACGTTCCTGTCGGTCACCATCGTCACGATTACGCTCCTCGGCCCCACGCTTCGGCAGGCCGCGCGCGACCGCGAAGCTCCGCTTCCCGGCCCTCGCCCCGTCGTCTACTTCGCGGCCCTCGGTGGAGGGTTCATGCTCGCCGAAATTGGGCTCGTGCAACGGATGCACGTCGTCCTCGGGCATCCGACGTACGCCCTCGTCGTCGTCCTCGCGGGGCTCCTGGTGGCGACGGGCATCGGTAGCGCGCTGTCGACGCGCGTGGTCACGACGAAGCGCGCGGTGAGCGTCGCCGCGGGCTCGGCGGCGGTGCTCCTCGCGCTCCTCCCGTGGGGCGTCATCGGTCCTCTCGCGCGCGCCACGGCCGATGCACCGTTCGCCGCGAAGGTCGCGTGGACGTTCGCCGTCGCCGTCGTCACGGGGCTCAACCTCGGCATGCTCTTCCCCTCGGCGCTCGCCTACGTCGACCGGCAACGTGGCGCCCCCATCGCGCTCGCCGTCAACGGCGCGGCGGGCGTGCTCGGCAGTGTCGTAGCGGTCACGGTTTCGGTCTGGGGCGGCATTCCGGCGTGCTTCGTCGTCGCTTCCGCGCTGTATTTCATCGCGGCCGCATTCGGCCCGCAGCGGTGGCGCGACGCTCGACCGACGGTCAGTGGCGAAGTCCCGCGCGTGCATGCTACGTGAGCGGAAAATGGCCGCCAAACCTGCCGCGAAGCCGCGCGCCGCTCGCGTTTCGCGCGGCGACGAAACGCGTGACCGCATCTTCGAAGCGGCCATCGTGCTGTTCTCCGAGCACGGCTACCTCGACACCACCGTCGAAAAGATCGTCGCCGCAGCGGGCGTCGCGAAGGGGACGTTCTTCGTGCACTTCGCTACGAAGGACGCTCTCGTGACCGAGCTCGTTCGTCGCCAAGTCCGCGCCGCTCGCCGCTCGCGCGACCGCGCCCTCGCCAAAGGCGGCACGCCGGTCGACGCCCTCCGCGCGACGGTCATGTCGCTCGGCGAGCAGGCCGGCGCGAACCGCGGTCTCAGCCGCGCCGTCGTCTCTGCGAACGTGCTCAACCCCGTGCTCGGCGGTTACGCCGAATCGGTCTTCGGCGGTATCGCGTCCGAGATGATGGACGACGTGCGCGCGGCGCAGCGCATTGGTCTTCTCACGACCCACGTCGATGCCGAGACGATTGCCGGTACGCTCGTCACGTCCTACTTCGGCGCGACGCTGCACTTTGCGACGGGGCCTCATTCGAAGCCGCTCCTCGCGCTTCTGGCGCCCGTCGTCGATGCGAACTTGATCGGCTTCGAAAGACACGAGCCCACGCCGAAGCCTCCGCGCTGACGACGGTCCCGGCATGACGCGCGCGTAACCCGGCACCCCCCGACTAACGCGCCGAGCTATCTCTGCTTCGTCTCAACCACATTTACGTTTGCGTGAAATCGCCGCGTTCTCTAGCGTCGCCGCGCCGATGACCGCTGGTCATGTTGCGGCCTCTCGCCGCCGGTCAGGGCAGCTCGCGTACTTGGGAAGGGGGTAGTCGCTTTGTCGATTCGTGGTCTTCACGTCGCCGCGGGCGTGTCGTTCGTGCTCGCTTCGCTTGCCGCGCGTAGCGCGCACGCGGGCGGTTTTTACGTGCCCGAGCAGGGCGCGCGCAGCGTGGGTATGGCGGGGGCAAGCGTCGCGCAGTCGGGCGATGCCTCCGCGATTTTCCACAACCCCGCGGGCATTGCGGCGCCCGGAAAGCTCGTCGCCGAAGTCGATGCTCTGGCGCTCTTTCCGCGGTTCACATTCTTTCGCGCGCCCACCGCGAACCCGTTCGCGACGTCGCCGGCCGATGCGACGATAAGTTTCCAGCGCGCGAAGAACACGAACAGCTTGGAGGTCGTGCCGTTCCTGGGCGTGATGAGCGACTGCGGCATCGAAGACCTCGGCGTCGGCCTCGGCATCTACGCCCCCTTCGGCGCGTCGCTCTCGATGCCAGCGGACGGCGCGCAGCGCCACCTCGTGACGGACATCGCGCTCAAATCCATCCACGTCACGCCGACAATCGCCTACCGCTTTTTCAAGCGCCTCAGCGTCGGCGTCGGCCTCAGCTACATCCGCTCGTCGTTCACCTTGAAGCAGAAAAACGCGTCGCCGTTCTTGCTCGGCAGGCCGCAGGATTTTCCCAATCCCGATCCTGCCAGCGAAGGCGACACGTCGATCGAGGCCCACGACAACGCGAAGTTCGGCGCGACGTTCGGCGTGCTCTACACCGACGAGGACGACCGCTTCTCCATCGGAGCGAGCCTCATGACGCCGACGAAATTGCACTTTGACGGCACGGTGAACGCGACGAGCAGCCCGGCGAACATCGTCGCGATGAACGACGCCCAGGGCAACCCGCTTCCCGCCGGGAGCCGCACCGACGCCGTGAAGGTGTCGATGGCAATGCCGATGATCATCCGCTTCGGCGCGAAGGTGAACGTGCACCGCGACGCGATGGTGGAGCTCGACGTGAACCTCCAACAGTGGTCGACGTCGCACCAGCTGTTCATCGATTTTCAGCACGAGTACCCGCTCTTGCCGCAGCCAGGCGCGAACATGAGCGACGTGACGCTCTCGCAGCAGTGGAAGAACACGATGACGGTGCGCCTCGGCACCGAAATCGCGCCGCTCGGTAAGAACAACAGCCCACTTCGCGTTCGCGCCGGCGCGCTCTACGATCAGAGCCCCATCGACGACCGCCACTTCGACATCACGACGCCCGACTCGGACAAGTACGGGCTGAGCGGCGGCGCGAGCTACGCGTTCAAGCTCGGCGAGAGCACGACCCTCGGCATCGACCTCTCGTACATGCACCTGTTTTTCGCCGAGCGGAACATCGGCCCGTCGCGCATCGGCACCGACGCGAACCTCGGGCAGGACGTCTCCGGCACCGATCGCACGATCTTGAACAAGCCCGCCGCGAACTTCTTCTACGGCGTGACGCGCGCCTCCGTGGATCTCCTCGCGCTCGGCGTCTCGCTGCGCATGTGACCTCGCCCACCGCAGACGCCACGGCGTCGCCCCTGTTTTTTCAATCGCTTCGCACTGTCTCGTACCGAAAGGACCGTCCCATGAACGTCACTCGCCAAAGCCTCCTCAGCACGTCCCGAGTCCTCGCTGCGTTCGCGCTCACGGCCGTGGCGGTCGCGTGCGGCGGCTCCGAAGATCCGACCTTCGCAAAACCCGTCACGAACGATCCCGCGAACCCCGCTCCGACGGGGTCGCCCGACTCCGGCGCGGGCACCACAAATCCGCCGCCCGCAGGCACCGACGCGGGCTCCACGACGACGCCGACGGGTGGCACCGTCGGCATCGGCTGCGGCACGTCCCCCACGCGCTACGTCGTCCTCGGCCACAGCGTCGCCCACTGCTTCCAGGCCGGCGGTGTCGACGCCGAAACGTGCTCCCTCAAGTCGACCCACACGCTTCTCGCGAAGCGCTTCCCGGGCCTCACGTACGAGAACTATGCCGTCGACGGCGCGGTGATCTCGGGCGTCGTGAAAACGCAGCTCCCCAAGGTCGCGGGCGGCGCGGGCCACGTGTTCGTGAACCTCTACATCGGCGGAAACGATCTCGCGGCCCACCTTTACGAGCCCGAAGCGACGGCGATTCAATCATGGGAGAAGCTCAAGCCCGGAGCTGTCACCGACTACGAGGCGATCTTCACGTTCTTCAACGACAAGTCCAAGTTCCCCGACGGCGCGACGATTCTCGTGAACAGCCAGTACAACCCGTTCGACGAGTGCGTCGCCGGGCAGTTCACGTTCGCGACCCTCGGTAAGCAGAACATCCTCACGCAGTTCAACGCGGTGCTCGCGACGATCGTCGCCGGCCACCCGAACTCGATCCTCGTCGACCAGTACACGACGTTCCTTGGCCATGGGCAGAACTACAACCAGGCCAAGTGCCCGAAGTACGTCTCGGGCTACGAGGCGTGGATGGCCGACCTCATTCACCCGAACGTCACGGGCCACGTGAACCTCGCAAAGCAGATGAGCGCCGGCGTCGACGCGATCTACACCTGCAAGTAAGACCGCG
>JANXMC010000439.1 GCA_025354825.1 Myxococcales bacterium
CTGTGGGAGCATGAGCGTCAACGGCGCGCCTACGTCACGCGGCGCGCGCCTGCCCGATCCGTGGACGACGAAAGTCGCCCCCACGCCGCCGTCGCTCGCGCCGTACTTCAAGTTCGTTCAGACGAACGTGCTCGAGCACACGAGCGCGCGCGTTCCGCTTTTGCCGCGCGACTACGCGGCGTTCGTCGCCTTCATGGCGCAGCACGGCCTCTCGCGCGCCACCGTCGCGGCCATCGCCGCGCAGCTCGCCCATGAACGCGTCACGGGCCGGGGGCGGTGGCGCCGCGCGACCCTCCTCGACCGGCTGCAGCTCGACGTATTTCAATCGTACTTCGAACGCGAGCGCCCCGCGTTCTCGACGTTTTTCTCGAACAGCACGGCGCACTTTCAGCATCTCTACTGGCGAAACATGGAGCCCGAGCTGTTCGCATCCCGACCGAGCGAGTCGCAGCAACGAGACTACGAAGGCGCCATTCTCTACGGCTACAAGGCGATGGACCGCATGTTGGCGCGTATTCTCGATTTCGCCGGGCGCGACACGGTGATTGTTCTCGCGACGGCGCTCAGCCAAGTCCCCTGCGTGGCCTACGAAGCCATCGGCGGAAAGTCGTATTACCGCCCGCGCGATTTTACGGCATTCGCTCGAGCGTTTGCGCTGCCCGCGCATTCGAAGATCGAGCCCGTCATGGCCCACGAGTTCTCGATCGAGCTCGCGAGCGCGCGCGAGGCCGCACAGGCTCACGAAAGGCTCGCGGCCGTGAGGATCCTCGGCCGCGCCGGGATGCATGTGGAGCGGCGTGGCAACACGGTGTTCACCGGCTGCCGCATATGGGAAGTCGTCGCGGACGACGCTGTCGTCGGTATGGGACTTGGCGCCACGGCTCGTTTTTACGACCTCTTTTACAAAGTCGACGGAATCAAAAGCGGCATGCACGACCCCGAGGGCGTGCTGTGGATTCGTCGCACCAACCCCGAGCACGCCATCTACCCCGAAGCCGTGCCGCTCACCGCGCTCGCGCCGACGCTGTTGGATATGTTCGGCATTCGCCCGCCGCCATCGATGACGTCGCCCGCGATCCCCGGCTATTCGAACCTCGTCGCCTGATGCGCGTATTGGCCATTACGCCGCTCTGGCCCAATGCCAAGGAGCCGCACCGTGCGACCTTTAACCGCCAGCAGCTGGGCGAGCTCGCACGCCTCTGCCATCTCGAAGTGCTCGCGGCGGTCCCCTCGTTTCCCGGCGCGCGCCGCCTCGGTCGGCCGCGGCGCACAGCGCAGCTCGCGAGCCTTCCAGACACCGACGTCATCGACGGCATGACGACCCACGTGATGCGGCAGCTGTATTTACCAAAGTACGGAGTGCCCATCGCCGTGCCGCTCTACCTCGCGTCGCTCGCGCCCTTCGTCGGGCTTGCGCGCGGCTTCGACGTTCTGCTCGCCACGTGGGCCTACCCCGACGGTTGCGCGGCGGTGCTCTTGGGCGCGGCTCTCGGCAAACCGTGCGTCGTCAAAGTGCACGGGACTGACATGAACGTCGTCGCCAAGCTCTCCGGTGCGCGGGCGATCGTGAGGCGCGTTCTGCCGAGAGCCGACGCCGTGGTGACGGTGTCGCGCGCCCTCGGCGACGAAGCTGCGGCGGTCGGCGTTGCGCGGGACAAGATCGCCCTCGTCGAAAACGGCGTCGACGGCACGCTGTTCGCGGTGCGCGACCATGCGGCACGGAGCGAGGCGCGCCTCCGCGTCGGCATCGCTGCGAGGGACCGCGTGGTTCTTTTCGTGGGGCGCATCGAACGGCAAAAGGGCGTGGGCGAGCTGTTCGAGGCGTTCGGCGCGCTCCGCAGCCGCATCGCGAACGTACGCCTCGTGCTCGTCGGCGAGGTGACCGCAGGCATGGAGCGCGAGCTCGCGTCGCGCGCAGCGACGTTCGGCAACGCGCTCCGCGTCGTGGGCCCACTGGCGCTGCCAGCGGTCGCGCACTGGGTGGCGGCGTGCGATCTCGTGACGCTTCCGAGTCACCGCGAGGGGACGCCCAACGCGCTTCTCGAGGCGCTCGCGAGCGGCCGGCCCGTCGTCGCGACGAGCGTGGGCGGCATCCCCGACGTCGTCGACGCTCGGTGCGGAATCCTCGTCGCGCCCCACGACGCCGCGAGC
>JANXMC010000296.1 GCA_025354825.1 Myxococcales bacterium
GCGGCCGGTGCCGACGCGGCGGGCGGCGTGAACACCAGCGGCGCCGGCGGCACGTACTGCGGCTTCGCCTGCACCGGCATCGGCGCCGTTTGTGTGAACGGAGCCGCGGGCGGAGGCGGCGGTGCCGCGACGACCGGAGGAGGCGGCGCGGGCGGCGCCGCGGCCGGAACGGCGGTGACCGGGAACTGTGCGAGGGCGCTCGCCGCCGACAGCATCGGCGCCGTCTGCCCGAGCGCGGCGACGGGCGCGGGAGCCGTGGCAGCCGGCGCGGGGGCGAACCCGGGCGCGAAAGGGGCCGGCGGGGGGGCCGCAAGCTGCGCGACGGCGACAGGGGCCGGCGTGCCCGTTGGCAGAATGCTGCGATCGATGATGACCGAGTCTTCCGGCTCGTAGACGTCGGCCTTCGCGGGCGGTGCACGCGGCGCCGAGGCGACGGCCGAGTCACTGGGACGCTGGGGCGGGGTCGATGGCGGCTTGGGCGGCGGCGCGGCTTGCGCCGCTTCGAGCGCGATCAGATCGGACTCGGACAGCTCGGCGTCGGGCATGAACGACGGCGCGTCGTCGGATTCCCAGGACGGCGTGAACGACGCGGCGAGGCGGTCGGCGTCATCGAGCGACAAAGGCGCCGCTTCGAAAGCGGGCACTCCCTCGATATGCGCCATGCCGCGCGGTGAATTGCTCTCTGCCGAACTGGCCATCTTTGAAGAGTCCTGGGGGTGAGCGCGCAGCGTACCCGTGCCTACGGCGCCACGCGCGCCCGCGAACGAGCACAAAGCCTACCACCCAGATTGGGGGCTCTCAACGAAACGCCCGGGAAATCTGGGAGATTTCACGTCTCGGGAGGCGATGGAACGCGCGCTGTCCCGCTCTCAGCGCGAAAAATCAGCCTCGCCCGAATTCACGCTTGAGCACGTCGTCCCACTCGTCCGCGACTTTCCCCACCGTTTCGAGGAGGTCCTCGAACTCTTCGTAGTCGAGACCGGAGAGGCCGCGGATGGCGCGCACGTAGACTTCGTCCTTCGCCTTGTCGATGGCGAACGCCGCATCGCTCGTCGTCAAAAACGACAGCTCGAGCAACCGGCGGTAGAACGGTTCTCGGCCCGTCGCCGGCACGCCCATGACGGGCGCGAGGAAAACCAAGACGCCGTGATCTTCGAGGACGTTGATACCGATCGCCGCCGACCCTTTGCGGACCTGCGTGTAGCCGGCGTCGTCGAGCCCATCGACGGTGGTCTGGGCGCGCTCGCCGAAGCGCGCGAGGTACGCGTCCACCATGGCGCGCGCGCTCTCGTAGCGCGCGCCGGTGTCGCGGTCTTCGTAGACGGGCACGAGGCGCGGGGCGGATTCCACGATGCGCTCGAGCGTATCGCGGGCGCGCTGTCGCGCGTCGTCTTTCGTCGAGCGCGGCGCCCGTGGCGCAAGAAGCTCGCGCGTGTCGCGCTTTTCGCCGTGTGGGCGACGGCGAGCGTCGGCGTGCTTGGATGCGACGGGACGCGTGCGGGCGCGGCGGTCGACGCGGGCTTGGATGGCGACGCGCTGGCGGTTGCCCAGGCACGCGCAGCGCTCTCCGCCGGCGCGCCGGCGAAGCTTCGCGCCGACGTGCTCGCCCTCGCACAAACGGTGGAAGCGATGGCGCAGCGCGAAGGGGCAGGGCCCCGCGCCGTCGAGCTCCACGGCCTCGCCGCGCGCCTTTACGAACGCACGTTCCGCCTCGAAGCGCGCGAGCAGGACGGCAAAGAGGCCGTGTCGCTCGCGCGCGCCGCGTCGACGGACCTCGCGATGCCCGGCGCGTGCGACCTCGCGCTCCTCGGCGCGCGCCTCTCGGGCGAGCTCGCCCACGACGCGTCGATCACCTACGCCGAGGCCTTTCGCATCGAGCGGCGCGCGCGAGCGCTCGTCGCCGAGCCGGACCTGGAACGTGACGGCGGCGGTGTCCTCGCCGCAGCGACGCCGACCGCCGCGGGCGCGTGCTTATTGGCGGCGCGAAAGCTCTTGGGCGCCCTCGCGCCGTTTCGCCCTGCGCCGCAGATCCTCGACGCGATCGAGCAGGGGCTCGCGGGGGAAGGGCAGTTGGTGCGTGCGGCGTCGCGAGGCGGCGCGGCATCTCCGGACGCCCCGCCCCACGTGCTTCGCATCGAACAGTGGCCCGGGAAAGACACGGCGCGCGTCGTCGTGACGCTCGACAAAATGGCTCGATTCCGCGCCGGCGACGACGTGCTTCCCGGTGGCGGCGGCGGCGCGCGAACCTATGTTGACCTCGACGGCGTCGACCTCGGCGCGGGGGCCCGCGACATCGCCGTCGACGGCATGGTCACTCGCCTTCGCAGCTACACGACGACGACCGGCTCGCGCATCGCGCTCGACCTCGATGGGCGCGGCTACCGGCGTGTCTTCTTTTTGCCCGAGCCGTTTCGCGTCGTCATCGACGTGGCGCGCCACCCGCCCGTCGCCAGCGCGCGCGGCAAGCGAAACGTCACGCGTGTCGTCCTCGACCCCGGCCACGGCGGAAGCGACCCCGGCGCCATCGGATCTGGGGGGCTGCGCGAGAAAGACGTGACCCTCGACGTCGCCCATCGCGTCGCGCCGATCCTCGCGAAGGACGGCATTCTCGTGCTGCTCACGCGCGACGACGACCGCTTCGTGAAGCTCGAAGAGCGCACCGCGCGCGCCAACGCCTTCGAGGGCGATCTCTTCGTCTCGATTCACTGCAACGCCGCCGAGAACCACGCCCACCGCGGCGTCGAGACGTACGTGCTCGACACCGCCAACGGCGACATCGCGGCGCGCGTCGCCGCTCGTGAAAACGCGACCAGCGCAGGGGCCGCAGCGGACTTGGGGGCGATCCTCTCGACGATGCGCATGGCCGATCAGGCGACGCGATCGAACAAGCTCGCCGAGCTTCTTCAGCGCGCTACCGTCGCGTCGCTGGCGCCAAGCTACGGCGACATCCCCGACAGCGGCGTGCACACCGCGGGGTTCTACGTTCTCGTCGGCGCGCGGATGCCGAGCGCGCTCTTCGAGACGAGCTACATCTCGAACCCGACGGACGAAGAGCGTCTCGGTAGCGAGGACTTTCGGAAGCAGCTGGCCGACGCGATCGCCAACGCGATCCGCGCGTACCGCGAAGGGCGCTAAGCCGTTGCGTTGGGAGCGGGCGCGAGCGCGATGGGCGCGTGCTCCGGGAGAAACCTGTCGCCCCGCATGACGAAGCGCGTCGTCCCGGGCGCGCGAAGCTCGCGCACCTCGTGCTCGGGGTCACCCGGCATCACGAGCGCCATGGTTGTCACGTCACCTTCGATCTGCGGAACGAGGCGCGGGCAGATCGGCTCGAGGCACGCGCTCGCCGTGGCCGCGAGCGCGCCCGCCGCATCATTGTAACCTGCAAGGATCTCGAGGGTGCGGTGCGTCGGCGGCGCAAGCTGGATTTCGCCCGCCGCGAAGCGCGCGAGAATGTCGGCGGGGCGTGCCCAGAAGCTCGCCATCGTCTCGTGGCTGTCGTGGGCGCCCGTCTGATCGAGCGGCGCGCGGGCGAGGAAGAAACGCGTGTCGTAACGGCGCGCTTCGGCTTTTGGCGTGACCCACCGTGCGAAGGGCACGAGGGCTGCCGTGTCGAGCACGAGCCTCTTCGCGGCCAAGAATGCGTCGAGGGTGACCGTCTTTGCGTCGACGTCGCTGCGGAGCGCGAGGAGCTCTGCGTCGCGCAGCGTGCCGCCGACGACGGGGAGAAGCGCGGCTTCTTCGAGCGACTCGCGGAGCGCGGCGACGGCGTAGGCGACGAGGGCGCGCCCTTCGCCGAAACCCGGCGACGACGGCGTTTGCGGCGCGGTCGTGAGCACGTCCCAAAGCGCGTCGTGATCGCCCGCGTCGACCTTGCCGCCGGGGAAGACGATGGCGCCGCCCAGGAAGCGGCTCTTCTTGTTCCGCTCGACGCAGAAGACCTCGAGGCCGGCGCTCCCATCGCGAACCAGGATGAGCGTCGCGGCGTCGCGTGGGGCGACGCCTTCGCGCGCCAGGTCGAGATCGAGCATGGGGCTCGAAAGGTAACGGAACTACGTCGCTATCGATACACGGGGCGCGTATTCGCCGTGAACGGGGAGCGCGCTTCTTCCGGCTCGACGAGCCAGAAGCTTTCGATGAGCGGCGTGGTGCGCGCGGCTTCGAGGGTGAGCTCGGCGGCGTGGGGCGCATCGATGGCACCGGAGCCGCGACCCGGAAGCTCGACGACGGACCTGCGGCTCGCGAGCCCCGTCGTGACGCGTACGACGTGGGCGAGCCCCGCCCGAAAGACGTCGTCGTCGAAGGCCGCGCGCGTACCGAGCCCCAAGACGACGAGCTTGTCGAAAGGCAACCGCGGGCTGCACGGCATGAGGAGCGCGTCGCCCGAAATGCCGGTCGCGAGCTCTTCGCGAAGACGCGCGCTCACCTCGCCCGCCAGTCGCCAGTCGAGCAGGCCCGCGAGGCCACGCATCGGCCGCTCGTCTTCGAAGAACGTACAGACCACGAGGTCGGCGCTGAGCTCGTCGAGCCGACGCAGATCGGGCTCGACGAAGCGGTACGTCACGGGACCGCGATGTCCTCGTCTTTGCGACCGAGAAGCTCGGCCACCTTGTTGAGCACGCCGTTGACGAACGAGCTCGACTCTTCGGTGCCGAACGACTTCGCGATCTCGACGGCCTCGTCCAGGATGACCGCGCGCGGCACGTCGAGACGGTGCGTGAGCTCCCACGTGCCGAGGCGCAGAATGTTGCGATCGACCCGGGCCATGCGCTCGATGCGCCAGTGGGCCGAGGCCGCGGTGATCTGCTTGTCGAGCGCCTCGAGACCCTCGGCCACGCCGCGTACGGCCGCATCCGAGTACTCGCGCCCTTCGGGCTCGCCCTCGAAGTTGCGCCAGTAGAGCGCGATGGTCTGCTCGGCCGTGGTGCCCGAGCTCTCCATTTGGAAAATCATCTGGAGAGCCGCTTCTCGGCCGCTGTGACGTGCACCCATATCTCGATATGCCTCTTTGCGTACTTCTGTGATTCAGAGGCCAGCGGCGGTCAACGTGGCGTCGAGCGAGACCATTTCGATCGCGCTCATCGCTGCGTCCCACCCTTTGTTGCCCGCCTTCGTGCCGGCGCGCTCGACGGCCTGCTCGATGCTGTCTGTCGTGAGAACGCCGAAGGAAATCGGAACGCCCGTCGCGATGGACACGTTGGCGACGCCTTTGGAGACCTCGCTGGCGACATAGTCGAAATGCGGCGTCGAGCCACGAATGACGGCGCCAATGGCGATGATTGCCGAGAACTTCTTCCCGTGGGCGAGGCGCGAAGTGACGACCGGTATTTCCCACGCGCCGGGAACGCGGACGATGGTGATGCGGCTCGCATCGGCGCCGTGGCGGACGAGGGCGTCGATGGCGCCTTCGCAAAGCCTGTCGACGATGAAGTGGTTGAAGCGGCTCGCGACGATGGCGAACGACGCGCTGGCGGGGACGACGAGCTGGCCTTCGACGGCGCGGGGCGACTTGGATTCGGTGCTCATGAGAGGCGTGGTCTCCAGGGTCTAGGCGGACGAGGTGAGTGAGTTACCTAGACGCGTGATTTCGAAGGTTCGCTCGCAGACCCTTGGAGCAGAACGCTCTCCACGATCTCGAGCCCGAAGCCGTGAATACCCGCGACTTTTCGCGGATTGTTGGTGAGGAGACGAATTTTCGTGAGGCCGAGATCGGCCAGCACCTGCGCGCCCAGACCGAACTCGCGGAGCGGGTGGTCTTGCGTGGGGAGCGGCGGCGCGGTGAGGCTCGCGATGTACGCAGAGAGCTCCTGCTTCGGGGTGCCGCGCGGCGGGAGGCGCACGATGACGCCGCGCCCTTCGGTTTCGATCTTGAGGATCGCCTCACGCAGATTCTTGCCGCCCTCGAGGGGGCTCGACGCGAAGTTGTCGCCGAGCATCGAGCCTGCGTGAACCCGGCAGAGAATCGGGTCGTCGCCCGCGATTTTCCCCTTTACCAGCGCCAGGAACTGCCGGCCGTCGGTGGTCGTTTCGTAGACGATGGCGTGCCACTCGGTGCCCGTGAGATCGAGCGTGATCTCGTGCTCGGCGACGCGGCGAACGAGGCGCTCGGTAAGCAGGCGGTACTGAATGAGATCGGCGATCGACAAGATCTTAAGGTTATGCCGCTTCGCGAAAATCTCGAGATCGGGCATGCGAGCCATTTGCCCGTCGTCGTTCATGATCTCGCAAATGACGCCGGCCGGCGTGAGGTTCGCGAGGCGCGCGAGATCGACCGAGCCTTCTGTCTGACCCGTGCGAACCAACACGCCGCCGGTGCGCGAACGCAGCGGGAACACGTGCCCGGGCGTGACGAGGTCGTCGTGGGAGGCGTGGGGGTTGGTCGCGACGCGAATCGTGTGGGCGCGATCGGCGGCGCTGATGCCGGTGGAGACGCCAGTGCGCGCTTCGACGCTCACCGTGAACGCGGTGCCGAGGGGCGGCCCTGCGCGGCCGGGCGCCTGCATCATCGGCAGACCGAGGCGCTGCACCTGCTCTTCGGTGATCGTGATGCAAATGAGGCCGCGACCGTGGGTCGCCATGAAGTTCACGGCTTCGGCCGTGGCGAACTGGGCGGCCATCGTGAGGTCGCCCTCGTTCTCGCGGTCCTCGTCGTCGACGAGAATGACCATCTTGCCGTTGCGGATATCCGCGAGGGCCAGGTTGATGCGCTCGAGCAGCTTGGGGTCGATGGTCAGCGGGTGCGCCATGGTTTTCTTTTACGTGTATCCTGCACGTGACAGTCGCGATAGCCACGCTTCGTCGGAAGACGCCGCGCTTGGAGTCGAGCTCGTTCCTGTTCCAGCCACCGCTCCGATGCCGAGCACGGAGAGCTGTCGCGCGACGTAGCGCGCGAGGACGTCGACCTCGAGATTTACCTTCGTGCCGACGGCAAGCGCGTCGAGGGACGTTTCGCCGCGCGTGTGCGGAACGAGGACGACGTCGAACTGGTCGCCGCCGACGCCGTTGACCGTGAGGCTCACGCCGTTGATGGCGATGGAGCCTTTTTCGGCGATGAACGCGGCAAGCTCGCGGGGGAACGCAAATGTGACCTTGAGCGCCTCGCCGACCGGCGTTTTTTCGACGATGCTGCCGACGGCGTCGACGTGGCCTGCGACGACGTGTCCGCCCATTCGTCCGCCCAGGGGGGTCGCGCGCTCGAGATTCACCGACGCGCCAATAGGGCGGCCGCCGAGCGTGGAGCGGGCGAGAGTCTCGGCGGAGGCCTCCGCTTCGAAGCCGCCGGGGACGATCGCGTCGACGGTGAGGCATACGCCGTCGACCGAGATCGACTCGCCGAGGACCAGCCGAGCCATTCTGCAGCGCAAGCTGAGGCGGGCGCCCGGACCGCGCGTGACGCGGCCGGTGAGTGTACCCTTCTCCTCGACCAGGCCGGTGAACATGCCGCGCGTAGACGTAGTGAAGGTTGCGCGGGCCGTAAAGAGAGGCGCACACTGGCGTCCCGTTCATGCGCACGCAATCCCGAGCCTGAGAGACCGCCCTCGTGAACCGTCGTGCCCTCGTTTCGATGCTCGCGCCCATCGCGGTGGCCGCGTTCGCCTTCGCGCCCATGGCGTGCGGGCCTAGCTTTCAAGCCATTTACGAGGGGGATGCGCACTTCGAGAAGTGTTACGCCCTCGACGAAAGCCCCCAGGCCGCTCTCGACAAGAAGAGCGCGTGTTGGGACGACTGGTCGCGTCGGTACACGTACGGCCAAACGCGGGATCGCATTCAGTACGCGCGCGCGCGGCACGATGCGCTGTCGCGCGTGCAGGACGCACCCACGGACGAATCGATCATGGCGGCCGCGCCCGGTGGTGGCGAGGGGAAGAGCGGCGTGTCGGCGCCGATGCCAACGAGCGCGTTCGCGCCGCCTCCGAAGACGCTCAACGACGAGTCGCCCGACAGTGGCATCGCGGCGAGCGCGCCGGCGTTCAAGCTGCCGCCGGTGCCGTCGGCCGCGGCGTCGGTCGCGCCTGCGCCTCCCGAGCCCGAGTCGTACTGCTCGTCGGGGTGCAGCGACGCGTGGCGCTCGTGCGGCGATTCGTGCAAAGGCGCCGCCTGCGACGCCTGCCCGAAGGACTACCGAAAGTGCATGCGCGCGTGCTTCAAGGACGATGGCGTGAAGAAAAAGCCGGCCGCCCCAGCTCCCGCGCCGGCTGCCTCCGCGACGCCGTAGCGGCGCGCGCTACTCTTTTGCGCCGCTCGCGCGGAGCTTTTTGTACCCCTCCATGCCGTCGCGGATGATCTTCAGGGCCTCGTAGGGCCCTTGGAATTCCGAGACGCGGACCTCCTTGTTTTCGAGGAGCTTGTAGTCCTCGAAGAAGCGCTTCAACTCGAGAAGCAAGTGCGGCGGAAGCTCGCGAATGTGGCTGTAGTGGCGGTACGCCGGGTCGTCCAAGTGGACTGCGATGATCTTGTCGTCGAGCCCCTTCTCGTCCTTCATCAGCATGACGCCGACGGCGCGCGCGCGCATCAGGCACATGGGGACCACCTCTTCTTGGCCTAAGACCAAGACGTCGAGCGGGTCGCCGTCGTCGCAGTACGTCTGCGGGATGAAGCCGTAGTTGGCGGGGTAGTGGACGGCGCTGAAGAGAATGCGATCGACCATGAGAAGGCCGGTCTCTTTATCGAGCTCGTACTTAACCTTCGACCCTTTGGGGATCTCGATGAACGCCGGAAAGGAGTCATCGATCGGCTCTTTGAGCGGGATGTCGTGCCACGGGTGCGCCATGACCCCCGAGGTTACTCCGGTCAGGGGCCGTCGCCCGCAGAATCGGCCGCCTCGGAAGCGTCGGACGCGGCGTCGAGGGCGGCGTCGGCCGGGCTCGCGTCCGCGGGCGGGCCGGCGTCGGATTCGCTGGAGATGGGCGCCTCGGGCTCGAGCTCGACGACGACGCGCATGAAGTAGTCGGCACACGTGTCGTTGCGCACCGTGAAGTACCCGGGCGCGAGCACTTGGATAACGGCGAGGTTGCCTGAGGCGAGCGTGAAGAAGCCGAAGTTCTGCGCCGGCGTCTGCGTGGGGCTGATGTACGGTGTGACCGAGATGATCTTGCGCAGGCCGACCTGCTGCTGAAGCTCGAAGGTGATGAGCTTCTCGTGGGAGAAGTCGAGCCAGCGATCGTCTTGCGCGCCCGACTCCCACATCGTGGAGCTCACCGAGCGCCCCTGATTTTCGCCGCGCCCGTAATTGGTGAAGCTGCCGTCGCACCGCGTGTCGGTGCAGCCGTCGGCAAAGCAGAAGACCCAGGCGAGAGCGCCGAAAGTCGCGAGGCCGGACGCCCTGGTGAGCAGCGTGCGGAGACTAGCCACCGAGGATCTCTGCGGCGCGGAGCGCGTGGTACGTGAGAATGATGTCGGCGCCGGCGCGGCGAATCGACGTGAGCACTTCCATCATGGCGCGATCGAGGTCGATCATTCCGGCGGCCGCAGCGGCGTGGAGCATCGCATATTCGCCCGACACGTTGTACGCGGCGAGCGGCAGGTTGCTCGCCTCGCGCACCGCGCGAATCACGTCGAGGTACGAGAGCGCGGGCTTGACCATCAGCATGTCGGCGCCCTCCTCTTCGTCGAGGGCTGCCTCTCGAAGAGCCTCGCGCGCATTCCCCGGATCCATCTGGTAGCCGGCGCGATCGCCGAACTTCGGGGCGCAGTCGGCCGCCTCGCGGAACGGGCCGTAGAACGCGCTCGCGTATTTCACCGCGTAGCTCATGATCGGCAGCGACTCGAAGCTCGCGTCGTCGAGCGCCGTGCGGATCTTCGCGACGCGCCCGTCCATCATGTCGCTCGGCGCGACGATGTCCGCGCCGGCACGCGCGTGCATGATCGCCATCTCGGCGAGGATCTCGATGGTCGCGTCGTTGTCTACCTCTTGTTCGCCGGGATGACCAGGCCGTGACCGCAGGACCCCGCAGTGGCCATGGTCGGTGTACTCGTCGACGCAGACGTCGGTCATCACCACCAGGCCCGGCGCGGCCTCTTTCATCGCGGCCACCGCGCGAGGCACAGGGCCGTCGGCGGCGAGTC
>JANXMC010000057.1 GCA_025354825.1 Myxococcales bacterium
CGCGTGAGCTTCCCCCTCGCGACCCTCGCGAAGATCGGCCGCGCACCCAACGACGGCCGCGTCGACGACGACGAGCTCGCCGCCGTCGCCGACGCGGTCCTCCTGGGCGATCAAATGTGTCGCGCGTGGGAAGACTTCCTCGCCGCCGAATGCGCCGATCACCCGGTAATTCTGGTGCTCGAAGACTTTCACTGGGGCGACCACCCCACGGCGTCCTTCGTCGACTCGGCGCTGCGCGCGCTCGACGGCGCGCCGCTCTTCGTGCTCGCCGTGGGCCGCGCCGAGATGCACTACCTGTATCCGCAGCTCTGGAGCGAGCGGCGCCTCAAACACTTCAGCATCGAAGCGCTCTCGCGCGCATCGAGCGAAGCCGTCGTGCAGCAAGCGCTGGGCGACGACGCGACGCCGGAGCTCGTGGCGTCGCTCACGCTGCACGCTGCGGGCAACGCATTTCACCTCGAAGAGCTCATTCGCGCGGCGGCCCGAGGCGGCGATGCGAAGCCCCACGGCAGCGCCCACGCGATGGTGCGCACGCGCCTCGACGCGCAAGAGTCTGGGACGCAGCGGACGCTCCGCGCGGCGAGCGTCTTCGGCCACGTCTTCTGGACGGGCGGCGTGGTCGCCCTCTTGGGCGGGCCGAGCGGCACGACGAGCCTGCGCGCGATTCTGCAAGGTCTCGAAGGGCGCGAGCTCATCGCGCGCCGCGCGACGGGTCGGTTTCCCCACGAAGACGAATACGTCTTTCGCCACGCCATCATTCAAGAGGCCGCCTACGCCGCGTTGACGGACGACGACCGCGCGCAGGCGCACTTGGTCGCCGCCGAGTGGCTCGAACGGATGGGCGAGTCGGACGCGATGGTCCTCGCCGAGCACTTCGAGCGCGGGCGCGCCGCCGAGCGCGCGGTTGCATGGTACGGCCGCGCAGCCGAAAAAGCGCTTCAAGGGAACGATCTCGAGGCCGCCATCGAGCGCGCCGAGCGCGCGATCGTCCGCGGCGCGCTGGGCGAAACGCTCGGCGCGCTGAAAACGATTCAGGCCGAGGCGCACCAGTGGCGCGGCCGCGCGGAAGACGGTCTCGAGTGCGCGTTCGCGGCGATGACTGCGCTCCCCCCGGCGAGCGCCGCATGGTTCCGCCCCGCGGGGCTCGCGATCATGGCGCTTCAGGCCCTCGGCAACGAGGCCGATCTCATCACGCTCGCGAGGGCGATGCTCGCGGCGCTCCCCTCGCGCGCCTGCCCGCCGGCGGTGATCACGGCGTCCGCCGTCGCGTGCGTTCGCCTCTATTACGCGGGGCACAGCGATCTGGGCGATGCATTCTTCGCGCGCATCGAGGCCTGCGCTCTCAACGCGACAGACCCGGTGGTGCTCGTCCGCATCGCACAAGCGCGCGCCGTGCGCAGCGTCTTCGGCCGTGGCCCGGGCGATCTGCCAGTCCTCTTCGAGCACGCCGCCATCGGCTTCGATCGCATCGGCGACCTCCGCAACGCGAACAACTGGCGCGCCAACGTCGGCTACGCGTACCTCGAGCTCGGTCTCTACGACGAAGCCGAGAAAGCGCTGCGCGGTGCCCTCGCCGAGGCCCAGAGGCTCGGTCTCGACAACACGTCGGCGACCTGCCGCCACAACTTGGGGCTCACCCTCGCGCGCCTCGGCGGCGAGCGCGCGCTTCGCGAAGCCCGTTCCCTCGAAGAGGCCGCCCTCGCGCGCTACGTGTCGAAGGGCGACCTTCGCCTCGAGACCGCCGCGCGCATCTACCTCGCGCTCATCATGCTCGCCGCAGGCGAGACCGACGCCGCGGCCGACGAGGCTTCGCGCGCCGTCTCGGTGCTGCCGACGAACGCGCCGGTGCGTGTGCATGCGTTGGCGGCGCTCGCCCACGTGGAGCTCGCGCGCGGCAACGCCGGCGAAGCGCTCGCGGCCACATGCGAAGGGGTCGCGCTCCTCGATTCGCTCGCGCGCCTCGAAGGCGGCGAAGCGCTTTTGCGCCTGTCCCACGCCGAAGCACTCCGCGCGTTGGGGTACGAGGAAGGGAGCATCAAGGTCCTTCGCGAGGCGCGAAAGCATCTCCTCGAACGGGCACGGCGTATCGAGAATCCGGCCTGGCGCCGCAGCTTTCTGGAGAACGTCCCCGAGAACGTCCGCACCTTGGAGCTATCGAACGCGCACGGGCTCACCTAGCGTCTGCCCTTATGAGCGAAGGCAGTACGGTCGTCGTGCGCGGCAACGCGACGAAGCGCGGTTGGGCAATCGTGACGGGCGCGTCGTCCGGCATGGGGGTCGAGTTCTCGAAGCAGCTCGCGCGGCGCGGCTACGACCTGGTGCTTGTCGCGCGACGACTGGACCGACTCGACGCATTGGCCACCGAGCTCAAAGAGACGATGCGCGTCGAAGCCGTGGCCATCTCGTGCGACCTCGGCGTGCCGGGCGCGGCGGCGAAGCTGGTCGCCGAGCTCGATGCGCGGAAGATCGCGCCGAGCGCCCTCGTCAACAACGCTGGCTTCGGCGCGCAAGGGGTCGCCATCGATCTCCCCGTCGAGCGGATGACCGAAATGATTCAGCTCAACGTGGCGTCCCTCACCGAGCTGTCGCTCATCGTTGGCAAAGGGATGGCGAGCCGCGGCGGCGGATCCATTGTGAACGTCGCGTCGACGGCGGCGTTTCAGCCGTCGCCGTACTTCGCCGTCTACGCCGCCACGAAGGCCTACGTCTTGAGCTTTTCCCTCGCGCTCAACCACGATCTCGCGCCGCGCGGCGTGCACGTGATGGCGCTCTGCCCGGGCGCCACACGCACAGAGTTCTTCGACAACGGCGGCGTGAAAATCGAGATGGGCAACTTCTTCTTCATGACGCCCGAGGAGACCGTTCGCATCGGAATGGCCGCCCTCCAAGCCGAGCGACCCCTCGTCGTCGCGGGGTGGCTCAATAAAATCATGTCGTTCTTGTCGCGCATCTCGCCGCTGTGGATCGCGACGCGGACCGCGGCGTTCGTGATGAAGCCGAAAGCCCGCCCGATGCTGCCGCGTTAACGGCGGCGCGAGCTACTCGGGCTTGCCGTTGGGATGCGGCGGCGCGCTCGCGAACGCGGGCATCGTCGTCGCGTCGATGGGCGCGCCCACCGGCTTCGGCGGCAGCTTCTCGCGCGGCTCGGTCGTGTCGCGCGCATCGCGAACGTCGGGGGGATCCTTCGTGTCGCTGAGCGCGCGCGCGTCCTTCGCGTCCTTCGCGTCTCTCGCGTCTCTCGCATCCCTCGCATCTCTCACGTCTTTGGCGGCGCCGTCGCGCTTGTCCTTGTCCTTCGCCGACGAGCCTTTGAGCGGCGCCTTGCGGCTCGTCCCCGGCGGGTACGACGTGGGCAAGCCTTCGAGCGGAATCGCCGAGAGCATCAACTCGAGCTCCGTCGCGCTCTTCGGCCGCTCGTTCATTCGCTTCTTCAGGCACTTCATCACGGCCGCATCGAGCGCTTCGGGAATGGGCAGATCGGGCCGCTTCACGCGCATCGAGATAGGCACCTGACGTTGGTGCAAATCGAGCAAATCGCGGCGGTTCTGCGCGACGATCGGCAGCTCGCCCGTGAGCGCTTCGTACATGAGAACGCCGAGCGCGTAGATGTCCGTGCGCGCTTCGACGTTCGCGCCGATGCACTGCTCCGGCGCCATGTACTCGGGCGTCCCGAGCGTGTAGCCCGTCTGTGTGAGCGACTCGGCGGTGGTGAGCTTGCTCATGCCGAAGTCGAGCACCTTCGAGTTGCCGTCTTCGCACAAGAAGACGTTGCCCGGCTTCAAGTCGCGGTGAACGACGCCCTTCTTGTGGGCCGCCGCGAGGGCGCGGCATACGCCAATGAAGACGGGGATCGCAAAGCCCGGCGCGAGGAGACCTTCGCGCGCCATCTTGTCGGCGAGGGAACGGCCAATGAGCCGCTCCATCACCACATAGATCGACCCGTCGGGCATCTGATCGAGATCGAGAACGCGGACGACGTTCGGGTGCTCGACGTGAACTTGGATGTACGCCTCGCGCCGTAAACGGGCGATCTCGCCGCCGTCTTTCGCGGCCGCGCCACGCAGCACTTTGACGGCGACCTCGTGGCCGAGCGTCGTGTGCTCGGCCGCGTAGACGACGCCGATGCCCCCAGAGCCAATCTTGCGGCCGATGCGAAACTTGCCGCCGAGGACTGTGCCGGTGAGCTCACCGGGTGTCGCGCCGAGCTCGCCGCGGAGCTCGAGGCCGCGCTCGAGAGCCGCAATGCGGTTGCGCTCGAACGTGCGCGCGGCTTTGTCTTCCTGCGAGCGATCCCACAAGAGGCCGGCTCCACCGCCGAGCACGCCCGCGAGGAACGCGCCGATGAGCCCGGCGATCCAACCACCCGCCACGCCGACGAGGGCGCCGCACGCAATGAACGCCGCGATGGCGCCGAAGATCGGCCCGGTGCGCGGCCGCGTCGATCGCCATTTCACGAGGTAGACCGACGCCTCGCTCCCCTTCGAGATGCACGCCTCGCGCACGACCTCGGCTTCGGGAAGCCCCCAAATCAAGGGGAATGCGGCGAGATCGCCCTCACGCGATGCGCTCAGGAACTCTTCGCCCTCGGCGTCGAGCTTGTCGCCCGAGTCGTCGCCGCCTTCGTCGCGCGGGCGGTACGTCATACGCACCGAGTGAATCGGCGAGGTGACCTTGTCGCCGGCCGCGCCGACCTCTTCGAGCTCCCATGTGCCGACCCGCGTGACCTCTTTCGCGTTGGCCGCGAGGTAGCGGTACGCATCGACGGGCTGCTTCGCGACACGCAGCATGCGCACGAGCGTGCCGAGGGCTTCGGGGTGCGTCGTCCACTCGCCGCGATGGCGGAGCGAATCGTTGCCGAGGAGCTGCACGACCTGACGAAGCGCGCGCTTGGCGGCTTCGCTGCTCACCCACCCGCGCTCGTTGTCGACGGCGGTCGGATCGATCCCGGACTGCGCGAGGAGTTGGCGCACGGCCCGCTCGCCCTTCTCGGCGCGAACGCGGAGCAGGTACGTCTTCAGGACCGAAGCACGAAGCTCCTCTTTGCCGCCCTGGCGAACCTGGCCGCGGGACATCGGCGGGACACTGGTCATCAAGGAGGAAGCGTATCTGTCCGCGCGCTCGCGCGAAACGGCTAGTTCTCGCCTCGTTTACGCGTACTCGCGGTGCTGATACGCGTGGCGTCAGGTGATCATGCGCGCCCACGTCTCCCACATTCTCGCGAAGCCCCTTCACTACCCGGCCACGCTCGCGGGGGTCGATCTCACGGCATTCGTCGCCGAGCTCGACGGCATCTTTCGGCGCCACGGCGCGCGCACGTCGCCAGCTCCCCTCGACCTCACGTTCCGCGCAGGGCGCCTGCCGGGTACAGCCATCGCTTCGATCGTTCTCGAGAGCGACCGCTTCGCCCGCGCCGTCGTGACCCACGTCCGCGTCGCGCCGTTCTACACGGGCCTGTCGATCGCGGTGCACCCGCGGGCCGAGCTCGACGCGCCGCTGCTCGTGGCCGATATCAACATTCCGCCGCCGGGCTTCACGCGGCTGTTCGTCGACGCCGTCGGTCCGAGCATCGGCTCTGCGTCGTTCGCATCGCGCTTCAAGACGCGCCTCGCGCCTATCGTCGAAGCGGCCCGCGGCGTGACGCGCAGCGAAGTGCCCGCGTGGATCTCGCCTCTCTCGGGCGGCGCCGGCGCGCGCTTGCGTGCGAAGCCCACGGGTGGAAACGCGGTGCTTCGCGTCCTCGCGAAGTACGTAGACGCCTACCTCGAAGCGCTCGACGGCGCCGAGCCCGCCCACGACGCCGCGTCGAACGCCGCGAGCGCGCGCTCGGTGCGCGATGCCGTGCGCGCAAATGGCCCCGCGGGGAAGTACCTCACGCGAACCTTCGGCGCGCCCTTCGCCGATCGCTACCTACGGCTTTTGTGGAACGACGAAACGAGCACGAGCTGACGCGCGAGCGCTCGCGTTCGTGCGCTAAAAACGGCCCTGAACCACGCCGCCGGCGTAGCCCGGTGCGACGGCCGGCGTGACGTTCAACCGTCGCGTCGTCGCGTCGCTCGTGCGCGCCGACGTGGGCTCGGCGAAGTGCCAAATGAGGCCGCCTGCGATCGCGGCGACACCAACGCCCGCGAGAACGACGCCGACGGTCGCTTGGCTGCGCCCCGAGTTGCCGTCGTCGGCGAGCGCTTGCGTGGCGCACGCGCGGCCGGGGCATGCGTCTTCGCCGTCCGAGATTTTCCCTTTGCCGACGATCGCGACCACGGCGCCACCGGCCGCAAGCGCAACGCCGGTTCCGACGACGATCCACGGATAGATCGTGTGCCCCCGCGGCGACACGACGACGACGGGAGGCGGCGGCGGTGCCGGGGCGGCGCTCGTCGTGGGGGGCGCTGCGCTCGCGGCGGCCGACGCCGTGGCCGTGGGCTGCGACGTGATTTGCGCCTTGAGGTTCGCAATGCGCCGCTCGACCGTGGGCCTGTCGTCGCCGCGCGGTGCGCGTTCGAGGTACGTCTCGAGGGCGCGTACGGCCTCGGCGCGATCGCCGCGAAGCTCGTACGAGCGCGCGATGAAACCGAGAAGCTTGTGGGCCGTGCAGTCGGATCGGTACGCGTCGCCGAAGTAGAGAATCGCGCGGTCGTAGTCGGCTTCGGCGAGGTACCGATTGCCGAGCTCGAAGGTCTTCTTCGCGGCGGCGACATCGTCGCTCGTGGGCGATTTCGTGCCGCACGTGGGGTATGGCGACGGCGCGCTGGGCGGCGTGTCGGCGTGGGCGAGGCCGCCGCCGTGGACGAGCGGCACGAGGGCGAAGCTCGCGACCATGGTCACGAACGCAAACGTCGAAACGTCTCTGGAACGGCCTCGCATCGAGCTCTCCGGGCGCGGCATTAAAGCGAAGTACGCATCTTCACAGCCTTCTCCCCAAAGACGTACACCGCATCGAACAGCCAAGCGAGCGACGCTTCGTCCATCGGCAACGCGACCGGCGCGAGGATGAAGCCGCCGGGCCGCAGCTCGAAGTGGAGCGGTGTGCGCCACGACGTCGCGAGCTTGCGAACGCTCGGCGTGAGCACGGTGGCGAGGCTCGACGGCGGATCGGCGAAGGCCGCGAAGGCGCTGTCGAACGGCGCATCGCCCGTCTGCCCTCGAGGCAGCGTCACGAGGTCGAGCGACTCGCGAAAGTAGCCTTCGCGCTCGTTCGTCGCAGCCGCGCGCGCGGTGATGCGCACGTCCTGCGCAATCGCGATCCACGCGCTGATGTTCCGCTCTCGAACCTCACCCGACGGCGCGCGCGTGCCGTCGGGCACGATGAACCGCGCAACGCTCACCGAGCCGGTCTGCCCCGTCGCGTGAAGCGCGTGAACGTACCCCACGGGCGTCTTGAGCGTGGCGTAGGGCTCCCATGCACGAAGCCACCGCTCGTCGGCGTCGGCCTCGTAGCGGAGCCCCCTTCGGGCCGCGAACTCTCGAAGAAAGCCAATCTCTCCGGTCACGCACCCACGGTATCAGAGCTTCCCGCGACGAATCAGCGCTTACTGCGCGCTGACGGTTCCGGCGCGCGCGGGAGCACCCTCGCCCGCAGCCGGCATCTCGGCCGCTTCGGTCGCGAGGTGGGGCATCTTCTCCCCCTTCTGCGCGCGGTCCTTCATCTCGTATTTGCTGGGACACTTCGCGAGCACGGTGGTCGCCTCGAACGAGTTGTCGCTCAAGATCTGCCCCTCGACCGTCACGCCGACGTCCATCCCCGGCACGTCGCGAAACGTATCGGGCACCACGCATTGGGCGAAGCGCACAGGCAGCTCGGCACCGTTCTTCGAAATCGTGAACCGGTACTCGCACGGCTGCTCGCGCTTCATCAACGAGCCGTGAACGAGGTTCCCTTCGGCGCGAACCGGGCGCCCCGCGAAGCGCGCCTTCTGCTGAATCAGCTCGTCGACGGGCTTCGCGTAGATCGCGTTGTCCTTCATTCCCGTGAGCACGAGGCCGGCGATCGCCGCCGCCACGCCAACGAGGGGAACCGCGATGAGCAGCCCACGGCGGCGAACCTGCGCGTCGTCGTCCGTCTCGTGGTGCCGCCTTCGCGATCGCACCGGAACGGCGACGCCTTCACCGCCGTCACCGCCAGCCTTCGCGGCGCCGCTCACATCGTTTGCGCCGTCGGTGCCCGCGGATCGGTTGGGTTCGCTCATCGGTACTGCTGCAAAATCTAGTCTGGATGGTGGGATCGTCAACGCTGCTCGTGCGCCCCGGATCCGGCGCTTCTCACCACGCGCCGTGCGGCACGCAGCGGGACGTGCATTTCGCGCTACCCGACCCATGTTGGAAGGCGTGCTACTTTTCGTAGCGTCTGGAGTCGACGTGCAATGAACGACGTCTTGGCCACGCCCGTCCTCGTTCTGAACCGGTATTTTCAGCCGGTTCAAGTCACCACTGCCAAGCGCGCTTTCTGCCTTCTCTTCGGCGGGACTGCCCACGCCATCGACGAAGGTGGGGACGCATACGACTTCGACCTCTGGCGCTCCTTGCCCGTGCGCGACGCCGACGACGTGCTGCCCATCGTCGGCGGAACACTGCGAGTGCCTCGCGTTCTGCATTTGCATCGCTACGAGCGAACGCCGCGCGCGTCTGTGAGACTCACGCGTCGCAACCTGATGCTGCGCGACGCGCACCAGTGCCAGTATTGCGGAAAGCAGCCGCCCGTACGCGATCTCAACATCGATCACGTCGTCCCCAAGTGCCGCGGCGGCCCGGACACGTGGGAGAATCTCGTGACCTCGTGCCGGCCGTGCAATCTTCGCAAAGGGCGCAAAACGCCCGAGGAGGCGAGCATGCTCCTCGCGCGAAGGCCCTACCGGCCGAAGTGGTCGCTCACCGCACAGATTCTCGTTGGCGGCGGCAAGTTCGCCGAGTGGGAGCCGTTCCTCAAAGCGAGCTGACGCGCGCTTCGCAGCGCCACGCTCAGGGCGATTTGGTGAGGTTCCCGCTGTTGCACGAGCCCCACAGACTCCATCCGCCGGTGTCGCACACGAAGATGTCTTCGCAGCCGCAGCAGTCGTCGGGGTCGCACGCCAGGGCGTAGCCCAGGCTGCATTCGGGGGTCTGCAGCGCGAGGCATCCAGGCCCGCCGGAAGCACCGGGCGGCGCATCGATGTCGGCGTCGCGCCCATGTCCCGGGCCGCCGTCGGCCGTGTTCGCGTCGTCGCTCCCGTCTGTGCCGGCGTCGCCCGTGGGAGCGCGCGCGGGGCAGTCGCGGAGCTTCGTCCACTTCGTGTCCTCACCACACGAATAGACTGCCGCGCACGTGACGTCGACGCAGACGTCGATAGATTTGGTGGGGCAGCCGCCTTCGGGAATCTCTTCGCAGGCGAAGGCGCCAGGCAAACCGTCGCTGCAGGCGACGGCGACGAGCGCGACGACGGAAACGATGGCCGCGCCCGCGAGGTACGCGCGCGTGCGGGGTGCTGCTGCGAGATTCATTTGAGCTTCGTGAACCCGTTTTTCTTCGTGCCGATGGTAGGCGCCGAGTTCGCGCGGCCTCCCCCGCCGCGCGTCGTCGCCGGCAACGTGCGCGTGATGGCGAACCCTTCGGGCTCCACCGTCGCGAGCCCGTCCGACTCCGTGACAAACCCTTCGGCCCGAGAGCCGTCGGCCGCAATGGCCACGACGCGATGCCGCGCGCCGCTCTCCCTCGGCACATCGAACGACGCGACGTCCGCCGGCGGATCGAGCTCGCGGTTCACGTCGTCGAAGATCACTTTCGCGGCGGCAAACGGCAGCGGCACCACGACGCGGCGCACCATCGGCTCGCCCGCCGCGACGGCTTCGGCCCCCCGCGCCTGCGCCGACGGCGCCGTCACCACGTCGTCCCGCGTGCGCGACACGAGGGCGACCGCGCCTACGGTTCCGAGGATCGCGCCGCCCAAGATTGCGGCCGCGACCCCCGCACGACTCGCGCTCCTTCCGCGCGGCCGCAGCGCCGGCCCCGCCGGATCGCTCGCTTCGCCAAACGTGTAGCGCGTGCTCGGCGCCAGGGGAGCGAGCAGCGCAATGACCGACTCTTGAATGGCCGCTTCGTCTGACGTCGGCTTGGGCCGCTTCGGCACGTTCGAGCGCTCGAGGAGCGCATCGATGTCGACGTGGGGCGCGGCACGCCGCAGCTGCTCCTGGCGAATCGACATTTTCTCGCCGAAGACCGCGTCGAGAATGCGCGCGACGTCGGCCGGGCTACCAACGCCGTCTTTTCCAGCGGCGCGCTCGAGAGCGGCGCCGAGGTCGGCCGCCGTAAGATGGCGCGTGTCGAGGTCGCGCGAAAGGGCGCGCGCAATGACGTCGTCGAGGGCCGCGCCTATGGGCGCGCCGACTTGGCGAAGCCGCGGAATGGGCGCGCTCATGACCTCTTGCAACGTGTCAATCGCCTCGTCGCCACGAAAGAGGCGGCGCCCCGCGATGCATTCCCAAAGCACCACGGCCATCGAAAAAACGTCGCTCTGCACCGTGCACATGCGCCGCTTGTCGACGCGCTCGGGGGCCAAATACCCGAGTTTCCCCTTCACTTCGTGGGTTCGTGTGACTTGCACACGATCTGCTGCCTTCGCAATGCCGAAGTCCGTGAGCCGGCTCACGCCGTCCGCGCCGACGATGATGTTGTGCGGGCTCACGTCGCGGTGGATGATCCCGAGGTGCTTGCCCGATTCGTCCTTCTGCTCGTGGGCCGCGTGAAGTCCGGCCAGCGCGTCGAGAATGATGCGCACCGCGACCTTCGGATCGACCGCGCGCTCCATTGCGACGAGCGCTTTTCGTAAGTCCGAGAGCGACGCCCCTTCGACGTAGTTCATCACGACGAACGGCTCGCCCCCTTCGAAGCCGAGCTCGCGAACCTTCACCACGTTCGGGTGAGAGATGGTCGATGCGAGGCGCGCCTCGTCGATGAGCATCGACAAGAAAACCTTGTCTGTCGCGAGATGGCGATGGGGCCTCTTCACCGCGACGATGGGCATGTCGGCCCGCCCGTCCACCGCGTGGGCGAGATACACCGTCGCCATCCCACCGGCCGCGAGCTCGATGAGAAGCTCGAACCCGCCCACGCGACCAAGCGTGGTGGCCGCCGTCGGTGGCTTCGGCGAAGTGGTGTCGGTCACGGGACTGGTTCCAGCAAGGAAACCATGCTGTTTTCCTTTCGTCGAGGACCCCGGCTTCTCCAATGCAAGTGAGGCCGGGTTCCCGGATGAACTACGCGGCTCCTCCGCCCTGAAAGGAACTCTCCGATGCGCCTCTGTCTCTTTGCGTCCATTGCCATGCTTGCCGCCTCGCCGCTGCTCGTCGCCGCCTGCGGAGGTGGCGCTGGCGACTCGAGCGGAGCAAAAGCGCCCGAGCCCGCACCGAGCGCCGCTGCCCCGAGCGAGCCCGTGACGAGCAGCACGACGACGCTGACCCTCGCCGACGGCGGCGACCTCATCGGGTCGAAGCTCGAGACGAAGACGACGACGGTCATCCCCGCGGCGTCGACCGCGCCAACGAAGGCCGCCGCCGACCCGACGCCCGGCCCTCACAAAAGCGAGCCCGGTCGCAGCGTCGACGACGTCCGCGCCATCATCGGTGCGCGCCGTGACGAGTTCCGCGCCTGCTACGACAAGGGCCTTTCGACGCACCCCGGCATCCAGGGCGACGTCGACGTGAAGTGGGTGATCAACCCCAAAGGCGACGTAACCGACGTGAGCATCGACGAGATGAAGAGCTCGATTAGCGAGCCCACGACGCGCGCCTGCATCACGGACATCATCAAGAAGATCAAATTCGCCGAGAGCCCCAAGGGGTTCGAATCACGAATGCACTACCCGTTCAACTTCAACCCGCGGTCGGGCGGCAAAACCAAGTAACGCAGCGCGCTCGGCGCAAGGGCGCGCTGCGCCCTCAGTCGTCGACGAGCGGGAGGCCGCTGAGCCGCGCGATCTCGGCGCGGACGGTGTCGGCGAGCTTCGTGCGCTCTTTTGGGCTCGGACGCGTAGTGCCGCCGGCGTTCTGGTGGATGGGCGAGCCGATGGTGACCTCGGCGACGCCGGGGTAGACGGTGAAGCGGTCGCGCGGGCAGATGGCGGCAGTGCCGCGCACGCCGATGGGGACGATGGGGACGCCGGCGGCTTGGGCGAGGTGAAACGGCCCGCGTTTGAAGGAGCGGATGCCTTTGCCGTCGCCGCGTGTGCCTTCGGGGAAGACGACGATCCCCTCGCCGCCGCGCACTTGGGCGGCCGCGCGTTGAATCGACGCGTGGGCGCTCGACTTGTTGTCGCGGTCAATGGAGACGCAGCCGACGCCGGTCATGGCGCGGCCGAAGACAGGGAACTTGAAGAGCCCGCTCTTCGCGAGCATCCCGAACGAGCGCGGCAGCGACGCGTAGAGAATCGGGATATCGAGGTGGCTATTGTGATTGGCCATCACGACCACCGGGCGCGTCCAGTCGACGTCTTCGCCGCCGCGAACCACGAGCTCGATGCCGAGGCGCGAGACCATCTCTTGGCCCCACCGGCGCGCGACCTTACGAATCGTCACGCCGCTGCGATCGACGGCGAGGGAGAGCACGCCGAGCTCGCTCATTCCGAGCGTCAACCCTACGGCGATACAGGCGCGGACTCGTTCTTCCATTGCGCGCCGACGTTTAGCGCCATGGCGCGCTGCGCGGTAGGCGCTTCGAACGTTGAGACCGCCGAAAAACCGGCCGTCGGCTTCGGTTTCGTGGGAAAAAGCGGGGCATGGCAGAACCCGATGTGGTCTCCGCGCTCGTAGCGCTCGGCTTCAGTCTCAACGAGTCGCGAGCCTACGGCGCCCTTTTGCAAGAGAGCCCCGCCACGGGCTACGAGGTCGGCGTCCGCGCGCAGATCCCGCGCTCTGCGGTTTACGGCGTGCTCCGCAGGCTCGTGAAAGCCGGCGCCGCGCGATCGATCGCCGGCACGCCCGAGAGGTTCGCGCCGTCACCCGCCGAAGAGCTCCTCGTGCTGTTGCGAAAGCGCTTCGACACATCGACGGAGACTCTGGAGGAAGCGATTCGCCGCATCGATTCAACGCCCGCCGTACCCGACGCGTTCAGCGTGCGCGGCTACGACCGCGTCCTCGAAGAGGCCGAGCGACTCATTCACAGCGCGCAACACCGCCTCGTCGTCAGCGGCTGGCCGCGCGAGATCAACCGCCTCGCCGCCGAGCTTCGCCGCACCACCAAGCGCCGGGTGTATCTCGTCGTCTTCTCCCACGCCGAGCTCCCCAAGCTCCCCGGCGAGTGTTTCAGCTACGGCCTCGACGAAGGCTCCCTCGAAGAGTTCTGGAAGCACCGCCTCGTCGTCGTCGCCGACGACATTAAGACGCTCATCGGCGCCACCGAGAACACCGACAAGGACAACGCCGTCATCAGCGAAACGCCCGCCATCGCCGAGATCGCGACGAGCCAGGTGGCCCTCGACATCACGCTCTTGTCGCAGCGCCAGAAGCGCGACGTGCAGGGCGTCATGGCGAAGATGCTCGGCCCCCGCGTCGGCAGCCTCGACTCGCTCCTGGCGCGCGGAGCGGCGGCAAAAGCGTAAGAGAAGATTCACGGGCGCGACATACAAGGCGGGGAGGCAAGGAGGGAGAGGGAGGTCAGAGGGTTTTGTTCCGAGCTACGCGGCTCCGAACCCAATCTGGAAATCCTTCCTTCGGCCCTCGACCCCTCGCGAAGGTGCTTCGGCACCTCCCCGCCCTCCCCGCCTCACCGTCGGATTGCTCTTCGAGCCCCGACGTTCGTCGGCTTAAAAGCAAATGGGCGAGCTCCTTTCGGAGTCCGCCCATTTGCTTACAAAGCTTTGGCTTGGTGGAGACGGAGGACCGTCGCCGAGCCTTGGCTCTGACGACGCTCTCTACTCTTCGCCGTCGTCGCTCTTGCTCGACGTGGTTGCACCACCGAGGAGCGAGGGAACGCCCGCCGGGGGGGCAGCCTTCGTCGAGGCCTTCTTCGCACCGCCGCCACGCTTGGCAGCAGCCTTCGGAGCGGCCTTCGCAGCCTTCGCCTTGGGAGCCGCCTTGGGGGCGGGCTTCTTGGCAGCGGGCTTCTTTGCCGTCTTCTTGGCAGCCTTGACGGCGGTCTTCTTCGCCGCCGGCTTCTTGGCCGCCGCGCGCTTCGGCGCCTTCTTGGCAACCGTCTTGGCGGCCTTCTTCGTGGTCTTCGTCTTCTTAGCCGTGGTCGCCTTTTTGGCGGGCTTCTTCGCAGCCTTCTTCGCAGCCATTATCGTGCCCTCCTGCTAGGGTAGTACATGACCTATATGGTCACCTACGTCAGTTGTCAAAGAGAAAAGTTTGACAGATGAGCAGGTGCCCCTTGCAAACGCCTTCCCCCGCAACATTTCCACAGGCTATCCACAGGTCAGCCTAGTTGAAACAGGGAAATCACGCAGGCGGCGTAAAAGATGCCAAGCGAGGTCGAACCGGGTTGACAGCTTTTCCGCCTCATGGCGCACCGCTCATGTGCGCAGGCCTGATCGCCGTCGAACACCGACAGCGTGACATCCGCGCCGTGTCTTGACGCGAAGAAGGGAGGGCGGATACCCTCTCGCGCGTCTCTTACCGGGTGCCCACGGGGCCCACGCGTAACGCGCGCGCTCCCTTCCGGCAAACGCCGGCAAACCATAGAGGTGAGCGCGATGAAAAGTTTCAAATTTGCCCTTCTTCCGGTCCTAGCTGCTCTCACGCTCGCACCTCTCGGGTGCGGCCACTCCGACGAGGAGATGGGCGAGAAGCAGCGTCAGATCGACAAGCTCGCTGCCGACTTGAAGGCGTCGAAGGCCCTCCACGACGACGACCAGAAGAAGATGGCGGACGCCCAGGCCGATCAAGATCGCCTGCGCGCGCAGCTCGAGCAGGCTGGCCTCATCGGCCAGAAGTCCAAAGACGAAATGGACCGCCTCACGAAGGCGCTCGCCGACTACAAGCAGCGCGCCGATCAGCTCGAGAAGATGGAGCAGCGGTACCGCGATCTCCGCGCCCGCCTCGAGAAGCTTGCCCAGGTCGGCGTGAAGTTCGTCGTGCGGAACAACCGCATGGTGATCCAGCTCCCCGGCGACATTCTCTTCGACTCCGGCAAAGACGAGTTGAAGAAAGACGGCAAAGAGGTTCTCGGCCAGGTCGCCGAAGTCATTCGCAATGACAAGGATCTCAACGCCCGCGACTTCCAAGTTGCAGGTCACACCGACAATGCCAAATACCCGGCCGGCGGGCCGTTCAAGGACAACTGGCTCCTTTCGCTCGCGCGCGCGCGCCAGGTTCTCCTGTTCCTCATCACGCCGGCGACCGACAAGGGGAAGCCCGCCCTCGGTGGCGGCTTGAACCCCAAGAAATGGGCTGCCGCCGGCTACGGAGACACCGATCCGCAGGCGGGCTCGATGGAGACGCAGAACGCGGACGAGATGAAGCGCAACCGCCGCGTCGAGCTGGTTCTCCAGCCGAACGTCGACGAAATGCTCAACCTGAGTAACATCAAGTGAGTTACGCAATTACCTAATACGAAGCACGTAATAGGGAATCGAAAAGGCGCATTCGCTTCCACGCACGTGGCGGCGGGTGCGCTTTTCGCATTTCTCGTTTGGCATTTGCATTCCCCAGGAGCCTCCATGCGCGTCGCCACCATCGATATCGGAACCAACTCGGTTCTTCTGCTCGTCGCCGAACGCGATGCGAACGGCGCCCTCGTCGCCACCGAGGAGCACGCGACGATCACGCGCCTCGGCGAAGGGGTCGACCGCACGGGCGAGCTTTTGCCCGCGGCGATCGAGCGGACGAACGCGTGCATCGACACGTACGCCGCAGCGATTCGCGCAGCCAGCGCGACGCGCGTCGCCGTCGTCGGAACCAGCGCGATGCGCGACGCAAAAGGCGGCGAGGCCGTGCGCGCCCACGTGCGCGCGAAGCTTGGTGTCGACGCGCGCGTGATCTCGGGCGACGAAGAGGCGCGCCTCACCTTCACGGGGGCGCTGTCGGGACTCGGCTACGAGCGCGAGACCGGCGCGGTCGTCGTGTTCGACATCGGCGGCGGCAGCACGGAGGTCGTCCGCGGCGTCCCCAACGCCAACGCCAACGTCGCTGCGAACGCCATCGACTATGCCCGCAGCTTCGACGTCGGAAGCGTGCGCCTCACCGAGCGGCACGTCCGCGAGGACCCACCGAACGGCGCCGAGCTCGACGCCGTCCGCGAGGACGCGCAGCGCATTCTCGCGAGCCTTCCGAAGCTCGATTACGTCGGCGCCCCCGTCGGCATCGCCGGAACCATGACGACCCTCGCCGCCGTCGCGCTGCGCCTCGCCAGCTACGATGGAGCCCGTGTGCATGGGCACACGATGCCGCGGGACGTGCTCGCGAGCGTCGTGGAAGAGCTGCGAAGCGTGCCTCTCGCGACGAGACGCACGCTTCTGGGCATGGAGCCCAAACGAGCGGACGTGATCGTTGCGGGCGGCGTGATCGCCCTTGCGGTTGTCGACGCCCTCGGCGCGAAGAGTGTTCGCATTTCCGATAGAGGCGTCCGATGGGGGCTGGCCGCGTCGCTGTTCGAGCCCGCCGCAAAGCCGGCCACGTGAACGTGACCGCCGGTCACCGCCAAACCCGCCGTCGGATAACGTAGGCGGCGCGGCGCGTCAGCACGCTTTCGGGGCGTGTTGGATTTGGCACTATCTAGCGCGAGATCAAAGACTTAGCCCAAGCGAATCCGCGGCGGGGCAACGCGTCGCGACGGCGTCGGGGGTGTAAAAACCATTTGACAGAATGGGGGTCTGCCCATTAGAGTCCGCTCGCCTGACTTTCTGCCTCGCGCAAAGCCGACTCGCTGAGAGGCGGTCACGAGCATCCGCCGCGCATATACCGAGTACGAGCCGAGTCCCAATTACGGACTGTAGCTCACCAAACTATCTCGGTCCATCCCGCGGGCCACTGCCCGGTTCATAGCTGCTTTAACGCCGCCTGAATCGAGCCCTCGCAAAAAAGACTGCGCGCGAGGAATGAAACCCGACACGCCCCCGTTCACCCAAGTCATCTACCCGTCATCGTAACGTCGGCGGGCGTACCTGGCCGTCGCGTCACTCGAGAGTCAGCGCAAGGTAAATACGATTTGGGCCGAGGGATATCCCCGGTTCGCTCGGGGGGCTGTCCGTGCCTCAGCTGTCGAAATGCCGCCTCGGTGCGGCATCAAGGCAGGTGCTGGGGATTTTTTCAAGGGAGACGCAATGGAATCGACGACGGACGTCACGTTCAAGGTTGGGGACAAGGCCGTGTATCCCGCTCAGGGAGTCGCCGAAGTCATCAAGATTGAGGAGAAGGACATCGCTGGCACGCGCCAGAGCTTTTACGTCCTTCGCATTCTCGACACCGACCGCAAGATCATGGTCCCCGTCTCGAATGCCAGCGCTGTCGGTCTGCGTCAGGTCATCAACGAAGTCGAAATCAACGAGATCTTCGACATTCTGAAAGAGCGCACGATCGCGTTCGACAACCAGACGTGGAACCGCCGTTACCGCGGCTTCATGGACAAGATCAAGACGGGGTCGATCTACGACGTGGCCGAGGTTCTTCGCGACCTTTACCGCCTCAAGACCGATAAGCAGCTCTCCTTCGGCGAGCGCCGCATGCTCGACACGGCTCGCGGCCTCATCGTGAAAGAAATCGCGATCGCCCGCAGCCAGACCGAAGAGCAAGTGAAGACCGAAATCGAGTCGATCTTCG
>JANXMC010000360.1 GCA_025354825.1 Myxococcales bacterium
TCGGTGGACGGCGCGGAAGTCGACGCCTCCAAGAAGGTGGCGTTCAAGGGGATGATGCTCGACGGCGTGCCGAACTTCGCATTCGCGGTGGGCTACACGACGTCGTCGTGGACGCTGAAAGTGGGGCTCTTGTGTGAGCACTTCTGCCGCCTGCTCGAGCATATGGACGCCCACGGTCACGCGATTTGCTGCCCCAAGCTCCCCCATCGCGCAATGCTCACGCGGCCCCTGCTCGACTTCTCCGCGGGGTACGTCCGTCGGTCGGTTGATAAGCTTCCACGCCAGGGCGACCGCGCGCCGTGGCAGATGTCGTTCGACTACTACGACGACGCCAAGCTGCTCAAGGAGGGCTCCGTAGAGAACCCGGACCTTCGCTTCTCGTCGCCTCCGCCGCGCGCGTCTGCGGCAGCCTATTCGCCCACAGTATCCGTTAAGGGGTAAAGGCTATGGCCCTTTATGAATATGAGCTGTACTTCATTCGTGAATTGGCAAAAAGGAGAAATATTCTCCGAGATGATTGATACTGACCTTATCAAGAGCGCCAACGACGATGAGGTATCGATTTCAGGGCAGATAGCCTGGCTCCTTGATGAGGTTACGAATCAAAGCGTGCCCTCTTGCGCTCTGAGGGTTGCCAAATTTTGTAAGGCCCGGGCCGACGTCTCATGACGCGCTGGAAACGGGCTGAGGATGCGCGCGGCCCGGCGTGCGCCCGGTCAGAAGAGATCAAACCCCATCCCAAACCACGCGACGTTCAGCAGGAGCACGAAGACACCTCGCGCAGCTGCGTTTTCCCCTCATCGGAGCCGGGCTGAAGCTCGTCAAACGGTCAACGGCATGGGATTCACATCGGTGTCTGTGGCGCGAGAAGGCGCGTTCCTCGTCCGCCGCGGCGACCTTCGCGGCGTCGCCATTTGGACGGAGTACGTCATCGACGGCGTCGTTCGCTCGCGGATTCACGTCCTCGTCGCGCAGCGCACGCTCTTGCCGCGCGATGCCATCACCTACGGCATCCCAAGCGAGGGCGCGGGCGCGGGGGTGGCGCTGGAGGACGTAGAGGCCTGGCTCGCCGCACGCGGGTGGGAGCTCTTGGGGCGCGCTGTATCAGCACCGGGCACTCCGTAATTCGGGTGCTCCCGATTGTACCAACACTGGCGATCCACCCGAGATCACGGGGCGGCGCTACGGCACACTTTCGCATCCTGGCAGAAGCCTCCACCCGATTTGGGATCGTATGCCGCACCCCGCCGGATGCGCGAGCGCGGCACTCCCATTGCAATTGGCAGTGTGGCCGGGCGGTGAAGTGCGAATCGGTCTCGAACCGAAACACGGCGCGCCGCTGTACGGACGCGAACCCGTTCACAAACCCGTAGGAGCCAACTCCCATGCGCAAATTGCAACTTCCGAATTTCGGCGGGCCCACCGCTTTCCGCACGCTGCTTTTGCTCGCTTCGGCAAGCGCGCTCCCCCTCTTCGCGGGGGCATGCAGCGGAAACGGCGTCGACGCGGAAAGCGGTGCGTCGTCGAACGCCGTCAGCACCGGGCGCGAGTACTTCGTCGCGACCAACGGTGTCGACGACGGCAACGCTCTCGGCGACCAGGCTCACCCCTTCCGCACGCTTCAACGGGCCGCGAACCTCACCCTACCGGGTGATACCGTCACGGTGCTCGAGGGGACGTATACGAGCCCGTCGGGCGGCGGGCTGTTGAACCTCACACGATCGGGAAGCGCCAACGGGTGGATAAAGTTCCGCGGCCTTCCCGGGCACCGGCCGAAGCTCAAGTTCGATGGATGGAACGGGGTCGCCGTGAGCCACGGAGCTTCCTATATCGAAGTCACTGGGTTCGAGATTGTGGGGACGATCGAGGATACCACCCTCGCCTTCTGCACCACGCAGGCAAAAATCGCCAACCCGCTTTGCAACGGCAACGGCATCTCGGTGGACGGCCGCCAGGACGTCGACAATCGCCCCCACCATATTCGGATTGCAGACAATGAGATTCACCACTGTGCCGGCGGCGGAGCCTCGGCCATTAGCGCCGACTATGTCACCATCGAGAACAACGCGATCCACGACAACTCTTGGTATACGCAATATGCGACGAGTGGCATATCGATTCTAACGCCGTTCAACTTCGACACGTCGACGGGGTACCGCAATTTCGTTCGAAACAACCGCACTTGGAACAACAAGACCCAAGTGAAATGGGGCCAAATCGACGCGCTGTCGGACGGCAACGGCATCATTCTCGATACGTTCTCCGCGCCGAACAACAAGAACGGCGACTACCTGGGGCGGACGCTCGTCACCAACAACGTGTCCTTCAAAAACGGCGGCTCGGGCATTCATGCCTACTTCAGTGGCCACGTCGACATCGTCAACAATACCGCGTGGGAGAACGGGCAGGTCGTCGGCTATCCTGATATTTTTGCCAATACCGGAAAAGACGTCAACATCCTAAATAACATCATGTATGCGCGAGCGAACGGTCGCGTGAACGGTAACTCCAACAACGTGAATGTGACCTACGACTACAACGTCTACTTCAGCGGCGCCCCGCCCGAGGCGAAGGGGCTCCACGATCGAATCAGCGATCCGCTCTTCGTCGATCCGGCGAACGGTGACTTGCGCGTGAAGGCGGGGTCTCCGGCCATCGACAACGGCACCGCGCAGCTCGCGCCGAAGAGCGACGTCGTCGGCGCCCTACGGCCTCAAGGGCGCACCTACGATATCGGCGCGTACGAGACGGGCTCCGGCGGCGGCACTCCCAACTTGCCCGGACTCTTCGAGGCCGAGCTCGGCTCAATCACGGCGAG
>JANXMC010000374.1 GCA_025354825.1 Myxococcales bacterium
GTCTCGCCCATCGACTGCAGCGGGAAGCGCGCGGCCATTTTCGGATTCTCGAAGCGCCACCCCAACGTCGTATCGAACACCTGCGGCGGCACGCGGCTGAAGGCTTCGTCCGTCTTTCGAAACGCGAACGGCGCGCGCGTCATGCTCTCGACACCGCCCGCGGCGACCACGTCGGCATCGCCCGTGAGCACGCGCATGACCGCGTCGGTCACCGCCTCGAGGCCCGAGCCGCAAAGGCGATTCACCGTAACGGCGGGCACCTCGTAAGGGATCCCGGCGATGAGCGCCGCCATGCGGGCGACGTTTCGGTTGTCCTCGCCGGCCTGGTTGGTCGCGCCGAAAATAACGTGATCGAGCTTCGCGACCAGGTCACCATTGCGCGTTCGGAGCGCTTCCAACATGAGGGCCGCGAGGTCGTCTGGGCGAACGCTCGCGAGCGCGCCGCGGTACTTGGCAATGGGCGTCCGGACGGCGTCGATGACGAATGCGGCCTTCATGATTTCGCGAACCTTAGCCTTTCGAGAATCCCCGTCACGTCCCCATCGCCGCCGCTCACCTGGGCTGCGGAACGCCCTCTTTCCAGACGTAGAACCCTTCGCCGCTTTTCTTTCCAAGCTTGCCGGCGCGCACCATCGTGCGAAGCAGCGCGGGGGCGCGAAACTGCTCGCCCACCTCCTTGTAAAGGTGGTCGAGAATCGCGAGGCGCACGTCGAGGCCGACGAGGTCCGTGAGCTTGAGCGGCCCCATCGGGTGGCGGTACCCGAGCTCCATCGCGCGATCGATGTCCGTCGCGCTGGCGACGCCGCTCTCGAGCATGCGCATGGCTTCGCAGCCGAGGATGACGCCGAGGCGGCTTGTCGCGAAGCCCGGCGTGTCGCGCACGATGATCGGCGTCTTGCCGATCTGACGCGCGAAGGCGAGCGCGCGCTCGACCGTCGCGTCCGACGTGGCGAGGCCGCGAACGATCTCGAGCAGCTCCATCACCGGCGGCGGGTTGAAAAAGTGAAGACCGATGGTGCGGTCCGCCGCGCGGAGCCGAGCCCCGAGCTCCGTAATCGATAGCGACGATGTGTTCGAGCCGATGAGCGCGTGGGCGGGCGCGCACTTGGACGCCTCGCCAAGAACCGAAACCTTGAGGTCCATGCTCTCGGGAATTGCCTCGATGATGAGGTCGGCCCCTTCGCACGCCTCCGCCAGCGTCGTCGCCGGCGTGAGGCGCTCGCGGGTCGATTTTGCCGCGTCCGCCGTGATTTTCCCCTTGCCGACGAGCTTCTCGAGCTGCGCGCCGATGGCGCCCACCGCCGCAGCCGCGCGACCTTGCGCCGCGTCGAAGACCCGCGTTGTCACCCCCACCGCAGCGGTTACTTGCGCGATCCCCTGCCCCATCGTGCCGGAACCTACGACCGCCACCGTGCGAATATCGAAGCTCATCCCAGATCCTCCTTTTCGTGCTTTCGACGCCTTCTCGTATAGCCTCGAGACGAGGTCAACGATTGCCGAGGGTTATCCTTGTCGACGACAGCGCCTCCGTCCGGGCAATCCTGGGGGAGAAGCTCCGCGCCGAAGGCTTCGACGTTATCGACGTCGCCGATGCGGTGACGGGGGCCGAGCGCGCCCTCGCGTCGCCGCCCAGCGTCGTGATCACCGACCTTTGGATGCCGGGGATTTCCGGCGTGCAGCTATGTCGCCTTTTGCGCGCAGAGCCGGCGACGGCCCACGTGCCGGTGGTCTTGCTCACCGCGTCGGACGACCGCAAATCGCGCTTCTGGGCCCGTAGCGCCGGCGCCATCGCCTACGTCACCAAAACGCGCATCGACGACCTCTTGAGCGTGCTGCGCGAGCTGACGCGCGATGCGCTCACCGCGCCGCCCAATGTGCCGCGCGCGGGTCTCCTTGGAACGATTCACGAGCGCCTCTCGCAGCTCCTCGACGCGGCGCTCTACGAGTCGATCATCGCCGGCGAAGTTCGCGCGCTTGCTCAGCACGATGGCGACGCGCGGCGGCTCTTCGCCGATCTCGTAAAGCTCGCGGCCGACGTCGTCAGCTACCGGTGGCTCGCCCTCGGCCTCGACGGCGACGTGAAGATGTTCCTCCACACCTGCCCGGCGGCCCGCGCGATCGTCGATGTCGAGGCCCGTCGCGCGCTCAACATCGACGCCGATGCGCCCGCCGTCGTTCTCGAGGACGAGCGCGCGCTCGAAGGACGATACGGCGCGCCGCTCGTGGCGAAAGTGAGCTTCGGCGCGAACAAGGTGGGCATTCTCGCTATGGGCGCCGGCCCGCGCGGCGCCTCGCGCGACGACGAGACGTTCCTGAGGCTCGTCGCGACCGAGCTCGGCGGCCCGCTGCGGATGCTCGCGCTCGTCGAAGACGCGCGACGCCTCGCCGCGACCGACACGCTGACGAGCCTGATGAACCGGCGCGCGTTCGTCGACGCCATGCTGCGCGAGCGGTCGCGGGCCGACCGGCATCTGTACCCCATTTCGATTCTGCTGCTCGACGTCGACCACTTCAAAAAGGTCAACGACACGCGCGGCCACGCGGCGGGCGACGTCGTGCTGAAAGGGGTCGCCGAGGTGCTGATGAGAATCGCGCGAAAGAGCGATCTCGTTGCTCGGTGGGGCGGCGAGGAGTTCGTCATCGCGCTCACGCAGACGGGCGAAACGGGGGCCAGGATCGCGGCAGAACGCGTGAGGCGCGCCATCGCCGAATCGGTTCACACCTTGGCCGACGGCGAGTCGATCTCGGTCACGGCCTCCGTGGGCCTCGCGAGCGCGCAGCCGCTGTGGACCGTGGACGACCTCGTCACGCGCGCCGACGAAGCGATGTACTCGGCGAAATCACGCGGCCGCAACCGCGTGGAGGTCGCGTGAGCGCGCTCCGCTGCGGGACGTTCAAACGTCGGCGGAGTCGTCGGGCGGCGGGATGATCGACGCGTCGGAGGGGGCGGGCTTCGACCCCTCGGGCTCGCCTGCGACTTTGCGCGGGCGGAGCGCCACGAGCGACGCGCCGCAGCGGCACGTCTCGGGGACGTGGTTCTTGTGATAGACGCGCTCACACCGCGGGCAGACACGCGCGTCGGGTTCGTAGGCGATGATCGTGTTGCTGTCGGCGCATCGGCGGCCGACCACTTGAATCGGCTCGAGGGCGATGACTTCGCCGGCGTCGGCGCGGGCCTCGGGCATCGTCGGCGCGCCGTCGAGGGACAGCGTTTCGGGCGCACGGTACTCGGCCTCTTTCACGATCCACGCGGCCGCTTCGGGGTGCGCGCGAAGTGACGCCAGGATGACGAGCGCGTTGCCCGTTTCGTCGGCGCCGCGCACCGAGACGCCGCGCGCCCGCGCGTCGTAGCTCACGGCCTCGACCGCGTGCCACGCGATGCGTCGCTCGCCGTTCTTCTCGATCGCCACGCCGCCGTCGCCCACGCGAAGCGCAGGCTCGCCGCTCGTGCCTAGCCAGATCGCGACGCCGAGGAGAATTGCGCCTGCGGCAATGACGTAAGGTGCAAACGCAATGGGCTCACCGGGCGCCGTGCTCGCGCTCGCCAAGAGCGACCGACCGAACTGCCCATAAAAGCCGGCCCCGAGAGCAAGCGCGCCCGCCGCACCGAGCGCCTGCACGAGCACCGGGCTCGTCGTGCTCCGCGGCTCGAACCGCCGCTCCTTGCGCTCTCGCTTCGCCGATTTTCGGTTCTTCGTCGTCGATTTCGCCATGACCGCGGCGACCATAGCGCCCAAGCGCGGCGCACGTCACGAGCGGGCGCGTATTTCGATGAAAGGGTCGGGCGGGCCGCCGCATAGCCCTCGAGGAACACTTTCTCGAAAGGTCTACGCAGCGAACCCCGCCGTCTTCGGATCGCGACCGCGATCGCGATCGCGCGCGACGCGCTCGATTCGCTCGTCGATCGTGCCTATTCGTATTTCGTAATTCGTTCGACTCTATTTCGCCAATACCGCCAGCGCCTCTCGCAGCGCTTCGGCGATGGGCATCCCATTGACCCGATCGCCCAGCGCGGCGACGGCGCGGTCGGCGTCCGCCGGGCGGTATCCGAGGCCCACGAGGGCGCTCGAGAGAACATCCGAGCTTCGCGACGCGCTCGCGGTCGCGACCGCAGCCGTGCCGTCGATCACGGCCGGCATCGCGCTGCCCGCCGTGAGGACGTTGAGCTTGTCGCGAAGCTGGAGGAGCATCATCTCGGCTGTCTTTTTGCCAATGCCCGTGATCGCCGTCAGCGCTTTCAGGTCCTTCCCGGCGACGGCGCGGGCGAGCTCGGAGGCGGGCAGCGCGCTCATCACGGCGAGCGCCGTTTTGGGTCCAACGCTCGAGACCGAAAGGAGGAGCCGAAACGCGACGCGATCGGCCTCCGACGGGAAACCGAAGAGGGCAAACGTGTCTTCCCGCACGTGGGTGTGCACGTAGAAGGTCACGCGGCCGGCCTCGTCGGGCCGCAAACGCCCCGCGGATCCGAGGGGCACGGCGAGCTCATAGCCCACGCCCCCCACGTCGAGGATGAGCCCGCCGTCGCCTTCGTCCTCCGCTATCTTCCCCGTGAGACGACCGATCATTGACGGCGTTTTACGCGTTGTGACGCGCGATTCCTCGAAGAATCGTGGGTTTCCGAGGCTGGATCATTGACGCACTGCGGCGAAAGCTCTTCTTTTTTGTTTGATGCAATGCTCAAAAGGTTTTAAGAAATTCGGCCCGGAGACACACATGCAAATCCTGAAGACCCTCGCAGTCACCTCGTTCTTGTTCGCGGCCGCATGTGGCGGTTCGACCGAGCCCCCGAAGGCCCCCGAGCCGCCGCCGGCCGCTAGCGACCCCGCGCCGGCAGTCGCGGCCCCCGAGGCTCCCGCAGCTCCGGCAATGCCCCCGCCGCCCCCCCCGGCGGAAGTTGCGCCGCCGCCCCCCCCGCCGGTCGCGGATACCCCCGCGCCCGCCGCCGACACGAAGAAGGCGGACTCGAAGAAGACGACGACGAAGGACGCCAAGAAGAAGGCCGACCCGAAGAAGAAGTAGGTAGACCGAGAGCGCTCGCTCTCGTTCGGCGCGGGTTGCCCTCACGGGTAGCCCGCGTTTTTCTTTTTGTCCTTCCGTCTGCGAACGTCGGGGATCCCGCGCGCTGCTGTCGAAGCGCCTTGACGTCCGTTATAACGGACATATGCTTCATGTCAGAGGACGTCGAGACGCGCGTGCGCAAGGCCGCGCGCATCGACGGAACGGGCAAGGAGCAGAGTCATGAAGATCGCATTCGTAGGTGGCCTCTCGAGGCTCGCGTTCGACGTGCTCGAAGATGCAGCCGCCGCCGGCGTCGAAGCCGAATGGCACGCGGGCGACGTGCGCGGGCGCGGCAGCGACAAGCTCGACGCCATTGTCCGTCGCGTCGACGAGGTCGTCATCTTCACCGGGATAAACAGCCACGGCGGCGTTCAGTTCGCGAAAAAGCTCGGGCGCCAGCACGGCACCCCAGTTCACATCGTGAAGAGCGCCGGGCGCACGGTAGCGCGCCAGCTCATCAGCGAAATCGCCGCTCGGAGCGTGGCGATCGCGGCCGTAAACGCGGCGCCTCGGCGAACGGCTGCGGCTTAAACCGCGCTTCGTCGGAAGGCCGCAGCGGCCAACAGCGCCAGCACCGGCGTGACGACGACGTGGTAGCGGTCTTCGCCAAAGAAGACAGCATGCGTCACAATAACGGACACGAGGAGCGTCACCGGCAGGCGTAGCGCAGGTCGCCACGTCGCTCGGCCGGGGAGCGGAATCCACGGCACCGCGGCGGCGAAAACCGCCAGGGGCCAGAAGGTCGGCGAGGGGCGCGAGACGGCGACGTAGGTAAGCACGGCCGCGGACACGAGGACGAAGGTCTGCGCCACGAGCGCGCCCGGCTCCCTGGCTCCTTCGTCGTCGCCGCGCCGTTTCCATGCAAAGGCGACGCAGCCGAACGCCGCCGCGCAGACGAGCAGCCGGTGGGCGAGCGTCGCGATTCCGCGCGCCTCGACGCGACGCTCTTCGGGCCACGCCGCAGGCCGAGCCTCGCGGAGGTATTCGACCGCGAACGACTCGTGGTCGAACGTGTACGCGAGCTTGGCGGGAATGAGCCCGAGCCAGAACGACGTGTGCGTCTTGATCTGCTCGACGCCGTAGTTGAACCAACAGCGATCTTGCTGCACTTGCCCCGTGACCTCGCGGCAGCCGTCCGACGATCGCAGCGTCTCGAAGCGGCCCGTTGCACGGGGAAAGGCGCCGATGGCGAGGTTCCAGCCGGCGTTCGTGCTGACGAGGGCGCAGCCGTCCATCACGCGGCAGTTACGCGCGGTCCACGGCAACACCGGCGCGAGGGTGAGCGCGCAGCCGAGGGCCGCGAGGGCGAGGGAGCGAGGCAGGCGGAAGCCGCGATGCACGCCCGTGAGCACGCCGAGAAGCGGCGCGCACAGGAGCGCCTGAGGGCGGACGAGCGTCGCGATTCCAAGCACGAGCGCGCCAACGGCGACGCCGCGAAGGGCGTTGCGATCGCGCACGGTGAGCAGGAACGCGAGGAGCGTGAGCGTCGCCGCGAGCGGCTCGGTCATGACGAGCGCCGCGTAGAGAATCAATCCCGGGTGGAGCGCCACGAGGAGCCCGGCGACGCGCGCGCGCACTTCGGAAAGTCCGTGGCGTGCGAGGGCGTAGGTGACGACGGCGAGAGCCGCGCCGGTGCTCGCATTGACGACCGCGGCGACGCGCGCGGTGGCGCCGAAAAGCTTGTAAAAAAGCCCTAAGAACGCGCTGTAGCCAACGGGGTAGTGGCACCACGGATGCCAAACGAGCTGCCCGGCCAGGGTGAGATCGTCGGAGTAGCCGTGGCCGTCGGCGATGCGGCGCGCGCCGAAGTCGTAATAGTGTCCGTCCCACACGGGCTCGGCGCCCCAGGCGAGGGCGACGTAGAGGCGCGGCACCAGGGCGATCGCGAGGATCGCACAGGCGAAGAGCCACGGGGTCGCGTGCGAGGGTCGCGTCGAGTGCGCAGCGCGCGCGTCGTCGAAGGCCACGTCGACCCCTCCGCCGGCTACGCGCCGTCGCCGCCGTCGCGCCGGCTCGAGAGCCGCTCGCGCATGCGACGCAGGTACGACTTCTGGACGGTGGCGGGGTCGAGCTTGAGGAACTTCGCGAGCTCACCGAGGAAGCCGCGCACGTAGACGGGGGCCGGAAGCGCATCGAACGCCTCGTCCTCGATCGCCGTGAGATGCACCTTGGAGATCTTCGTCCTCGCCGAGATCTCCACGAGCTCGATGCCTTGCGAGTCGCGCACTTTGCGCAGCAGATCGCCGGTGAAAACGGTGTCGGGGCCGAGCTCGCGGGCAAGCTCCGACTGGAGCATCATCTGCTCGGCCGCGAGGGCAGGCCGCACGACGGCCGGCGAGCGAATCTCGTGGGCAGGCTCGCCGAAGCTCGAGATGTCGTAGGCGCGGCGACGGATCGCATCGAGAAGCGTGTCGTAGGCTTCGTCGAGGCGCCCTTGGCAGCGGGCGAGCTCGTCGTCGGTCAGCAGCGACGACGTCGCGATGCCGCCCGTCGCGTAGATCTCCCGCTCACGCTTGTAGGCGCGGCGGATCTCTTCGTCGTTCGCCGAGCGCGTGATTCCGAGGGTTGCGTAGTGCGTCGGATCTTCGAGAGGCAGCGGCGGCGTCCCCGGAACCTTGGGCACACGCGTCGTCGAGAGGGCGAGCACGCGGCGGGCAATCCGCTCGAGATTTCGCGCGGCTTTGCTCGTGGGGCTGTCGACGAGCAGCGGCTTGTTGCGGCGAACCGTGACCCACACCGTGTCGTCCTGCTCGATGTGCCCGAGCTCGTCGAGCTTCACGCCGTAGTGCCTCGACGCGAGGGTGCTCATCCACCCACCGAGCTCCATATCGGTGCGAACCCGCGTCTGGTTCACGATGAGGTTGATGCGCAGGCGCTGCGCCTCGGCCCAGGCGAGCTCGGCGAGGTGGCGCTCCATCTTCGAGAGCGATTTGACGAGCTGAATCGGCGACGGGAGCGAGCCTATTTCGCGCACGCCGCGCTCAATCAGGTTCAACCGAAAGCGGTCGCGGGCGAGGGCGCGACGAAGCCTTCGCCGGTAGGCGGCGCGAAGGAAGCGGTACGTCGTTTCAATCGCCGGTGGCTCGGGGACGGTGACGGCGATCGGAATGTCGGCCGCGAGCATCAAGTCGACCGAAAACGCGCCGTGACCCGGGCCGACGTCGATGACGAGAAAATCGGCAGGGAGCGTGCGGAGGCGCGACATCCATCGCGTTTTTCGCGCGGCACGAAGGCCGAGGGTGGGCGAAATCGCGTCGTGGGCGGCGGGCAGAAGCGAGAGCCCCGGAACGCGCGTGGGGACGAGGGCTTCTCGAAACGCCTCGGCGTAGGCGCCGTCTTCGAGCGACGGCTCGCGCACGGCGGCGCGCAGCCCCAAGTGGGCGTGGAGGTTCGACCCCGTCGGATCGGCGTCGACGAGGATCACCGATTTGCCAAGCTGCGCGAAGTAGACGGCGAGGTTCACCGCGACGAGGCTTTTGCCCACGCCGCCGCGCCCACCGCCGACGGCGATCACCCGGCGCGCGCCGCGAAGGTGGGCGGGGACATCGCCTTGTTCCTCGAGATCGTCGTCATCGTCGTCGACGTCGTGCAAAGAGTCGCGGCCCGTCATCGGTCGATCATTGGGTCACAAGCTCGCTTGCTTGACGCGAGCGCGACGGAGCAGCCCGAAGATGCGCGCGCCGAGCTCGGGGGCGCGAAACGGCTTCACGACGTAGTCGTCGGCGCCGCTCGCGAAGGCTTCGACGACGTCTTTCGAGGCGGCGTGGGCCGTGAGAAAGAGCACCGGCAGCGTCGCGAAGCGCGGCTCGCGGCGAAAGTGGCGACAGAGGTCGATCCC
>JANXMC010000376.1 GCA_025354825.1 Myxococcales bacterium
CTAGAGCTCGTGCGCGCGGCGGCGACAATGCCGGAAGGTTTTGCGCTCGCGTTCTCCGCACCGTTTGATCATCTCGAAGCGCGCGTTCGAGCGCTTTGCGCGCACGATTGGTCTCCGTCGGGCGCTGCCGCGTCCGCGTGCTTCGCGCTAGGCGCGATGACAATCGTCGGATGCGTCGCGTTCGATCTGCGCCTTCACGACATGACGGAAGCGCACTTCGAGCGCCTCCTCGGGTGATCCATGGGAGTTGCTCAGTGGCCTCAACGCATGCTCAAAGGACCGATTGACTCTCGGTATTTCGCTTGTGCGTTCGCGCTCTGGCTCGCGCTGACCGCGCAGACCGCGCCGCGCGTTCTCGATGGCGAAACGGTCGCCATGCTCGCTCGGGAGAGCAGCCTGAACGTCGTGATCGCGCAGCGACGTATCGAGGACGCGCGCGCTTCGCGTTGGCGCGGGTCTCGCGACGACCGTGACCCCCGAGCTCTCGGGCTACGTCTGGCCTCGCTTCGCCGCCGGCGCGCGCGACGGACTTCTTCGTCGGCCTCGCGTGCCCGTTCGAACTGTCGGGAAGTGCGTCGCAACGCGAGAGGATCGCAGACGCACGCGCCCAGCTGGCGGAGAGCGAAGCATCCGCCGCACGTACGTCTGCGGTCGCGGAAGCCCTCGATCTTTGGGCGCGCGCGCGCGGCGCCGACGACCGGACAGCCATCGACACGGCGCGCCTCGAGCTCGATCGCCCGCCGGTGCAGGCAGCGGCCGTGAAGCGCTCCTCGGGCACGACGGGCCACGGTGATCTGGCCCTCGCGCGCGCGTTGGAGGCGCAAGGGGTCGCGCGGAAGGTCGTCGCCGAGCAGGAGCGCGAAGGGCTCGTCGAGCGCCTCAAAGCGCGTGTCGGGATCCCCGCGCGCGAATCTGTCGCGGTGATCGGAGCGCTTCGGCGTGGCGACACGCCCAACCTCGATGCCCTCTTGGCGCGGCTCCGTAACCAACCTGCGGCCATCCGCGCGCTGGCGGCGGTCCAAGTATCGGAGAGCAACGAAGTGCTCCAACGCAAGCTCGGAACGCCCGCGCCGCGGGTGACCGCCGGCGGTGGCCGGGATCCCGACCCCTATCTCCATGTGGGGGTCGATCTCCCGCTCCCCATTTTTCAGCGAAATCAGACCAACCGCGCCGTTTCAGCGGCGCAGACCGACACTGCGCGAACCGAGTACACGAGCGCGCTCGTCCTCGCGGAAGCTGACCTTCGGGCGGCGTACGCCGAGCATCTCGGTGCCCGCGACGCCGTGCGCGCGCTCGAAGCCGCGATGCCCTCTGTCGAAGATGCCGAGCACCTCGCGACGCGCGGATACCAGCTCGGGCAGAGCACGTTGACCGAGGTCATCACGATTCGTCGCGAAGTTGCGGCGGCGCGCCTCGCCCTCGTCGACGCGCAGGTCGCCTTTGCGCGCTCGCGCATTGTCCTCGAGCAGGTGGCCGGAGCCACGCCGTGAGGCGGCCGGTCCGCTTCCTCCTCCTCGTCCCCGCGTTGGGTGCGCTCATCGTCGCGTGCAACAAGACGCCCCCGGCGCCGCCTGCGCCTTCGGAAGCGAAGGCTTCGGGATCGCCAGTGGTGCAGCTCACGCCTGAGGGCGTGCGCAACGCGGAAGTCCGGTGGCAGCACGTCGAGCCCGGCGCGTTTACGCCGCGGCTTCGTCTCGCCGGGTCGATCACGGGCGATCCGAAGCACATCGCAGAGATCGGCGCGCGCGTTCCGGGGCGCGTCACCGCCGTCACCGTCGCTCTCGGGGATCGCGTGCGAAAGGGGCAAGTGCTCCTCGAGGTCGAGGCCGTGGAGCTTCACGACGCGACGCTCAACTACCTGACAGCGTCGGCGAAGGTCCGCGCCGCGCGCGACACGTTGGCGCGGCAGAAGCAGCTCGTCGACGAGCGGGTCGGCGCGGTCCAAGACCTCCGGCGCGCCGAAGCGGAGGCGGCGTCGGCGGAAGCTGCGTTCGGCGAGGCGCGCGAGCACCTCGGGTTCTTGGGGTTGAGCCCATCGGAGATCGCGGGGCTCACCGCCTCGGGCAACGGGGGTGGCACGCGAAGCCGCGTTCGAAGCCCCATCGACGGGCGCGTCGCGACGCTGAATGTCTCGATGGGGCAGGTACTCACGGGTAACGAGAACGTCGTCACAGTCGCCGACGTCAATGAGGTTTGGGCCCAACTGCGCGTCTACGAGGGCGACCTCGCGGATGTGCGCGTTGGCGCCTCCGCCGACGTGCAGGTTCCGACCTACGCCGACCGCACCTTCGTGGGCACCATCAACTTCGTGAGCGACGTGCTCGATCCGGTGAGCCGGAGCGCCGACGTGCGGGCCACGTTGTCGAATGCCGAGGGCGCGCTACGCCCGGGCATGAGCGCCACGGCGATGGTCGTCCGTCCGCAGGCAATGCCGGGACTTTGGCTGCCCGCCGAAGCCATCCAAACCCACGACGGCGCGACGATCGCGTTCGTGCGCGTCGGCGAAGGAAGGTTCGAAGCCCGATCCATCTCGGTCGGTCGGGAGCAAGGGGGCTCCTTCAACGCTTCGCGAGGCATCGCACCCGCCGACGACGTCGTCGTGCACGGCGCCTTCGCCCTGCGCGCAGAGCTCGAACGCTCGGCGCTCGAGGAGTAGCCACGTGCTCGAGAGCATCCTAGGTCTCAGCATTCGGCACCGCCTGCTCGTCATCGTTGCGACGATCGCGCTGCTCGTCGGCGGCGCGCGCGCCTTTCAACGACTGCCGATCGACGCGGTTCCGGATCTCACGAACATCCAAGTTCAGATCCTCACGAGCGCGCCGTCGCTCGGCCCGCTCGACGTCGAGCGACTGGTCACGACGCCGGTCGAGCTCTCGATGGGCGGCATCCCTCGCATGCGCGAGCTGCGCTCCATCTCGCGCTACGGCGTCTCCGCCGTCACGGTCGTCTTCGACGACGGCGTCGATCCGTACTTCGCGCGACAGCTCGTCAATGAGCGCCTCGCGCGCGCCAAGCAGACCATCCGCGAGGAGTACGGCACCCCCGAGCTCGGCCCCATGAGCACCGGCCTGGGCGAAATCTACCAATTCGAAGTGGTCGGCGAAGGTCGCTCGCCTATGGACCTGCGCTCGATCCTCGATTGGCAAATAGCGCCGCGCCTCCGTGTCGTCCCCGGCGTCGTCGACGTGAACACCTTCGGCGGTGAGCTTAAGACCTACGAGGTAGCGCTCGATCTCGAACGCATGGTCTCGAGGGGCGTCGCCCTTCACGACGTCGTCCAGGCCCTCACGTCGAACAACCGGAGTTCGGGCGGCGGCGCGATCGTGCGTGGTCCCGAGGGGCTGCTCGTGCGCGGCGACGCGCTCGTGACGTCGCTCGAGGACATCGGCGCCATCCTCGTCGCGACGCGCGAGGGCGCGCCTGTCTACGTCAGCCAGCTCGGCGACGTACGCTTCGGCCCCATGCTCCGCCAGGGCGCCGCCACGCGCGACGGGCGCGGCGAGATCGTCGCGGGCATGGCCATGATGCTCCAGGGCGAGAACTCGCGCGAGGTCGCGCAGGCCGTGCAAGCGGCGGTCGACCGCATCAACCCGACGCTTCCCAAGGGCGTGCGAATCGAGCCCTTCTACGACCGCACGACGCTCGTTAGCCAGACGATCCACACCGTCACGAGGAACCTGCTCGAGGGCGGCGCGCTCGTGGTCGTTGTGCTCTTCCTGATGCTGCGAAACCTGCGCGCCGGGCTTATCGCCGCGGCGATGATCCCCCTTTCGATGTGCGTCGCGTTCTTCGGAATGCGGCTCACGGGGGTGAGCGGCAACCTAATGTCGCTCGGGGCCCTCGACTTCGGTCTCGTCGTCGACGGTGCGGTCATCCTGCTCGAGAACGCCGTGCACCACATCGCCGAGGAGCGCTCCAAGCTCGGGCGCGCGCTCGAGCCCAAAGAGCGGGACGCGGTCGTGCTCCGATCGGCGCTCGAGGTCCGATCGGCGACGGCGTTCGGCGAGATGATCATCGCGCTCGTCTATCTGCCGGTGCTGACGCTCGAGGGCGTCGAGGGGAAGATGTTCCGCCCGATGGCGCTGACGGTGCTCTTCGCGCTCCTCGGCGCCTTTCTACTGTCGTTGACGTTCGTCCCTGCCCTTGCGTCGCTGCTCCTCTCGTCACGCACCGTCGACAAGCCGAGCCCCATCGTGACGGGCGCGCTGCGCGTCTACGAACCGCTCTTGCGGATGGCGCTGGCGCATCCGTGGAAGACGTCGTCCATTGCGCTGGTCGCCTTCGGTGTGAGCCTCGTCCTGGGCTCGCGCATGGGCTCCGAGTTCGTCCCGCGGCTCGACGAAGGCGCGATCATCATCGAGACGAACCGGCCGCCGTCGACGGCGCTCGATGAGTCGGTCCGGCAAGGGACGATCATCGAACGCACGCTCCGCGCTTTTCCCGAAGTGAGCACCGTCGTCGTCAAAACAGGTCGCCCGGAGATTGCCAACGATCCGATGGGCGTCGAGCAGTCGGACGTCTACGCGATTCTGAAACCACGCGATCAATGGCCCCCCCCGCGCGACCACGAAGAGCTCGTCACGCGCATGGAGAAGGCGCTCCGCGACGCAGTTCCGGGCGCGGCGTTCGGGTTCTCGCAGCCCATCGAGATGCGGATGAACGAGCTCGTGAGCGGCGTGCGCTCCGACATCGCGGTGAAGGTCTACGGCGACGACTTCCCGACCCTCGCGCATCTCGGCGAACGCATCGCGCGCGTGCTCGGTCGCCTCCGAGGAGCCGCCGACGTGAAGGCCGACCGCGTCGAAGGGTCGCCCGCGCTGCGGGTCTCCGTCGACAGGAGCGCGCTCGCGCTGCGCGGCGTCGATGCGGCCGACGTGCTCGACGCCGTCGAGGTCATCGGCGGCAAAACCGTAGGTGACGTGCTCGAAGGGCGACGGCGTTTTGCGCTGCGCGTGCGGCTATCTCCTGCACAGCGGAACGATCGCGAACGCATCGAGCAGTTCCCGCTTCGGTCGACGACCGGGACATTCGTGCCGTTGTCGGACGTCGCCAAGCTCGCGGTCGAGGACGAGCCGTTGGTCGTAAGTCATGAGGCGACGGAACGCCGCCTCATCGTGCAGGCGAACGTCCGCGGTCGCGATCTCGGCGGCTTCGCTGACGAAGCGCAAGCGGCGGTCGCGCGCGAGGTGCAGATGCCCGCGGGCTATCACCTTGTATGGGGAGGGCAGTTCGAAAATCTGCGGCGCGCGCGGGAGCGTTTGCTCATCGTCGTTCCGCTCGCGTTGGCGCTCATCTTCGGGCTGCTTTTCGCAACCTTCCGCAGCCTTCGCACAGGGGTGCTGATCCTGCTCAATGTGCCGATGGCGGCGACAGGCGGGCTCTTCGGGCTGGTGCTTCGGGGCATGCCGCTAAGCATCTCGGCGGGCGTAGGCTTCGTCGCCCTCTTTGGCGTCGCGGTACTCAACGGCCTCGTGCTCGTGGCGACGATGCGCACGCTTCATGACGAGGGGGCAGAGGCCGCGGTCGCGGCGCACGATGCGGCTCTGCGCCGCCTTCGCCCGGTGCTCACGACCGCGCTCGTTGCCTCACTCGGATTTTTGCCGATGGCGCTCGCGACGGGCGCTGGCGCCGAAGTGCAGCAGCCCCTCGCGACGGTCGTCATCGGCGGCATCGTTTCGTCGACGCTGCTCACGCTCCTCGTGATGCCCGCGCTCTACACTCGGTTTGGGATGACGGCGACGGCCCGGAAGCCGACGTCCACCAAGCTCGAAGCACACGCCTGACACGCGCAAGCGCGTGTATGGGCGCGGCCGCCGAGAGCGCCTCTATGCCTTGGACAACGCGTCGCGCTTGGCCTTTTGAGGTCGCACGCGTCGACGGACTACGCGCGCTGGCTCCGCCTGCTCTTCGATCATCCGCGGCAAGCGTTCGTGCAGAGCAACGTCCACTCGATGCAGCGCGCCCCCCGAGCGCGAGGCTCCCATCACGAGACCACGCGGAATCTGGGGCTCTGGCAGCGGTATGCGCTTATTAATAGTTGATCAGTTTGAATCCAAATTACCGACACCTCTTGGTTTAATTGTAGTGAGTGCAAAAGATCGTTCTTCGCAATTCCCGAGGTCATCTCCACGATCCCTCAACATCCAGTTCGGCAAGAGCGAACGTCGAGCCCCTCCCCTTTCGGATGGATGCAACGCGTCAGAAAACGTCTCAATTCAAGGCACGAGAAAGGGTCATTCTCGGGCGTCGGGTGAGTCGGCCCCTCCTCTGATGCGCCCACCTTCGTGCGGAAGGTCAGAGGCCGCAGACGAAGTTGGCAATCAATCTGGGCTAGTTTGGAATCCGGCTCCGACTCAGCGCGTGCTGCTGAAACACGCTTCTTGGCAGCACGGGACGGGTGGAATCGTCAACGTCGAACGCCCCCTCCCCTGCCCTTTCAGATGGATGCGACGCGTCATGACGTCTCAATTCATGGCGCGAGAAAGGGGGCTTCTCACGCCTTGGGTTAACATGGACCTCAGGACGCGGGCCCCTAAGTAAAGCGACGCTTGCGCGGCCTCGCACGCGCGATACGCGTTTACGGATCTTCCAGGTCAGCGATCCGACACGACGGCCGGGGCGCTGGACGACTGCTGGCCATGTCGATGGCGCTGTCCATCGACACCGCCATCTTTGACGCCATACTGAATCCGTGTCCCGCAAAGTCTCCCTCGCTGAAGCCCGCGACCACTTGACCGGCCTCGTCCGTGACGTCGAGCGCGGCGAGCGCGTCGATCTCACCCGCCGGGGCAAGCGCGTCGCCGTGCTCCTATCCGCCGCTGCCTACGACCGGCTCCACAAGCCGCGCCCCGACGCGCGTGGGATGCTCGCGACCCTCGCCACCTGGCGTGCGAACCTGCCCGACGACTTCGAGGGGCTCTCGGCCGAGGAGGTCGGCGGCTGGCGCGATCCGTCGCCGGGGCGCGACGTGGATTTCGGGTGACCCCGGTGGCGCTCTATCTGCTCGATACCAACGTCTTCGCCGCCCTCTCCCAGCCAAAGCCCCAGCGTGCCGTCGAACGGGCCTTCGCCAAGTACGCGGGCGAGCTCGTCACCGCGTCCGTTGTCGTCCACGAGATGTGGTTCGGCATAGAGCGGATGCCGAAGTCGCGACGGCGCGCGGCGTTGGAGGGATTCATGGGCGCCATCGTGGCGCCGCTTCGAGTGCTGCCCTATGGCGAGCGCGCGGCGAAATGGCATGCGGTAGAGCGCGCACGGCTGGCGGCGCGTGGGCGCGCCACCGCGCTTGCCGATGGCCAGATCGCGGCGACGGCGGCCGTGCACGAGGCGACCGTCGTGACGGCGAACGTTGCGCACTTCGAGATATTCGAGGGACTGCGCGTCGAAAACTGGTCGGGCTAGGACGGCGCGACCACGACGCTGGCTTGGTGCCACCTTCGCGGGGAGCGTCCCGACCCCCGCAATTTTCAAGCTCCTCAGTCAGAAACACGATCTCGGCCTCGGCGTTTTTCCAGCTCCCGCCGGGGCGTGTGGTCGAGGTTGTTGTGGAGGTCGAAATCTAAGTCGGCGCGGGAAGCCGCTCACTCCACCGGTGCACCTTCGTCGATCCACGCGCGCACGAGCGCCTTGATGCGGGGGTCGTACGGGCCACCCAGGGGCATCCGGCCACCGTCAATGCCGCCCTCACTCAAGAGCTTCGCGTAGAGGTAGCTCGCGCCGGCGTCGTGGGGCGCGACCCGGGTGAGCCGCGGCTCTTCGGAAGACGGCACGCCGACGACGTCCGCACCGGGCCCGCGGAGCCGCAGCCAGAGGTCGCCCGCGTGGCTTCCGTGGCAGCTCGACTCGGGGCCGCCGGCGCAGGTCGATGCGAAGAGGACGGCGACGCGCGTGGACGTCGATGCGTCGCTCGGTTTGAGCGGGTCGAGACCGGCGCCGCCCAACGTCGGCGGCGGTGCCTCGCTTGCCGTCGCCCCTCCTTCCGCCGCGTCGGGCGCGTGGGCAGCCGCAGTGCACGCGCCGACGAGGCACGTCAAAGTGATGGCGGCGGCGGCGGAGCGCATCAAGGTAGATGATGACCCAAGCGCGCGCCCCACCGCGCCCTCGGGACCGCTCATTCCTCTTCGACGAACGTCCCGTCCTCCGCGAACGTGACCTCTTTCGCTTTTGGCTGCGCCTCGAACTTGAACTCGTAGAAACTCCCCTTGCCCGTGCGCACCTGCTTGTCGACCTTGGTCGCCGTCTTCCCGGAATACTTCGCCGAGAACGCAGCCATGACGTTCGCCGGCACGTCCGCGACCGGTATCACCCTCTCGGTCTGAAGGACCGCGCCGTCCGACGCCACGTCCACCTCCATCGCCTGGCCGTTCTGAATAAGCTTCACCTCGAACTGCTCATGGCCATCCTCGCTCTCGGCTTTGCAGGCCGTGATTGCGGCGCCGGCGAAGTTCTTCGCGATCGACTGCGTGACAGCGCTCGGGCACGCCGGCGAGCCCGAGCTCGCCGTGTGCGCGCCAGGCGCGTGAGCGCATGCCGCGCTCAGCAACACGACGAGGCTTACCTGGAGCGTGGAAAGGATTCTCATGGCCGGCAGCCTAGCCCAGGGGCTCATCGCGGTGACTCCTTTGGACAACCCCACGAGTGCAAGCGGCTCAAGGTCGTTACCGTCCCGAATCGCAGACGGTCCCGCATCCGCTCCGGTACGTGTGGCAGCGAGAGGCCGTTTCGGCACGAGCTCCTTGCTGTCAGTCCCCCACTACGGCCATCTTCTCGCCCCACGATGACCGACGCTCCCTCGACACCGGCGGTCGTCCCCGCACGCGCGCTCCTGAGTAAGGTCCCGCAGGTGACCATCTTCTTTTGGGTCATCAAGGTCCTCTGCACCACCGTGGGCGAGACGGCGTCGGACTTTTTAAACGTGAACATGGGGCTCGGATTGACGGGCACGTCCGTCGCCACCGCCGCCTGTTTGGCGGCGTTGCTCGTCGTCCAGTTCCGCGTGCGCAAGTACACGCCGCCGATCTACTGGTTGGCTGTCGTCCTGGTCAGCGTCTTCGGCACGCTGATTACCGACATCCTCACGGACAGCCTTCATTTCCCGCTCGAGGCGAGCACTGTCATCTTCAGCGTCGCGCTCGGCGTCACCTTCGCCGTCTGGTACGCCAACGAGCGCACGCTCTCCATTCATTCCATCTTCACCCCTCGACGAGAGGCCTTCTACTGGTTGGCGATTTTGTTCACGTTCGCGTTGGGCACCGCGGCCGGAGACCTCGTCGCAGAGAAGCTCGGCTTGGGGTATCTGGTCACCGGCCTCATCGTGCTCGGCGTCATTGCCGTATCGGGCATCGCCTGGCGTCTCGGTCTGCATCCCGTCCTCGCGTTCTGGATCGCGTACATCCTGACGAGGCCCCTCGGAGCCTCGCTTGGCGACTACCTCTCGCAGGCGCGCGCGGACGGCGGGTTGGGCCTCGGGGCGACGGTGACGAGCGCGGTGTTCCTTGTCGCGATCTTCGTGGTCGTCGTCTACCTCGGCCTCACGCGGAAAGACGTCACCGAGGAAGCGGCGACCCGCGAGGCCGCACCCAGCGGAAGGCGGGGCCCCCTCCTGCAGGTCGTCGTCGTGTTGGTCCTGCTCCTCGGCCTCGGCGTGACGGGGTACTTCGCGCGCAGCGCGCAGCTCTCGGGGCAGGCGGCAGCGTCGTCGTCGTCCGAGCACCCGCTCGGCGATCTATCCCCATTTCGGGCGCTTGCGCAGGGCATGCTGACCGACCTGCGCACGGGCGATCTGCCCGCGTCGAAGGCCAAGGCCGATGCGCTCGAGAGGGCGTGGGACGTGGGCCAGCCGCGCCTCAAGCCGATGAACCCGGACAAATGGACGTCTATGGACAATGCCATCGACGACGTCCTCAAGAAGACGCGCTCGTCATCCGGGGCCATCGCGGCCAAGACGGCGTCGCTGACGGCGCTCGTGAGCGCGATTGACGTCATCGATCGCAGCAACGCCGAGGCGCCCGCGGCGAGCGGAGCGCCTCCTTCCGAGCGTGTGGCCGACGGCGGGCGCCCCGTCGCCGCGCTGCGGCCGGATCGGCCCCTCGGAGATCTCTCCGCATTCCGGACCATCGCGGAGGACATGCGGAGCCGCCTGCGCGCGGGCGGTCAGGCCGGCATCAAGGCGAAGGCCGATGCGCTCGAGAAGGCGTGGGACGAGGCCCAGGGACGCCTGAAGCCCATGAGCGCAGGCAGCTGGACGCGGATGGACGACGCCATCGACGACGTGCTCAAGAAGGCGCGCAGCTCGCCGCCCGATCCAGCGGCGGAAGCAACCTCTCTGACCGATCTCGTCGCCGTGATCGATGCTCTCGATCCCGCCTGATAGGTCGCTACGTCTGACGTCCGTTGCGGCGCTCTCCACGTCGCGCTCGCCGAGCCCCTCCGGTGTCGATGGGCACGTAGGGATCGTCGATGAAGCGGAAGAGCTCGTCGCGGTGGTTCTTGTAATAGCGAATCGCGGCCGTCAGCGGTTCGGAAGGCGAGAGACGTCCGCTTTCTCTATGACTTCTCTCGGGCCTCGAGCGACCTGACGGACGATGCGCGACGGTCGCGCGGCGGCTTCTTGTCGGGCTGCGCCAGCCACGCGATCGTCCCCACGGCGACAATAAGTGCGTCTCGTAGCCGGAGGGCTGTGGAGCGTATGACGACCTTCACCTTCTTCTGCCTTTGCACGCGAAGGAGGGTGCGTGGCGCGACGCTCGCTGCAAGGCGAAATGGTCTTCGGGCGAAAGATGAAGGATCTTAATTGTGAAGTTCGCAGCGTGTCGTCGCGACGAGAGCCAAGCGCGAAGGTCATTCGGTACTACGCGGTCCTGCTATCTTTGCGCCGTTTGCAGCTGTGGCCACGCGATTTACGGCGCGGTATTTATTTTATAACCTTAACGCGACGGCTTCTTCGACCGCGCAGATCAAGAAAGCACTAGTGGTGCGGTCGATGGGGGAACCGTAAGAGGTAGGGATGAAGATAAGAACTTTGAGTGCCATTTCTCTTTTAATCGTGACTGTCCCCGCGTGCCTCGTCGCGTGTAGCGGCGCAGACGATGGAACGCCCGCCGTGCCAGCGACGGATGCCGGGCATGACGCCCATGTGGCTAAGGACAGTGGGCCCTTGCCGCAAACGGACGCGGGACCGCTCCCCACGAACGACGCAGGACACGACGCTGGGGCGCACGACGCGTCGGTCGATGCAGGCCATGATGGCGCGGTGAACGACGCGGCGGCCGATGCGAACCGCGACGCGGCGGCGCACGACGCCGGGGCCGACGGCTGATCGGCGTAGCCTCTCCCAGCCGCCGTGGCGCTTCGCGAAGCGGGCGCCGGCTTCGAGC
>JANXMC010000394.1 GCA_025354825.1 Myxococcales bacterium
GCCGCCCCCGAGGCCGCGCCGGTCGTGAAGGAGCCGGCGGCGCCGCTCCCGCCGATCGTGCTCGAAGTCGGCGCGAACTTCGTGGGCTACATCCACAACGACGGCGGCCGTGGCGGCCTCGTGGTGGTCACGCGCCACCCGAAGCGCGCCTCGAAGATCAAGCCGGTTATCGCGCAGGCGTTCAAAGAGCGGACGATCGTCAAGGGGCTCGTCACGGGCGTCATCAAGGGCGGCGCCGAGGTCGATCTCCAGGGTCTTCGCGCCTTCGCGCCGGGCTCGCACATGGATGCCCGTCCGGGCGCCGACCTCACGCCGCTCCTCGCGCGCCGCCTCGACTTCTACGTCACGCAGTACGCGAAGCGCGGCCGCGACGTCGTCCTCACGCGTAAGCCGTTCCTCGAGGCCGAGGCCCGCGCGAACCGCGAAGCCGCGCTCTCGAAGCTCACGCCCGGCAGCACGGTCGACGGCGTCGTCCGCAGCGTCGTTCAGTTCGGCGCGTTCATCGACGTCGGCGGGGTCGAGGGTCTCGTCCCGCTGGCCGAGATGAGCCACAACCGCAGCGACGGCCCGCACGACGTGTTCAAGGTCGGCGAGACTGTGCCGGTCAAGATCATCCGCATCGACGAGAAGGGCAAAATCTGGCTGTCCCGCCGCGCGACGACGCCCGATCCGTGGGCCGCCGCGGCAAAGAAGTACAGCGTCGGCTCGAAGCACCAGGGGAAGGTCGTTCGCCTCCAGCCCTTCGGCGCGTTCGTCGAGCTCGAGAGCGGTATCGACGGCCTCATTCACGTGGCCGACCTCTGGATGGTGAAGCCGTCCGAAGGCGTCGTCATCCCGCCCGCGCCCCCCCACGTTCCGGGGCAGACGCCCGGCCCGAAGCGGATCGAGCACCCGAACGAGGTCGTCAAAGTCGGCGACGTTCTCGACGTCGTCGTCGCCTCGAACGACCCCGGCACCCACAAGATCTCGCTCCACCCGGCGCCCGTGGGCGACGCGGCGAACGAGGCTCCGCAGCGCATTCAGCTTCACCGCGGGGTGAAGGTCGTCGTCGTCAGCATCGAGTCGGGCGGCCTCGGCGTGCGCGTTCTCGGCGCCACCGGCCGTCACGCACGCGGCTTCATCACGTCGGCCGCCACGGGCACGCCCCGCGGCACCGAGCTCCGTAAGCTCTTCCCGATTGGGAAAGAGCTCGAAGCGAAGATTGTCGAAATGGATCCGAAGCGCGGCGAGATCAAACTCTCGATCAAAGCCCTCGCCGACGAGACCGAGCGCAGCGCCTACCAGCAGTACCGCCAGACGGTTGCGCGCGATGCGAAGTTCACCTTCGCCGACCTCATCGCCAAGAAGCAGCCGCAGAAGTAAACCGACTGCGACCCGAAGCCCGCCCTCGAAAGAGGGCGAGCCCCGCGAAGGCGGAGACACGGACCGGTTCGAAGGGGCAACCCTCAACGAACCGCCGGAGCTCCGCCTTCACCCATTTAACCCGCCGAACGAGCGACTTCGAAACGAAGCCGAGAGCGAGAGCCCTGAGGAACGAGAGGCGGGGAGGCGGGGAGGGATTTGTTAGGGGGATTTGGCGCCTGACCAGCAGTTACGTGCGGTCTACAAATAAATCTCGACCTCCCTCGCCCTCGCGCCTCCCCGCCTGTGTTTCGTTTCGATCTGCCGCTCGGTAGGAGCGGAGGGTTAGAGCAGGCGGCGGGCTTTGACTTCGAGGTAGCGGTTGACGAGATCGGGCGTGACATTCTCGGGACGCGCATCGAGGACGATGACGCCTGCGCTCTTCAAGCTGCGGATCAAACCGTCGCGCCAGGCGAGCGATTCTGCCGCAGCCGCGCGAACGTAGAGGTCTTCGGTCGTGAGAGCGGGGGCCGTCGCGAGGGCTTCGACGTCGGTGTCGCGCATCAGCACGCACAGCGGCAGGTGTCGCGGAAGGAGCGCTTTGAGCGACGACGCCAGATCCTTCGCGCTTCGCGGCTCGAGGAGATTGGTGAAGACCACGAGCAGCGAGCGCGCGCGCACCTGCGTCTGCAAGAACGTCATCGCGGCGCGGTAGTCCGTCGCCTCGAAGCCGGCTTCGAGGGCGTAGACCGCGCGCGTGAGCTTGCGCCCCGCCGAGCGACCGCCCGCCGGCGCGACGAAGGTGCGCGGCTCCGCGTCGAAGGCCATCAGGCCCGCTTTGTCGCCGCCACGTAGCGCGACGTCGGCCGTGAGAAGCGCGGCGTTCAGCGCGTGATCGACCGACGTGAGTCCGTTGCTCTCGCCGCGCATGCCGCGGCCGATGTCGAGGGCGAAGACGACGTTCTGGTTCGACTCGGCTTGAAACTGCCGCACCGTGAGATCGTCGCGGCGCGCGGTGGAGCGCCAGTCGACGTGACGAACCTCGTCGCCTCGCTGGTACGGACGCAGGCGCTCGAACTCGGTGTCGCCGCCGCGCACACGGAGCGAGCCGAGCCGCGCGTCCTTGCGCCCTTGCCGCCGAAGCAGCTCGAGAGCGCGTGCGGCGTGGACGTCGGGGTAGACGTCGACGTTCGCGGGCAAGGCCGTGCGCTCTTGCTGATCGATGAGGCCGAGGGGCGAGCCGTAGCGCACGGTGACGGCGGACAGCTCGCGCGCTCCGCGGCGCGTGGGGGTGAGCTCGTAGGTGATTCGGGCGGTGGCGCGCGCGGGGAGCTCGAAGGTCGCAGGGATCCCGCTTGCGGACGTTGCCGCAACCGGGTCGTCGGAGACGACGCCGCGGAGGCGCCGTGCGCTGATGTTCTTCAGCTCGATCGTGACCGCGTTGGGGCGGCCGACGGAGAAGATCGACGGCACGTGGCGCGCGACCTCGATGCGGCGACCGCGAACGAGGAGCGCGTCGGCTACCACCGCGAGAACGACGACGGCGTCGAGCCCGAAGAGCGGCCTGCGCGCGGCTTCGAGGTAGCCCGCGACGATCGCGACGAGCGTGATGACGCCGCCGAGCGCTGCGAGCCGTTTGGTGGGGACCATCGCCATGGGGGAGCGCGCGCGCGTCAGGCCGGGCGCGGAACGGGCGCGCTGCGCAGGATGTCGGCGATGCGGTCGTCGGCCGTGACCCCTTGGAGCTGCGCGTCGGGGTGGAGCATCACGCGGTGGCGCAGCACCGGCGCAACCATCGGCTTCACGTCGTCGGGCGTCACGAAGTCGCGCCCCTCGCTCGCGGCGATCACCTGCGCGGCCTTGAGAAGCGCAATGGACGCACGGGGCGACGCGCCGAGCTCGATGGCGCGGTCTTCGCGCGTGCGCCGCACGAGATCCACGATGTAGCCGACCACCGCGTCGTCGATGCGAATGCGTTGCGCGTACTCTTGCATCGCGACGAGCTCCTCTGGCGTGACGGCCGCCGTGAGGGCCGAAAGGTCGGACGGATCGAACCCCGACGCGTGGTTACGAACGATGATGTGCTCGACCTCGCGTGGCGGATCCGAGACGGTGAGCTTCACGAGAAATCGATCGAGCTGCGCTTCGGGAAGCGGGTACGTGCCCTGGGACTCGACAGGGTTTTGCGTTGCGATGACGCAGAACGGGTGCGGCAACGGGCGCGAGTTGCCGTCGACGGTGACCTGACGATCTTGCATCGCCTCGAGAAGCGCCGACTGCGTTTTCGCGGGCGCGCGGTTGATCTCGTCGGTGAGCAGAAGCTGCGCGAAAATTGGCCCTGGAATGAACGCGAAGCTTGCCGCCTGGCGGTCGAAGATCGACGAGCCGGTCACGTCGCTCGGCATCAAGTCGGGGGTGAACTGAATGCGCTTGAACGAGCAGCCCGAGACCACGGCGAGGGTCCGCGCCACGAGCGTCTTGCCGAGGCCCGGCGCCCCCTCGATGAGCACGTGACCTTTGGCGAGGAGCGCCACGAGAACACCTTCGACCAACGGCTCTTGCCCGACGACCACGCGCGCCATCTGGCTCTTGATGCGTTCGAAGGTCTGTACGAATTGGCTCTGATCCACGCGCAGTCTCCCGTCTTGTGAGTCTCGTCGCTCGTTCGGTATCGCGTCAGCTCTCGCGGGACGTCGCCGCGACGACGAGCGCGCGAAGCTCTTTCAAGAGCAGCAAGTCGTTCGCTTCGCCGGCGCCCAACGGCACGCCGCTCGTTGCGTCGCGGGCGGCCATCGCGCGGTCCCACACGGCGGCGCAGGCGGCGGCGTCGCGCCCCGTCCGCGCCGAAAGGAACGCCGCGACGTCGCTTGCGCCCCGCGGCATGCGCGCGCGCAGTAACTCGTCGGCGTAGCGCGCGTAGACCGCGAGCGCGTGCCTGGCGGCGCGCGTACGCGCGTAGAAGGCTCCCGTGGCTTCGACGTGCTCGGCGAAGGCGCGCCGTGCGGGCGGAGGGATCGGCATCGGCCGCGTCATGCGAATGCCGACGCCGATGAAGAGCACGGCGACCGCCGCGAGCGCGTGCCACAAGCCGAGCCCAAGGCCGGCGCGGTGGAGACCCGCGATTGGATTCGAGGGAGGCGAGATGCCGTCTTCCTCGCGGGCAAAGCGGAAGTCGCGCGCATCGAGCCAGCCGAGGAGCGTGACCACCGCGGTGGCATTCCCCGGGCGCGCGACGCCGATGTTCGTGAAGAGGTCGGGCGTCGCGACGCCCAAGACCATTCCGGTGCCGTGCCGCTGGGTGTACGCGTAGGCGCGCTCGGTCCCCTTGAAGCGCGCCACCGGGTGGCCGTCGCCGGGCACTTCGAGCGCCTGCGGCAGCGCGACGCGCGCGGCAATGCTCGGCGCCGGTTTCCGCGGGCGGGTCTCGTGGGACGTCTCGCTGTCGGGCTGGTCGTCGTTCTCGTTCTTGTTCTCGTTCTTGTTCTCGACGCCATCGTCGTCGTTCGCGTTGGAGTCGTCGACGACGACGTCGTTCGACTCGGCGGTGAGCGACTTGACCTTGAGCTTCTCGGGCCATGCGCTCGGATGCCCGAGCAGGACGAGGACGCCGCCGGCTTCGGTCCACGCCACCAGATGCTCGGCGGCTTCTTCCTCGATCTCGATGCGGGTCATGTCGAGCACGACCACTTGCGTCTTGTCGTCCGCCTTCGGGAGCGGCAACGACGCGAGAGCGCTCGTGAGGCGCGTCGCTTGTGCCCCCTGGCGGCGCAGGAGATCCATCACGAGCTCGTCGCCCGCCGGATCGGTTCCGCTGGCGCGACTCGCCTTCGGGCCCCCGCACCCGGCAAGAAACGCCATCCCCACGATGAGCGCGGCGAGGGCCGCATTTCGGACGAGCGCCGTCGCGCGGGAGGCCGCCCGCGCCACAGCGTCGGGCGTGACAACGGCGCCGCCGAACTGCACGCGATCGACCTCGACGACGATCTCGCGAAGCGGCGTGCGCGCCGCTGGGTCTTTGCATCCGCGCACGTATTCGCCGTTCGTGCGGTCCTTCGCGATGCGCACCGCGCCGCGTTGATCGAGGGCACGCAACGCCGCAGCGAGATAAAGGCCGAGGGCGCGTTCGCCGTCGCCCCCGCGCGCCGTATCGTTGGCGCGTTGAAGCAGCGCGTCGGCGGAGCTTGTGTCCGGCTCGACGGCGAGGGTGATCTGCGCCTCGGCAGGCGCGGCGTCGGGCGTCGCGTCGTCGGCCACGGCGCGGTCGCGACGCGCGCGGAGAATCGCCTGAACGATCGGCAGCGCGACGATGACGACCACGCCGGCCACGAGGAGCCAGAAGCCGACGACGGCGAACGCCCGGACGAGATCGCGAAGCTTGCCGAGGAAGCTAAAAGTATCGTTTTTCTCGGGCTTTTTCTCTTCTTTGGCGCGGTCACAGACCGCGACGAACGCCTCGCATCCCGGCGTCTCTCGCGCGAGCGGACAGAGGGCCAACGCCGAGGGCGTAGGGAGGAACGGCGGGCGGGAGCAGAAGGTGTAGCTCCCCTCCTTCAGAGCGTTCTCGACGTCGTGCTCGGGTGTGCTCGACGTCGCGGCGCTGCCCGTTGTCGCGAGCAGCGCGAACGTGGTGATCACGGTGGCAACCGCGGTGGAACGTGCGCGCATCACGGACGCACCTCGTTGCCGCGGGCGGCGAGGCCGGCGAAGCGGGTCTGCACGTCCCACCCCTCGCTGCGCGTGCGGATGTTCAAGTAGACGAGGAAACGCGCCGTCGCGACGAAGGGGAGGAATGCGAAATAGCCCGCGAGCGCGAGGGCGCTTCCACCCGTCGTGAAGAGCGACTCGGGCGCTTTGACTTCGAGCATCTCGGACAGAAACGAACGCCCCGCGGCATCGGCCAACGCGACGATGGCAAAGTGCAAGAGCGGGAGGAGCACGAACGTAAGGAGCGAATCGCCCGACTCGGTTGCCGCGATGCGCGGCGCGCGGGCGAGGGCGGCGCCGAGCTTCGCGCGCTCCAACACGACGACCTCGAGCACGAAGAGGTAGATCGTGCCGACCCAGAACGCGGGGATGATGAGAAACGCGAGAGCCGTCGCGACCATCAGGCTTTGCGTGAGGCGAATCGCAAAAAGGCGCGGCGTGGCCGCGAGCGAGGCGCGAAGCACCGACGCCGTCGAGACGTCGGACTCGAACACGAGGCGCGACGCGAGCATCGTGAACGGCGTCTGGGCGACGAGCCCGAGGCCGATGGCGAAGACCCAGCCCCAGATCCACCCGGCAGAGACGGCGACGACGTACGAGACGACGAAGGCCGGCGCGAGGACGGCGATGGCGACGATCGCGTAGGGTTTTACGTGAGACGCGAGAAAGCGGACGGCGAGGTCGAGCACGTCGAGCTGCGGGCGGTCACGAAGGGCCACGCGGGCTTCGAGA
>JANXMC010000398.1 GCA_025354825.1 Myxococcales bacterium
ATTGAAGCCACGCGGCACGGCGCGCGAGGTTCTCGGACGCGACCTCCGACAGCCACGTCGCCACCTGCTCGGGGCCAGCGGCCGCGGCCGTACGGGCGAGGGCGCGAGCCATCGCGCGGGCGCTCGCGAAGCGCGCGCCGGGGGACGGATCGAGCGCGCGCATCACCACGGCCTCGAGGGCCGCGGGAACGGCGCCCACGAGCTCACGCACCGAAGGCGCGCCGCGTGCAACGTCGGCGAGGTGCGCTTCGACGTCGGTCCCGCCGCGAAAAAGGCGCCGCCCCACGAGCCCTTCCCAAAGAATGACGCCGACGCCGTAGAGATCGGCCGCGCGCGTGACGGGCTCGCCTCCACGCGCATGCTCGGGCGCCATGTAGCCGAGCTTGCCTTTGAGGCGCTCGTCGTCCAGGCCGTGCCCCTCGTGCTGCGTCGTGCGGGTCGACGTCGCGATGCCAAGATCGAGCACGCGGGCAACGCCGTCCGCGCCGACGAGGACGTTCTGCGGGGAGACGTCGCGATGCACGATCGACAGGGGCGCGCCGCTCTCGTCGACGGCGGAGTGCATCGCTTCGAGGCCGCGGAGAACGTCGAGGACGATGGCGACGAGGACCGGCCTGGGGACCGCATGCCCGAGCTTTCGCGCGGCGCGGGACGCCTGCGCGAGCGTCTCGCCGTCGAGGTACTCCATCGCGAGCCACAGCTCGTCCCCCTCGCTCACGACGTCGACCACCGACACGACGTTCGCGTGACGAACACGCGTGGAGAGGTACGCCTCGTCGAGGAACGCGGCGACGAGCGACGGCGCGCTCGCGTAGCGCGGGCGAAGGCGCTTCAGCGCAACGGGGCGCGTGAAGCCGCGATCGCCATGCAGGCGACCAAGGTGCACGGTGGCCATGCCGCCGCCGGCGATCTCGCCGTGAATGTCGTAGCGCGCGACCCGCCGAGGAGGCGCGTGGCCCGTGTCGAACAGCTGCATGGCACCCCTCGCGCGGGAACATACAGACGGCGGCCAGGTGTGCGCGTCTTCCGAGAGTCTCGTCGTTCGCAGGTGGCAATCGCTCGGAGGCAAGCCCGCGAGGGGGCCGGCCCTCGAAGAGCGCTAGGGGCTACAGCAGCGAATGCCGGTGTCGTCGAAGTTGTCCGACCGATGAACTTTGTAATCGTTGAAATAGCCGGAGCAGGTGGAATACGTCGCCCCTGCGAAGTTGAAGCTGCCGCCGCGAATGAGGCACGAGTCGTTGCCCCCCGAGCTGGTCTCGCAGCCGTCTTCCCACTCCCAAACGTTGCCGTTCATATCCGAAATACCGGGCATGCCGCCGACGCAAGTGCTGAGCGATCCGACCGGAAGCGTGGCGTGGAGTTTCAGCTCGTAGTCGTTGCAGGCGCCGACCTTGTAGCCGTTGCCGTACGCAAACGTCTTCGTCCCGCCGGCCGAGCAGGCGGCGAACCACTGGTTCGTTGTGGGGTTGCCGACGGAGCCGAAGGTGCTGCTCCCGCCGCCGACGGCCCCGCACAGGCGTTTGCCGGCCCATGCGCAGTAGGCGCGCGCGTCGCACCAGTCGACATAGACCACGGGGCTGTCGAGCTTCGACGTGGAAGCGGGCCAGTCGAGGCTCGGGACGTAGCTCGAATTGAAGGAGCAGACCGACGGCTGGCCAGACATGTCGCCATTCTTGGCCGCGACGAATGCGGCATAGTGGCGATTGGTTACTTCGGTGGCGTCGATACAGAATGACCCGACGCGCACACCGACGGGGCCAGACGTCCCCGGGCACGGCGCCAGCGCGGCGTCCTTCGTGTCGGCCGCCGCGTCTGCCGGTGAACCGGTGTCGGCGACCGCGTCGGCGGCGCCGTCGCGCGCCGCGGCGTCCGCGCCTGCGTCGTTCGTCACCGTGGAGCCGGGCGGGATCGATGCGTCGGCGGACGACGAGCCAGGATCGACGGCGCAGTCGAGGCAGTCGACCTTCTCGAGCTTGTCGGCACCAATGACGTTGGCGCAAGCCGACGAAAGAAGGAGCAAAGCCGCCGCGGCGGCGGTTCGGACCAATGGACGCACGGAGTCTACGATAGCGCGGATTGGCAAAACGCCCGTTCGCGCCCACCGAATCGTTACGCTATTTGCCAATCGCCGACTCTCACCTACATGAGCGATGGCGCGAGCACTCGGGGCGCACCTAGGTGGCAATCGCGCTTACATCAGAATTGCACGGGGGCAATGCCCAAAAGGGCACGCACGCGCGGCACGTCAAGATGTTGACGGACGACATCGGCGATACGGTCGTACTCGTCGACGGGCGGTCGCGCCGGTGCGTCGGAAGGGGCGGGCACGATGCCGCGGAGGTCGCGGAGATAGGCGAGGAGCCGCGCGCGAACCTCGGCCCCTTCGAAGATGCCATGGAGCATCGTGCCGACCACTGTGCCGCTCGCGTTCACGGCGCCGTCGAGATCGTCGTCGACCGCGCCGTTGCGCGCCTGGACGACGAACGACGCCGGCGCGCCGGGATCGCGCGAGACCCGCCCCATGTGGATCTCGTAGCCCGTCACGGCGGCGCCGGCCTCGGCGAGGAACGTGGCCCGCGCGCCGCGCGCCCGGACCTGCGCGGTGCGCTTCTCCGGGCCGAAGCGCGTGGTGATCGGCAAGACGCCAAGCCCGTGGACGCGCGTCTCGGACGACTCGATTCCGCCGGGGTCGTCGATGGCGCCGCCGAGCATTTGGCAGCCGCCGCAGACGGCAAGAATCGGAGCGCCCCGCGAGGCGCGCCCCGCGAGCGCCTCGGCGATGCGGTTTCGCCGTAGCCACGCGAGATCCGACACGGTGCTTTTGGAGCCGGGCACAATCACGAGATCGGCCGAGTCGACCTCCCGCGCATCGTCGATGAAACGCACCGCGACGCCGGGCTCGTGCTCGAGGGGGGCGAAGTCGTCGTAATTCGATATTCGCGGAAGGCGCACGACGGCAATATCGATTTCGAGCGCCCCCCCGCGCCGGCGCCGGTCGCGGCGATCGAGAGAGACCGAGTCTTCGTCGGCGATGCGCAGCGCCGGGACGTGGGGAATCACGCCGAGAGTCGGCACGCCCGTCCGCGCCTCGAGAAAGTCGAGACCCGATTGAAGGAGCGCGACGTCGCCGCGGAACTTGTTGATGACGAAGCCTACGATCCGCGCGCGATCCTCGGGCTCGAGGAGCTCCATCGTCCCCACGAGGGCCGCGAAAACGCCGCCACGATCGATGTCGCCCGCGAGAAGGACGCGAGCATCCGCCGCGTGCGCCACATGCATGTTCACGATGTCGCGCGGGCGGAGGTTGATCTCCGCCGGGCTCCCCGCCCCCTCGATGACCACGAGGTCGCATTGGCTGCGGAGCCGCTCTAAGCAGCCTGCGATAACCCCTTTTAGCTGCGGCTTGTATGCGTGGTAATCGACGGCGCCGAGGCTCCCCATCGCCTTCCCCAACACCACGACCTGGCTCCGCGCATCTCCTTCAGGCTTCAGCAAAATAGGATTCATGTCCACGTGTGGTGGCACGCGGCACGCTTCGGCTTGCACCGCTTGCGCGCGGCCGATTTCGCCCCCTTCGGGCGTGACGAAGGCGTTGAGCGCCATGTTCTGCGACTTGAACGGCAGAACGCGTAGGCCGTCGTTCGCGAACATTCGGCAGAGCGCCGTCGTGAGAATGCTTTTGCCAACGGACGACGCCGTCCCTTGGATCATGAGCGTCGGGGCTAACACGATGGGAGCTCCTCCGAGAGCGCCGCCACGAGGCGCGCGCGGTCGGCCGCCGGGCGCGCGGCGAGACGAACGTAATTCGGTAATCCGAACGACGCGCAGTCGCGAATCAACAGCGCGCGTGGGAGGAGGCGACGGCGCAGATGAGCGGCGGTGAGCCCGGCAGGCAGCGGGACGACGAGATACGGCGCGACGGAAGGGACCGGGGCGAGACCGACGCCCGTGAGCGCGCGCGCGAGCGCTCGGGAGTCGGCAAGTAAACGTTCGCGGCAGTCCCGCACGAAGGCGTGCTCGGCATCGGTCGTCGTCGCGACCACCGCCGCCTCGGTGAGCGTGCTCGTCGTCCACGATGGTCGCGCAGCCGCGATGCGGCGCGCGATGGCGGGCGATGCGAGGAGATACCCCGCGCGAAGCCCGGCAATGGCGTGATCCTTCGTGAGGGAGCGGACCCGGATCACGCTGTCCGGGAGCGTCGCGTCGAGATCGCGATGGCGGTCGCTGAGCGCGAGGAACGACTCGTCGAGAACGATGTGAGCGCGAGGAGCGGCATGGGCGAGCGCGGCGATCGCCGCGGGCGAGACGCGGCGTCCAACAGGCGAGCTGGGCGTGCCCAAGTGCACGATCGTCGCGTCGTTCGCCCGCGCGGCGTGGGCGACCTCGTCGATGTCGACGTCGAAGGCGCGTGCTGGCGTCGACGCGACGGCCACGACGCGGGCACCGACCGCCGCGGCAGCGGCGGGGAATTCGGCGAAGCAGGGCGCGGCGACGACGACGCATTCATCGCGCGCGAGAAGCGCCCGCGCGATGGACCAAAAGAGCTCGGTCGCCCCGCTGCCGACGACGATCTCCTCGGCCGTTCGCGCGGGCGTGAGCGTGCGTGCGAGCGCCTCCCGCCCGCGCGTCGACGCAGGGTCGGGGTAGGCGCGCAGCGGCGCGCGACGGACGGCCTCGACCATCGCATCGGATGGACCGTAAGGGTTCACGTTGACGCTGAAATCGACAACGTCGCCCGGCGTGAGGCCGAAGGCGGCGAGCTCGGCGATCGACGGGCCGCCGTGGATCGGCGCGTCACCCTTCGAAAAGAACATGGAGAGTCCCCAACGCGCCCGCCAAGGCGCCGACGCTCGCGACCACGGCGACCGCCGAGATCACGAACGCGCGTCGAATGTAGCGGGGCGTCACCGGGTGCTTCGCGTCGCCGAGGGAGTAGGCCCCCTCTTTTGCAAGCAACACGTTGAGCAGACCGGCCATCGCCGCCATGGGGCGCCCAGCGTTGGGGCTCGCCGTGGCGCCACCGTCGCGAATGAGAATGCGTGCGCCATTTCCAACGTCGGCCCCTACGAAGACGCCCGCGACGAGAAACATCACCGCCGTGATTCGGGCGGGAACGAGGTTCAGCAAGTCGTCGAATCGGGCGGACGCTTTCCCCAGGTATTCGTATTTGCCGTGATACCCAATCATCGAGTCGAGGGTATTCACGGCACGGTAAAATACGGCTCCTGGAATTCCGAAGAGCGCGAAGAAGAGGATAGGCGCAACGAAGCTGTCGGACGTGTTCTCGGCAATCGACTCGACGGTGGCTGCGGAGAGCCCTTCGGACGTGAGCCGGTGCGATTCGCGGCTGCATAGGCTTCGGAGGCCGAGCCGCGCGGCGTCGAGATCCTGCCGCTTGAGGGCGCTGTGCATTTCGTAGGCGGCGCGCCCGAGGGCGCGAACCGCGAACGTCGACTTCAAGAGAAGCACCTCTGCAACGAGAAGGCCGAGACCACGAAGCGGCTGGAGCAGCGCCACGGCGCCGAGGGCGAACAGACTGGGCACGACCACCGCCATTCCGAGGCCGTAGAGAAACGGCACGGCGCTCCCCCGCATGGGCGCGATGCGCCGGAGCAGGCCGATGACCGTGCCTATCCAGACAACGGGATGGATGAAGCTCGGATATTCGCCAACGACCAGATCGACCAGAAGCGCGAGGAGCAGGATGGCGAGAGGGCGGTACCACTGCCCTTCGAGCTGCAGCAGGGCCTCGATCACGGGACGATCACAGCCTCGACCGGGGCCGGCTTGGCGCGGAGAACGACCCCCATCATTGCCAAATAGACCGACGTGGAACCGGCGGCAACGCGCTGGTGGGCGCGGCCTGCCACGTCGCGAAACGCTCGACCGAGAGGGCTTTCGGGCACGACTCCCATCCCTACCTCATTCGACACGATGATGCATCGCGAGTCGCCTTCGCGAATGGCCGAAAGGAGAAGGTCGACGGCCTCCAAGATGGCGGCCTCGGAGTCTCCTCGGAGTAGCAAATTCGAGAGCCACATCGTGAGGCAGTCGATGACGACGACCTGGCACGCCGCGAGCGCGACGAGCGCATTTAGAAGCTCGATGGGCTCTTCGATCGTGATGAACGCCGAGCCTCGTTCGAGCTTGTGAGCCCGCGCGCGAGCGCGCATGTCGTCGTCGTAAAGCTCCGCGGTGGCGATGAAGCCGCGTTGCGCGGGTACCCGCGCGCTCGAGTCCGCATGCGCGAGGGCGAGGCTCAACGCGAATGCGCTCTTGCCCGACCGCACTCCACCGCCCACGAGCGTCAACGAGCCGCTGGCCATGACGCGCGATCCTCCTTCCACACGGCGGCTCCGCGGGCGACGGCGTCGTAGACCGCGGCGCCGACGACGTGGCCGATGGCGGTGTGCTTACCGGCGTAGGCGATTTTTCGCGCCGCGCGGGGGGCCGCGACGACGAGGCAGTCGGTGCCCGTTCCCGTGGCACGTAATCCGGATCGGCGGCTTTCGATGTCGGCGTCGAGAACGGCGGCCGTCCGCGCTTCGACGGCGAGGGTGAGCGCCTCGAGAAGCCCCTCGCGCGTGAGCGGCTCGCCGACTTGGCAGAGAATGTTGATCGTTCCGACGCGGCCTGAGGGGCCAGGCGAATCGCCAATACGGAGCGCGTTGCCGAGGCCGACGGTGGCGACCGCACGGCACGACGAGCCGCCGAAGGTGTGCGTCACGTCGACGAAGCGATCGAGCCTTCGGCTCGTTAAAAGTCCGACCGCACCAGAGAGGCCAATGGAGGCGAGGGCGTGGTTCAAAAGGGCGCGCGGCTCGACGGGCGGGCGGAGATCGCCGTCGGTCACCTCGTGCCATGCGACCGCGGAGGCGACGCGGAAGCCGCCGCCGGTGATGGCGAAGCTGACCACGTCGTGGGGCCGGTCGAAGCGGGCGACGAGGAACCGACCGTCGTGAACGAGCGACGCGGGCGTGCCGCTCCGCGCGAGAGGCGCCGCGGCTACGTGCGCGGTCATCGGCTCGCCCGGAACGATGCGCACGCGTCGACGAGCGCCTCGGGGATGCGCGGATTGGACGCCCAGTGGGCGTGGACGTAGCTCGCGACGACGCGGTTCATCGTGAACCCTTCGCGCACGACATCGCCCGCGCGGCGGCGGCGAACGCTATAGAGGCGCGGCGTGCGCTCGTCGCCCGGCGCGTAGTCCGAATAGCGAAACTGATGGCCGCGAAAACGCGCGCCGGCAGGGCCGAGAATCGACGGCTCCTGCGTCTCGACCTCGACGTAGCCTAGGGCCTGCAGGGAGTCGTGCATCGTGACCTCGCCTTCGAGAACGCCGCACATGGGGAAGGCGCCGTCGCGCGTTTTCAAGACCGAGGCGAGGAGCATCAGCCCGCCACACTCCGCGTAGATGGGGCCGCCGCGATCGGCGAACGCCTTGACCGCGGCGCGCATCGAGCGGTTCTTCGCGAGGGCGTCGGCGTGGACCTCGGGGTACCCGCCGCCGAGGTACAGGCCGTCGACGTCGGGCAGCGTGGCGTCGTTCACGGGTGAGAAGCGAACGAGCGTCGCCCCGAGCGCCTCGAGGCGTGCGAGATTATCATCGTAATAAAAATGCAGGGCGTCGTCGAAGGCGAGTCCGATGCGGCAGCGAGGCTCGGCACCGGCGGCATGGGTGCGCGCGGTGAGCGCAGGGATTTCGAGGGGCGAAGCCGTACGCGCGAGGTCGACGAGCGCATCGAGGGACATCCACTCCGCGGCGAGGGCACCCCACGCGTTCATCACGCGCTCGAGCGGTGCGTCGTCGGAGGCATCGGCGCGGGCCGTGGTGAGCCCGAGGTGCCGTTCGGCGAAGCGAAGGTCGGCGGAGCTCTTCGGAAGGGCGCCGAGAATGGGCGGCGTCCTGCTCGCTTTACGGAGCAGGTCCAAATGCCCACGACTGCCGACGCGATTGGCAATGAGCGCTTCCACGCGAACCGCGGGGTCGAACGTCGCGAGCCCCTTCGCGACGGCCGCGATCGTTCGCGCCATCCCGCCGGCGTCGATGACGGCGACCACAGGGCTCCCGAGCCACTTGGCGATTTCCGCCGTCGACCCCGCGTCCTCCGTGGGCGAGACGCCGTCGAAGAGGCCCATCACCCCTTCGATGAGCGCGATGTCCGCGCCCTGCGAAGCGCGCGCGAACGTCGTGAGAACGCCGTCGCGCCCCATCATCCAGCCGTCGAGGTTCGGGCTCGGCCTCCGTGCCGCCCGCGCGTGGTACGTCGGATCGAGGTAGTCCGGGCCGCACTTGAAGGGGGCAACCTTGAGCCCTCGCGCCTCGAGGGCGCGCGTGAGGGCGACGAGAACGGTGGTCTTTCCAACGCCGCTCGAGACGCCGCCGATGACGAGGCGGGGGACGGTGACGGCAAGGCTCATGGTGCTGCGGTACCTCAGAAGTCGATGCCGAGGAGAGCTTTTTTCCCCTTCTCGAACGGGTGTTTCACCGAGCGCATCTCGGTGACCACGTCGGCCAGGGCGACAATGGGCTCGGGCGCGTTGCGCCCCGTGAGGAGCACACTGACGTGGGGCGGTCGCGACGCGAGCGCGGCGACGACGTCTTCGACGTCGACGAATCCGTAATTCACAACGTAGGTAATCTCATCGAGGACGACGAGGGGGTAGTTGCCACTTGCGATAAGCTCTTTCGACGTTTCCCACGCGTCGATCGCCGCGCGCTTGTCGCGCGAGAGGTCGTCGCTGTCCCACGTGAAGCCGTGCCCCATCACGAGGAACGTGAGGCCTGGGAGCGTCTCGGCGAAAATGCGCTCGCCCGTGCGCCATTTCCCTTTGATGAACTGAACGACGGCGACCTTCCAGCCGCGCCCCATCGCGCGAAACACGGCGCCGAGAGCGGCCGTCGTCTTCCCCTTCCCGCCTCCGGTGTAGACGATGACGAGCCCCTCGGAGGGCACGGGCGGAGTCGTCGCAGGCGTGCTCGACTCAGACATGGCGCACCAACAGCGCGGTCGCGTCGGCGAGGAGCTGGTCGACGCGCGCGGCGTCGCATAGGCGGTGTACGTGGGTGACGCCGAAGCCGAGGGCGGCCGTCGCGGCGTCGGCACGAAGCGCAAGGAGCGGGACGTCGCGCAAGCTCGCCATCGACGCCCCCTCGAGCGACACGAAGAGAGCGCGCACGGCGGCGGCGTTGGGCGCGACGACGAGGTGGGGCGACGGCGCGGCCACGCGCGGCGGGCGGGCGTGCACGGCGTGGGTTGCGATGTCGACGAGCTCGATGCCGGAGGCGACGGCGACGGTGAGCGCATGGCAGCGCGCCGAACCTTCGGCCGCGAGGACCGCGATGGGGCCGCGATCGGCCGCGAGGCGAAGCGGGCCGAGCGCCGCGTGGTCGAGAATTTCGGCACGAAAACCAGCAATGCGCAGGTGCGCGCGAACGTCCTCGGACGACGCGAAGAGCCTCGCCGGCGAGAGGTCGCGAACGTCGACGTCGAGCTCGGCGAGCTTTGCGACGAAGGCGTCGACGGACCAGGTCGACGTGAAGAGCAGCGCGCCGAAGCGCGCGTCGGGCGATGCAACGAGCGCGAGGGCGGTGCCGTCGGAAGCCTTCGTGACCTCGATCCGCGGCGCATCGACGACCGATGCGCCGAGCGCCTCGAAGTGGGCGCGCAAGGGCGACGTGCCCGGCTCGTCGCGCGCGAGGACGACGTTCTTTCCGAAGAGCGGCCCACGCTCGAACCATGCAAGACGCTCGCGAAGAGCAACGACCTCGCCGATGATGACGACGGCCGGCGCCGCGCGGTCGACGTGGCGCGCTGCATCGGCCAGCGTGCCGACCGTGGCGACGATGACGGTCTGTGCGCCGGTCGACGCTGCGGCCACGTAGGCCGCCGGCGTCGTCGCGGCGCGCCCGCCTTCCACGAGCCGCGCGAGGTTCGCATCGAGCTTGCGCGTCGCCATGTACAAAACCACGGTCCCTCGCGACGCGCCGAGGTGCGCCCACGAGCTCTTGCTCGGCTTTCCACCTTCGATGTCGTGCCCCGTTGCGAGGACGACGTCGGACGAATGGTCACGATGGGTAAGCGGTATTCCCGCACACGCCGCGGCGCCGAACGCCGCCGATACGCCCGGGACGATCTCGAACGGAATCCCCTCTTCGAGCAGCTCTTCGGCCTCCTCCCCGCCCCGGCCGAACACGAACGGATCGCCCGCCTTTAAGCGGACGACGTGGAGCCCCGCGCGCGCTCTCTCGAGCACCGCGGGGTGAAGTCGGTATTCGCACGAGGACGGCCCATGGGCGCGCCTCCCCACGGAGACGAGCTCCGCCTGCGGCCCGGCCATCTCGATGAGCGGCGTGGGGACGAGGGCGTCGTAGGCGACGACGTCGGCGTGGCGCAAAAGCTCCGCCGCGCGCACGGTGAGAAGGCGCGGATCGCCAGGTCCGCCGCCCACCAGCGAAACGCGCCCCCGCGAACGGTTTGCGTCAGTCGGCACCGGAGACCTCCGTCGTCTTCGGTTTGCGTCCGCGGAAGTTGTGCTTGAACGATGGGTCGTAAAGCTTCGAATTGGCGAAATCCGACGAGGTGAGAACGCGGCCGACGAGGATGATCGCTTGGCTCGTGATCCCGGCAGCTTTAACCTTTTCGAAAATGTCCTCGAGCGTCCCCATCACGATTTGCTGATCGGGCCAGCTTGCGCGGTAAACGATGGCGACCGGGCAGTCGGCGCCGTAGTGGGGAATCAGCGTGCGCGCGATTTTCGCGAGAAGCGTAATGCTCAAGAAGAAGCACATCGTCGCCTGGTGCTTCGCCATCTCCTCGAGCTTTTCCGTCGGCGGCATCGGCGTGCGCCCCTCGGCCCGCGTCACGATGATCGTCTGGCAAAGCTCGGGGAGGGTGAGCTCGCGACCGATGGCGGCAGCGGCGGCGGTGAACGACGAGACGCCGGGGACGATTTCGTAGTCGACGCCGATCTCGGCGAAACGGCGCATTTGCTCAGCCGTCGAGCCAAAGATAACCGGGTCGCCCGTGTGAACGCGCGCAACGTCCTGGTCGGAGTCGCGCGCCTCTTGAACGACGGCGACGATCTCTTCAAGCGTCATCCCCGACGAATCGAGCACCTTCGCGTCGGGGCGCGCGCGGGCGACAATCTCTTTCGGGACGAGCGAGCCTGTATACAAAACGACTGGGCACGATGCGACGAGCTCGGCGCCGCGAACGGTAATGAGCTTTGGGTCGCCGGGGCCCGCACCGATGATGTAAACGCGCATTGTACTTTCCTTACTTCGTGCGAGTCTTTGGAGCGCTCAGCTGCACTTGAGAACTGCGTCGCGCACGATTTCCCAAATCGCATCGGGCATGTGGCCGAGCCATCGAACGTCGTGGGTGCCGTCGATCGTCGGGGCGCCCGCGTTCTCGAGGAGGAGCATCCAGAGCCGCTCGCTGACCGATCCGTTGCGCGTGATGACGAGGCGCGTGGCAAGGCGCCTCGCGAGCTCGTCGCCTTCGATGTCGAACGCCATGACGACCTTGCCGAGGCTCGGCGGGGCGCTCACCGTGCGCATGAGCGGTAAAACAGGGCGCTTCATCGCGTCGATCACCCCGGGGTCTTCGAAGCCGGCGGCCACGAAGTCGCACGGCCCCTTCGTGTTCCCCACGAGAAAGTACGCGGGCGCTTCATCGTGCGCCGTCTCGACCAGAAGGCCGCCGGCGAGCCGACCAACGCGGGCCATCAGGGGGCCTCTACGTCGACAGCGCGAACGGGGGCACCCTCGTCGTCGAGCATGAGCGACCGACCCGGCTTTTGACCCGAGTGCGCCTCGCCGTCCCACGTGTACTTGTTCGTATAGCCACGAGGCGTGACCATGTACCCTTCGTACATGAAGGTTTGGCTCGAGCCGACGAGCACCGTCGTGAGCATTCCTATTTCGTATTCGAGAAAGTGGTCCAAATCGGTCTGCACCACGTCTTGAAGCTTTCGATACGCGCTCTTCACCAGGGCGACGGGCGTGGTGCCCGGTCGGTGGCGCGCAATGATGTCGTGGGCTTCGACGATCTGCCGCGTCCGGCGACCGCTCGCCGGGTTGTAGAGGCCAATCACGAAGTCCGACGAGGCTGCGGCCTCGAGGCGCTTCGCGATGACCGGCCACGGCGTGAGGAGATCGGACAGCGAGATCGAGCAGAAGTCGTGGCCGAGGGGCGCGCCCACGAGCGATGCGCACGAGTTCAGCGCGGTCATCCCGGGCACGATGCGAAGCGTGGGGCTGTCGCCGCGCTTCCATCCGAGCTCTTCGAGCACCTGAAAAACGAGGCCGCACATGCCGTACACGCCGGCGTCGCCCGATGAGATGATAGCGACGTTCCCGCCGGCTCGTGCCCGTTCGACGGCTGCGCGCGCGCGACCGATCTCCTCGGTCATTCCGGTCTTGACGATCTCTTTCCCACGAATCAAATCGATGACGAGCTTGATGTACGTCGTATATCCGACGATGAGCTCGGCCTCGCCAATGGCCGCGAGCGCCGCGGGCGTGAGGTGCTGCGATGCACCAGGACCAATGCCGACGATCGACAGCGTTCCCATTTTCGGTTCATCCACGGTTCACCTCGCGCTTGGTAAAGGGGATTCGGGCGACGGCGAGGGTCATCGAACGCCCCGCCCCTTCTTCGGTGTAAATCTGCTTCGGAACAAGAAGCGACGTGGCCCCGGCCGCGAGAAGCGCGGCCGGCTCGGAGACGCCTCGCGTCCCCACGTGGCGCATGACAGTCTCGCTCGGCGTCTCAATCCCCGGCGCAGCGTCGAGCGCCTCGGGCGTGAAGAGCGTGAGCTCTACACCGTGTTTCGCGGCGAGCTGAAGGAGCGCAGCTTCGTCCCCCTTCTTGTCGATGGTCGCGAAGGCGCGAACACTCTTCGGCGACAATCCATGCTGCGCCATGAGCGACTGGAAGCCGCGCTCGACCATCTCGAACGTCGCGCCGCGGTCGCAGCCGAGGCCCACGACGAGGCTCTTCGGGCGGTAGACGACGGCGTTCGCGTCGTGGTTGGGGTGGCTGCTCGCGACGGCGCGGTCCGTTGCGATGAGCAGGATTTCGTAGGCATCGGCGTCGACGCCGTCGAGGCTCGTCGTGTACTCTACACCAGGCGGAAGCGCGCTCTCGAGGGGCCAAAACGACGGCTCGCCCGTCTCTTGAACGAAGAGCACCCGCGACGCGTTAACTACTGCTGCGCAGCCCCGCGTGACGTTGCGATCGAGGTCGTCGAGGGTCCAACCGAGGTCGCGCCCGAGAATGTCGACGGTGAGCGTGCCGATGGCGTCGGAGGCGGTCGTCACCACGGACGTCGCGCCGAGCACCTGGGCGACGCGGTCGGTGAATGCGTTGCCGCGCCCCACGTGCCCCGAGAGAACGCAGATGGCGAAGCGTGCCGCGTCGTCGACGCATACGATGGCGGGGTCGACCTTTTTGTTCGCAAGGAGCGGCGCGATCATGCGAACGACCGCACCGACGCTGATGATGTGAACGTGGCAGTCGTAAGCGGTAAACGTCTCCGAGAGCGTCGGCCCCATCGGCAACGGGAGCTTGAGAGCGCCGGGCGGCGCTTCGGCGAAGAGCTTGGCCGATACGTAGAGATCCGCGCCGGGAATGGCCTCGAGCAAGCGTTTCGAAATGCCGATTCCGTGGCGGGTAATCGCATAAATGGCGATCGCTTTCCTGGGAGACGTCATCGCACGACCGCCGCGTTCAGCGCCTCCGGCGAAACGCCCGCCGCGAGCGCATCGACCGCATGGGATGCGCTCTCGACGAGAATGCCACTTCGGCTCTTCTTCGAGACCACGACCATCGAAAAGTAGTCGCAGTGGTCGTTCTTGATCGACTGCACGTCACGAACGATTCGCTCGTCGGCGGTCGACGCCTTCGAGACGTAGGTTGCGCAGTGGAGCAGGCCTGTTTTCTCGAGGGCTTCGACGACCTTCGGCATCACCGAGCTGACCTTCATCAAGATGGTCGTGTCGAACTTCGTCAGCACTTCGGTGAGATCGTCGACGCCGTAGGTCGCGGGGAGAATCGCAATCCGCTCGAGGCCGTCAGCAAGAGGAACGCCCGTCGCCGCGGGAACCGCCGTAATCGACGAGACGGCGGGGACGATGTTGATCTTCACGCCGGGCCAGCGCGTGGGCGCCTCGCGAAGAAGGTAGATGAACGTGCTGTAAACGAACGGATCCCCCTCGGTGATGAAGGCGACGTCGAGGCCGCGAACCAGGCGCTCGCCGATTTTTCCGAAAGCTTCGTCCCAGGCGGGGCGGAGAATCGAGACGTCCTTCGTCATAGGGAAATGCAAAAAGAGCCGCTCTTGCCCCTCGACCGGGCCGACGGACGGCTCGGCGATGCGCCACGCCACCGACTGCGAATAGGCGTTACGCCGCGGAATGGCGACGACGGCCGCCGCGCGAAGAACGTTGACCGCGCGAAGGGTCATGAGGTCGGGCGCGCCCGGCCCAACCCCGACGCCGTGAAGAGTGCCAAGGGCCGGGGGTGCGTGCGTATCCATTACGAGGCGTCTCCAGAGGCAGTCGATGATTCGGTGGCAGAAGCTTCGGGCTTGGTGGCCGCGAAGATGTGAATCGGATTGAGCGCAGCGAAGCGCATGTAGTGTGCGAGCGGCTCGGCTCGTGAGACGTTGAGCATCGTGACGTCGGGGGAAATCCCGCGGGCGCGGAAGACGCGGTACGCCTCGCCGACATTCTCGAGGGTGATCGCGTTGACGACGATGCGCGCGCCAGGGAGCGCGCGATCGAGGGCGGCACCGATGATCTCCTCCATGCTCCCTTTGCTGCCGCCGACGAAGACGGCATTCGGCGCATTCAGGGCGGCGAGGGCGTCGGGCGCGCGCCCTTCGACGACGACGACGTTGTCGGCGCCGTGGGCGCGGGCGTTCGCGCTGCAGATCGCGGCGCCCTCGGGGTCGACCTCGATCGCGAACACTTTGCCGCGAAAGGCCAGCATCGCGGCTTCGATGGCGACTGCGCCCGAGCCCGCGCCTACGTCCCAAACGACGCTGTCGGGCCTGAGATCCATGGATGCGAGGGAGAGCGTTCGCGCCTCGCGCTTGGTGATGAGCCCCTTTTTTGGCATTCGTTTTTCGAAGGCCGCTTCGGGCAAAAACGGAATCGCCGGCGGCATCCGCCAGCCCTCGGGGCGGCGCAAAAGAAGCACGTTGAGCGGCCCTATGTCGGTGCACGCCGCGAGCTCGGCAAGGGTGAAGCTGCGAACGCGCTCGCCCGGGCCGCCGAGCTCTTCGCCTACCCACGCCTCCCACGCGTCGTCGCTGTACTCGATCAGGTGCGCGGCGATGCGCGGGGGCGTGTTCTCGGCGTCGGTGAGAAGCGCGGCTTTGCGCGTGCGGCGAAGGCGCATCGCGAGCCCCTCGCGCGAGCGACCGTGAACCGAGATGAACCGTGCGTCGTGCCACGGCTCGCCCGAGCGCGCATAGGCCCACTGCACCGAGCTCGGATGCGGGAGAATCTCGACGTGCTCGGCGCCAAACTTTTTGAGCACGAGATTGCCAATTCCAAAGAACAGCGGATCGCCCGACGCGAGCACACAGACCGTCGACTCGAAGGCCCGCTCAGCCGCCACGTCGAGCGCCTTGCCGACGCCCTTGTCCAAGAAGATGCGCTCGCCCGCAAATTGCGGAAAGAACGCGTGGTGGCGCTCGCCGCCGACGAGGACGTGGGCTTTGGCAACGGCGTTCATCGAGCGCGTCGAGAGGCTCGCGCAGCCGTCGGCGCCAATGCCCACGACCGTTACCGCGCGGACGCGGGTCTTCCGTTCGCTCCCGCTCATTGCGCGGCCTTGTCTTTCGACGTCGAGAGCAGCAGCAGCGCGTGGAGAATCGCGACGGCAATGGGGCTTCCGCCCTTGCGCCCTCGGGCCACGATGCTCGGAATGTCGGTCTCGAGGAGCGCATCTTTCGACTCGGCGGCCGACACGAAACCGACGGGGACGCCGACGACGAGGGCGGGCTTCACCCCCTCGGTCGCGGCGAGGCGGACGATCTCGAGAAGCGCCGTCGGCGCGTTGCCGATGGCGACGACCGCACCGTTCAATAGCCCCAATCGGTGGGCTTTTCGCATCGATTCGATGGCCCGGGTCGACTCGCGCGCCTTGGCTTCGCGAATGACGTCCTCGTCCGAAATGAACGCGTGCACTTTGCACCCATAGGCGTTCAGGCGGTCTTCGTTGAGGCCCACGGCAATCATCCGTACGTCGACGAGGACGGGGCAACCGCCGGTGAGCGCGCGAATGCCTGCGGCGACCGCGTCGTTACGAAACGTCATTAGCTCTTTGAAATCGAAGTCGGCCGTCGCATGAATCACGCGCCGCACCACTTGCCATTCGGCATCCGGGAACGAATGGGGGCCAACCTCGCTGTCGATCACCGAGAAGCTCGAGTCCTCGATGGCGCGGCCGAGGGTTGTCATCTGGCGCATGTCGTTCATGGCGTGCTCGCTGTCTCGGGTGGCGTAGAAGGTGGCGTCGTGCGCTCGGGGAACGCGCCGAGGAGCGCCCCGTCGAAGTCGACGAGAATCACGGGAACGTCGAGGGGGAGCCCGGCGTGGCGCGTTCCTACTTCGGATACCTTTTGGCAAATGAGCGACGTAATCCCCACAAGCTCGTGGGTTTGGCAAAGCTCGAGAACGTGGCGCGCCGTGTTGGCGACGCGAATCGCTGCGGTGAGCGCGTCGCTCCCGCCAAGCGCTGTCGCCAAGCGGGCGAGCAGCTCCATGTTCACCTCGGAGCCGGCGGCGTGGGTCTGCATTTTCCCGTCGGCCATCTTCGAAAGCTTCCCCATCATCCCGACGATGGTCGCCCGCAAAAGGCCGCGCCGGGCCACGTGACGAAGCCCCGTGCCGACGAAGTCGCCCACCTGGATGAACGCGTCTTCGGGCAAATGCGGATGGAGGCGCATCGCGTAAAGCTCGGATTTGCCGCCGGTGGTGAGAACGACCTCGGTGAGACCACGCTGCTTCGCGACGTCGATCGCCTGCACCACGCTCGCGCGGTACGCGGCCGTCGAATAGGGCTTTACGATCCCTGTGGTGCCCAATATCGAAATACCGCCCAAGAGGCCCAGTCGGGCATTGGTCGTCTTCTTCGCCATCTCTTCGCCGAACGGCACGCTGAGCGTCACGACGGCGCCGGCGTAGGTGGTCCCTTCGAGCTCCTCTTCGACCATCTCGGTGATGTTGCGCCGTGGGATCGGATTGACCGCCGGCGAGCCAACTTCGAGGCCGAGTCCGGGCTTCGTGACCACGGCGACGCCAGGCCCGCCCACGATCCGTACCCCCTTCGCGGCGGTGAGCACGACCTCGGCGACGATCTCCGCGCCGTGGGTGCAGTCGGGGTCGTCGCCCGCGTCTTTCAAAATGCTGCAGACCACTCGCCCGTCGTGGCGCTCGCATCGATGCAGCGTGAAGACGACGTGACTCCGGTTGGGAAGCGTCGTCTCGATTTCCGTCAGCTCGGTGCCGTGCACCAAGCAGCGCACCGCCGCCTTCGCCGACGCCGCCGCGCACGCGCCCGTGGTGAACCCTTCGCGCTGACCTTTTGGATCGCGCGGAGGCACGGTGGTACGCGCGCTCGGTGTCGGAACGAAGGGGGTGTTGCTCACGCTCGGCTCACGGGCTCGTCGTGTTTTTCGGCGGCGTGTTGAAGAAGTATTCGAGGCGCACGCGCTCGGTCGCAACACCCGCGTCGACGAGGGCGTCGCGCGCCGCCACGAGCACTTTGCCGTCGCCCACGAGGTACGCCTCGGCGATGGCGTCGGGCGTCGCGCCCGCCAAATCCCGCGCGATCTGCGCGCCGAATTCTGCGCGCTCGGGGTGACCGGCCGCAGGTCCGTGAACGACGCGGAGCTCGCGCAGCGCGCTCGGCAAACGCGCGGCGACGAACGCCTCGGCGACGAAGTCGTCGTGCGATGCGCGAAGCCACACCAGCGTCGTCGACGCGAGCCGCGGTGCGAACGCGCGCGCCGTCACGACACCCATGGCCGCCGTGATGCCGGTGTCGGTGGCGAGAACGAGGACGCGCCCCGTGCTCTCCGCGAGCACCTCGGGCTGCAGCTTTCCCCACGGCCCGCTGAAGGTGAAGCGGCTGCCGATGGCGAGGTGGTGCATCGCCGCCGAGCCCGGCCCGCCCTCGAGGCGCTTCACGATGATCTCGACGCGCTGTTGCCCGGCGTCGGCGCTCGCGAACGAGTAGGCGCGCTTGATCGCCTTGTCGCCAACGACGACACCGGTGTCGAGAATGACGTACTGGCCGCCGCGAAAACCGAACGCAGCGCCGTCGTCGAGCTCGAGCTCGAGGAGGCGCGCATCGGTCCCCACAGCCCGTGCGCCAACGACCTGCGCTGTGCGATGGGTCGCCATCGTCAGTCGACGGGGTAAAGCTCGTGGACGAAGTCGTGCATTTCTTCGAGCTCGCGCCCGAGGCGATCGAGCCCTTCGATCTGCGCGCGCAGCTCGAGCTCCACCTTCTTCGTCAGAACGAGAAGCGTGTTGTGGTACGCGAGCTTCGCGTCGCCCGCCGGCATCTTCGAGACCTTCGCGCCGAGGTCGGCGAGGGTCGTCTCGTAAATGCGGGCCACGCTCGCGAGGTCGCGCGCTTCTGCGAGCGATTTCAGCGGCCCCGCGGTGGTGGCGAGGGGGCCGAGCTCGGCGAGCTCGTGCTCACGCTCCGCGGGGTCGAACTTCCCCATGACGTTCATGAGCCCAAGGCGGAGCGCTGCGATTTCGTGACAGGCCATGGTGCGATTCCTTGCGTGGTGAGGGAGATAAAGACGAAGCGGTGATGAACGGTGGGGGGCGCTACTGCATGATGCTGTCGACGAGGCGCCCCACGAGCTTGTCGCCGAGGAGGTGCTCGTTGACGATCTCGGACGCATCGGCGGGCTTCACGCCGCGGTACCAGACGCCGTCGGGGTAGACGACCAACGTCGGCCCCTCCCCGCAGCGACCCATGCACGACGTCTTCGTCACGCGAAGCGTGCGCGCGACCTTCACGTCGCAGGCGTTGCGGATCTCGCTACGAAGCGCGGTGACGAGCTCGTGGCCGCCGCGATCGGCGCAGTCGGTGTTGGTGCAGACGAGAACATGCTTGTCGACAGGGCGATGGGCATGAACGTGGGGCGCGGCCTGCGCGTGTGTGAGCAGATGGCGAACGCTGTAGAGCATCGCTTTCAACCCACCGACCTGCTGCGCGAAGCCCGGCGTCGCCGTCTTGTAGATGCACGTGTCGCACGGCAAGAGCCCTTCGCCGTTGAGCGCGCCGTTCACCCGCGTGTCGAGCAGATCGAAGAGGCGCCGGTCGACACCGAGGTGCGGCGCGACGTCGATGCGGATCCACGGCTGCCGCTCGGCGAAGGCTCGCGCGTCGGCTTCGAGCCGCTCGACGAGACGCCCCGCGAACAGCAGGTACGGCAGGAGGACAATGCGATCCGGGCGCGCCCGGCTCACCAGCTCGAGGGTCTCGGCGACGCGCGGGCTCGTAATGCCCATGAACGTCGGCTCGACGCGCGCGAAGCCGCGCCCTTCGCCCACGAGCCGCGCCATCTTGCAAAAGTCGCCGTTGGCGTCGGGGTCGCTCGAGCCGCGGCCGACGACGATCACGGCTGTTTTCTCGGCGGGCGCACCGCCCTTGGCGAGAGACTCGGCAACCCTGTCAAAGGCCATTTCGGCGAGCGCGGGGTGCACGCCAAGATGGCTCGCGGCTTCGAAGCGCGTCTCGGGCCAGCGCGTTCGCGCGGCGGCGAGGGCGATGGGGAGATCGTTTTTGACGTGGCCCGCGGCGAAGAGAAAGAGAGGCGCGACGACGACGCGGCGGGCGCGGACGGCCATCGTGTCGAGGGCGTCGGCAACGGAGGGCTGCGCAAGCTCGACGTACGCGTGGCCCACGACGAAGTCGGGGCGCGCATCGCGGTAGCTCGCGACGAGGCTTTCGAGCTCGTCGTTCGCGCGCGCGTCGCGGCTGCCGTGGCCGAGAACGACCACGCCCACGTCACGCGTTTCAGAAGGCATGGGCGTGCCTCGAAATGGGCGCGCACAAAAACGAGATGAAAATTCGGCTCAGGGTGAGATCCGCACCCGGACGCCAGAGACCTGTGAGCATGATGCCCCTCGGTTCTGGCGCAACGGGTAGGTCTCCTGGCTCGTGGAATCAGCGCGCCCTCGAAAGGCTCGCTGGTGCGTGGGCTCTCCTTCCCCGGCGAGGCCGAGTGGCGATGAGCGCACGCTTTCCACTTACAGTGGCGGGACCGCGCCGGTCTTTCACCGGCTTCCCTTTTATGCCCTCGCGGGCACCCGAAGCGCTTGTGAAGTTGTCAGATGCAGGCTTGCTAGCGGTGTCTCTCTCCGGCCGTCAAGCGGGAACGGCGCGCGGTTCCGTCTGTGGGTGCCGCGGGCGCGCCTAACCGATCTCAATGGGCTTGTCGACGCGCATCGACGGGCGCCCGGTCGATTCGTGGCGCAGCCGAAATGCCGAGCTACCACAGCAGCATGGCCGCGCTCCTCGCCCCTTGGATACTCGACGCTATGACGTCGTGGGCGCCCCCGAAGCCACACGACGAACCGCGCTACGCCGCCATCGCGGCCGACATCGCGAACGTGGCGAACGCACCCGACGAAGAGCCGCTGTTCGAGGGCGCGGACGGGCGCGCGCGCACGGCCATCTTGCTCGCGGCCTTCGCCGACGCCGAGTCGGGCGGCTACCGCAAAGACATCGATAGCAGCACGAGGCGCGGCGACGGCGGCACCGTCTGCTTGATGCAGGTGAAGGTTTTGGGCGGCCACACCGAAGAGGGGTGGACGTCGAAGGAGATCATCGCCGACCGCACGCTTTGTGTTCGCGTCGCGCTGCACAGGCTTCGCGACTCGATGGCCGCCTGCCACAAGCTCACGGGGGGCGATCGCTTCGGCATGTACACGCACGGCAAGTGCGTGCCGAAGAACCATGTCGCGGGGTACCGCGTATGGCGCGCAAGCCAATGGCAAAAAGGGCACCCCGCGCCGAGCGACGGCGGACCTTGAGCCGGGTACGCCCTCGCAAATAGAAAAAGGCCACGCTCTCGACGGGGAGAGCGTGGCCTTCGTCCTGCGGTCACGACCACGACGACCCCACCGAAGCGTGGGCCGTCGTCGTCGTGCGTGTCACTTCGGGATGCCGCCGCCGCAGACGCCGGGCTGACCGCCGCCGCCGCAGGTTTGCGGTGCGACGCAGGTTCCGCACTGAAGGGTCGCGCCGCAGCCGTCACCGGCAGGACCGCACGAGATTCCTTGCGATGCGCAGCTGCGCGGGGTGCAGGTCGGGCCGCCGCAGACTCCGGGCGTCCCGCCGCCGCCGCACGTTTGCGGAAGGACGCAGGGGCCGCAGTCGAGCGCGCCGCCGCAACCGTCGCCGGCGGGGCCGCACGAGAGGCCTTGGTCGGCACACGTGCGCTTGGTGCACGAAGGCGCGCCGCAGACGCCGGGCGTACCGCCGCCGCCGCAGGTTTGCGGGAGGACGCAGGGGCCGCAGTCGAGGGCGTTGCCGCAGCCGTCGCCGGCAGGTCCGCACGAGAGCCCTTGAGCGGCGCAGGTGCGCGGCGTGCAGCGACCCGAGTCGCCCATTCCGCAAACGCCCGGCGTGCCGCCACCGCCGCAGAAGAACGGCGGGTTGCACGTTCCGCAGTTGAGCGCGCCGCCGCAGCCGTCGCCCGCCGCACCGCAGGAGAGCCCCTGTTGCGCGCACGTGCGAGGCGTGCACGAAGGCGCGCCGCAGACGCCAGCGGTACCGCCGCCGCCGCAGGTTTGCGGCAACGTACAGGGGCCGCAGTCGAGGGCGTTGCCGCAGCCGTCGCCGGCCGGGCCGCAGTTGAGACCCTGCTGCGCGCAGGTGCGCGGCGTGCAGCTCGTGCCGCCGCAGACGCCGGGCTGCCCACTGCCGCCGCACGTTTGAGGAGCGACGCACTGTCCGCAGTCGAGGCTCTGGCCGCAGCCGTTTCCGGCGCCGCCGCAGTTGATCCCCTGGTCGGCGCAGCTTCGCGGCGTGCACGTCGGCGGGACGGGAACGTCGGGCGTGATGCACGACGCGAGGTCGAAGATCATGAACTCAAGGACCTTCTCCTGCGCGGTGAGCGCGGGGAGGCGGCCGAGGAAGTCACGCGGGCATTCGTTCGGGAACGTCGCCGTCGTCGTGGAGCCCGACGTGTTCACGTGGAAGTCGCTGAAGAGAACGCGACCGCACTGGTTCTGCCCTTGGGCAGGTACGACGGGCGTGTTGAACGTGTAGTGCTGCACCGTCGTGTTGGCGTTGTTGCCGGTCGACGAGATCCATTTTTGCGACGGGGCGACCACCGTCTTCACGTCGTTTCGCGCGACGTTGATCGCGATGTTGCCCGGCGTGGTCGACGCGCCGACGAGGCTGAGCCAGTTGCTGAAGACGGCGCCCTTCGGGAAGCTCGTGTCGATAATCCCCGTGAGCGGGTCGTTCGGCAGCGGATGGGTCCAACCGCTCGCCGTATTGGCCGGCGCGTTCGGCACCCAATTGGCAGTGCCTGAGAACGGCGTGTGATCGTAGAGCCACGTGTAGCTGAAGTGCGTTGCGAAGACGCGGCCGCCGACGCCCGCGTAGTCGATGAGGCGCTGCTCCTCCGTCGCCGTCTTCGCGATCTCGTCGCCCTCGCAAGCGAGAAGCACCTGGTCGTACTTGGCGACGCTCGCCGCGCTCGCGAGGAGCTGGTGGTAGTCGGGCGTGGCCCCGCTCTTCGTCGCACCGTTGGCGCGATAAATGTGAATGCGCCCGTTGCCCGTGGGGTCGGTGAACTCGCTGTCGTCGATGCCGATCTTCTCGAGCACGCACTCGAGCGGGTCGGCCGCGCCGGTGACCATCGCCATGTGGGGGATGTCACCTTCCGACTTGTTGCGCGGAAGGCGCGTGGACGCGTCGGCCAGCGGCGTCGTCGTGCACTGCGTGCGCGCGGTGACCGGGATGACGCGGCGCCAGCGGCCGATCTGAACGACGACGCTGAAGTTGACGCCCGCGGGGACGTTCGTGAGCGTGAACTTTCCGTCGGCGCCGGTGGTCGCACTGACGAGCGGCTTGCCCGTCGTCTCGGCGCCGCACTGGTCGCAGGTGACGGTCGTGGGGAACGCCGAGATCGGCGCATTCGGCACGTAGACCAATGCGCCGGGGATCGGGTCGGCGACGAGGTAGTCGGGGGACGGCGCGTGGACCGTGCCGGTGAGCGTCGTCTTGGTTTGCCCCGCGGCGTTGCAAGGCGCCTGGTTCAAACAGAGGCCGGTGCACGGGACGCCGCCGTCGGAGCTGGGGCCGCACACGCTGGCAACGCCGCCGCCGCCGCAGATTTGCGGCGCCGTGCAGGTGCCGCAATTCGCAACGGTGCCGCCGCAGCCGTCGCCAATGGGGCCGCAGCTCGCGCCGGCTTGCGCGCACGTGCGTGGGACGCAGGCGTTGAAGCCGCCGCACGTGCCCGGCGTGCCCGCGCCGCCGCAGGTTTGCGGAGCGGTGCAGCCGCCGCAGTTGAGCGCGCCGCCACAGCCGTCGCCGGCAGGGCCGCACGTAATCCCGAGCTGTGCACACGTCTTCGCGATGCAGATCGAGGTGCCGCCACACACGCTCGGCGTGCCTCCGCCGCCGCAGCTTTGGGGCGCGGTACAGCCGCCGCAGCTAAGCGAGCCGCCGCAGCCATCGCCCGCCGGGCCGCAGGTGATCCCTCGTTGGGCGCACGTTTTCGGAACGCAGGTGCTCCCCGCGTCGGCCGAGATGCCACCGCCGCAGGTGCTCGGCGTGCCGCCACCTCCGCAAAACGTGGGGGCCGCACAGGTGCCGCAATTGAGCGCGCCGCCGCACCCGTCGCCAGCAGGGCCACACGTTGCGCCGAGCTGCGCGCACGTCTTAGGGATACAGGCGCTCGTACCGCCACAGGTGCTGGGGGTGCCTCCGCCGCCGCAGCTCGCGGGGGCCGCGCACGTCCCGCAGTCGAGCGCGCCGCCGCAGCCGTCGCCCGCAGGGCCGCACGTTGACGCGAGCTGCGCGCACGTCTTTGGAACGCACGCAACGCTCCCTCCGCACTTGCTCGGGGTGCCGCCGCCGCCGCAAATGGATGGGGCTGAGCAGGTGCCGCACTGAAGAAGCGCGCCGCACCCGTCGGCGACAGGACCGCAGTCCACACCGAGCTCTTGGCAGGTCTTCGGTTTGCAATTGCCAACGACGCCGCCGTCGATGCCGCCGAGACCGCCGCCATTGTCGCCGCCGCCGTTGCCGGGGACGGTTGCGTCGGGCTGCCCTTGAACGACGGGCGAGCCGGCGTCGAAGAGGCTGCCGCTGTCGCCGCTGGACCCGCAGGCGATGATCAAACTCGAAATGATTACCGTACTAACGGCAATATTAATGAGGCGCATGACTGTCTCCCGATCCGGAAACGCCTAAACCCACCCCCGCGGCGTTGCTACCGCGCAAACCGAAAAACTTCTACTAGAGAGTTGGTCGGACTTGCGAATAGGCACCGTGGACGTAAATCGACTCGATTGCGACTTCTACGCGAAACGCCGCTTCGAACGCTTTCCGTCATGAGAAATGAATCGAGACCGTCGATTCATTTCAAATTGTGGATTCTACTTTACGAGGATTCCACAATAGCCCGGCAGGGCTCTCCTCTACCGGCGTCCGCGGAAGTCGGGACTCACGCCCAGGCGCGCAGCGACGCGAGAACGCGCCCGCGGTCGTGATGAAGAATGCGCCCGCCGAAGCTTTCGAGGGTGATCGTCTCTTGAACGTGGGCGACCCGCCCGTCGCGATCGAGGAAGACCATGACGGGGACACCGAGGCGCGTCGGGTGTCCCCACGCGCTGTCGAGCGACTCGGCAGCGTCGCCATCGAGGTGCACGAGAACGAACCGCGCGGCGACGAGCGCGCGGATCTCGGCGTCGGTCTCCATGAGGTCGTCGAGCACGAGGCACCACTGGCACCAATTTCCACCGAGGACGACGAGGGGGCGCTTCTGCTCTCGTCGGGCGTCGTCGACAGCACGCGCAACGAGCGCCTCCGCGTTGGCGTTCTCGTCGTAAATGCGCCGTCCCCGAAGCGCGGCGAGCCTACGTGCATTGTACACGCGTGGGCCGTAACGGTACGATGCGACGGCGGCGAGGGCTGTTCCCGCCGCCGCGGCGAGGAGCGCACGCCTCGTAGACACTCGCGACGGAACGGGCGGCGCCATTACGACGACGGCGGCGTCTTCGCGCTCTCTGTGAGCACGACCCGGGCGACGTGGGCGCGGATCTCCGCAGCGAGCTTTTTGCCATTCTCGGCGCTGAACATCGTGAGGTGCTCGCCGGGAACCGCGTCGACGTGGATGGGGCCGCGCACGAAGGGCTCCCAGCCGTAGAGGGGGTCCGAGAGATCGACGCCGACCCACTCGGCGCCTATTTCGGTCTTGATGAGCAGAAGCTCCGCCTGCAAGACGTGCGTTGGCGCATACCGGCTCCGCGATTCCCAGAGGGCGGCGGCCAGTCGTCGCAATCGCAAGCTCATCGCGTCGTCGGCGTTCGGAATTTCGGCGACGGTGTCTTCGGGCTTGCCCAGCAGTTTGAGAACGCGTGCTCGCACGTTGGTCAGGCGATCTTCGAGGTAGGCACGCCGCCCGCGCCCGTCCCCCCTGAGGAAGCCTCGCGCGTGGGAACGCAGCCGCTCGGCAAGCGGGAGATGGGACGGGTAGCCAGGAGCAAAGCCGTCGAAGGAGACGACGAGCGGAACGGCGATCCCGCGGGCGCCGAGGCGCGCGGCGAGCTCGTACGCGATGAGCACGCCGAAGCTGTAGCCGCCGAGGATCACCGGCCCGTCGCCGCAGAGCGGGAGGATTTCCGCCTCGTAGATCGCAGCCATCTCTTCGATGCTCATCGGTACGGGCGCGCTCTCGCTCTCGACGCCGATGGCTTGAAGTGTATGGAGAGGCTGGTCGGCGCCGAGGAGATCAGCGAGCTTTTGAAAGACAAAGCCGTAACCGCCCACGCCCGATACGAGGAAAATCGGCGGCTTTTCGCCGGCGCGCGCCCCTCGGCTAGGGCGCAGCGTGATCACGTGGGGCGCGGACGAGAGCGTGTTGGGGGCGCGCGCGGGCGGAGGCGCATCGCAGGACGCGAGCAACGACGCGACGGTCGGATGCTTCAAAATTTGCGAGAGGGCGATGTCGACGCCGAGCGCCTTGCGCGCCTTCGACACGAGGAGGACAGCAAGAAGGGAGTGGCCGCCGAGGGCGAAGAAGTTGTCGGTGAGGCCGATGGGCGCGCGCTGGAGCACCGACTCCCAAAGCGCCACCATCGCGCGCTCGCCGTCGGTCGTGGGCGCTACGAAGGCCGCGGTTGCCGAACGGCACCCCGGCGCGGGGAGCGCCTTGCGATCGATTTTGCCATTCGACGAAAGCGGCAGTGCTTCGAGCGGAATGATCTGCGACGGGACCATGAACTCGGGAAGCTTCGATGCGAGGGCCGACTTCACAGCCGCTTCGTCGAACGCCGCGCTCGGGCTCGGGCTGGGGACGACGTAAGCGACGAGCGACTTTTGCCCCGACGCATCGGTGCACGCAATGCATACGGTTTCGCAAACTTCGGGGAGGGCGACGATGGCGGCTTCGACCTCGCCAAGCTCGACGCGAAACCCTCGTACTTTGACTTGGAAGTCTGCGCGCCCGAGAAATTCGAGGTCACCGTTATCGAAATAGCGCGCGAGATCGCCCGTTTTGTAAAGGCGCTCTCCCGGCTGTCCGGAAACGGCGTCGGGCACGAACCGCTCGGCCGTGAGCGCGTCGCGGTTCAAATACCCATCTGCTAGGCACGCGCCGCCAATATACAGGTCGCCCGCGACGCCGACGGGGACGGGGCGCATTTGCGCGTCGAGCACGTGGTAGCGCGCGTTTTGAATAGGGCGACCGTAAGGGATGCTCGTCCACCGCGGATCGAGCGCTCCAATGGGGAAGTAGTTCGACCAAATCGCGGCTTCGGTCGCGCCGCCGAGGCTCATCACGCTTGCGTGGGCGAAGAGACTCCGCACGGCGTCCGGGAGCGTGAGGGGGATCCAATCGCCGCTCAGCATGGCGAGGCGAAGGTACTGCCGATCGGCAATCGGCGTCGTCGCGAAATAGGGAATCAGCCGCGACAGCGCGGCGGGCGCCGAGTCCCAAATCGTGATTCGCTCCGCCAGGACGACGGCGGCGAGCGCTTCGGGGTCGCGCAGCTGCTCGGCGGTTGCGACGACGACGGTCGCGCCTGCGCCGAGCGCGCCGAACGTGTCGTAAACCGAGAGATCGAAGCACGGCGACGTGACGAAAAGCAGCCGATCCGACGGGCCGACGCGCAGCGTGCGCGTCACCCAGTCGAACGTGTTGACCACGGCACGATGGGAAAGAACGACGCCTTTGGGTACTCCGGTGCTCCCCGACGTGAAGATGGCATAGGCGACGTCGGTGGGCGTCGCGAGGCGAGGCAGGCGCGCGGTCGGCATCGCCGCGAGCGCGAGCGCGCCAACGCCGTCGACGACGAGCGTATCGCCTGCGAAAAGGGCACGGTGCCGCTCTTCGGTGACGACGAGGAGCGCGCGCGCGTCGTCGACCATGAACGCGAGACGCTCGCCAGGGTAGGTCGGATCGAGAGGCAGATACGCGGCCCCCGATTTCGCCACGGCGAGCAACGCGACGACGAGATGGATACCTCGCTCGAGGCAGATACCGACGAACGTCCCCGGCCGCGCACCCCGCGCGCGGAGGGCCGAAGCGAGCTGATTCGCGCGCTCCTCGAGGGCAGCGTAGGTGAGCGCCTCGCTCTCGCAGACGAGTGCGATGGCGCTCGGCTGCGCGCGCGCCCGCTCTTCGAAGAGGTCGTGTAGACAGAGCGAATCGGGAAAGGGACGCGCGGTGGCGTTCCAGCCGTGAACGATGCGATCGCGCTCGGCCGGGGGGAGCACGTCGAGGCCACATGCAGGACCGCGGCTCGCGCCGTCGCGCGCGAGCGATTCGAGCACGTGGGCGAACGACTCGGCGACGCGGGCGACCGCTTCGTCGCGAAAGTGCCGACGGTCGAACAGAAAACGAGCTTCGAAGAGACCGTCGTGTTGGTCGTCGAAGACCGTGACGGTGAGCGGCGGCGAAGGCTGCTCGTGGAGCGCGAACGACCGCGACTGCCATGCGGGGTCGTTCGCCACACGAATGCCACGTTCGAGGGAACGGTTCTCGAACATCACAATCGATTCGAAGAGGGGCACGTCGCGGGGAATGTCGCTGACGCCGTGAATATCGACGAGCGGAGTGTGCTCGTGATCGCGGAGCGCGAGGCTTTGAGCACGAAGAGACGCGAGCGCCGAGTCGAGAGAAGCGTCGTTGCC
>JANXMC010000454.1 GCA_025354825.1 Myxococcales bacterium
GATTCATGTCCACCTCGGCGGGCGAAGCAGGCGAGCAGAAGAGTGGGGGCGCGGCGCCGCCGGGCGCAGACACGATGATCGGCCGCACGATCAACGGGCGCTTCGAGATCTCCGGCTTCATCGCAAAGGGTGGGATGGGGAGCGTCTACAAAGGGCGCCAGTTGCCGCTGGGACGCGTCTGCGCCGTAAAGGTGCTGCTGCCCGCGCTTCGTGCAGACGAGCGCACCGACTTCCACCACCGCTTCTTCCTCGAAGCGAGCACGGCGTCGAAGCTCACTCACCCGAATACCGTCACCATCTACGACTATGGCCGTACGGACGACGACGTCTATTACATGGCCATGGAGTTCCTCGATGGGCGGACTCTCCGCGACGCCATCGTCAAAGAGGCTCCCTTCACCGAAGAGCGCGCGCTCCACGTGGCGCGGCAAATCTGCCGCTCGCTCCGTGAAGCCCACGCGATGAGCGTGATTCACCGCGACTTGAAGCCTGCGAACATCTTCCTGGTCGAGCACGGCGACGAGTCCGACGTGGTGAAGGTTTTGGACTTCGGCCTCGTGAAGAACGTGGCCGAGGCGCCGGAAGATCAGCACACGCAGGCCGGCATTTGCATGGGCTCGCCCAAGTACATGGCGCCCGAGCAGATTACGGGCGCGCACGTCGATGCGCGAACGGACATCTACGCCCTCGGCATCTTGCTTTACGAGATGCTCACGGGGCGCGTGCCGTTCGATCGCGGCAACGGCATGTCGACCATCATGGCCCACGTGAGCGAAGAGGTCCCTCCGATGCGCGTGATGCGCCCGGATCTCGCGCTCTCGGCCGACGTCGAACGCGTCGTCATGCGCTGTCTCTCGAAGGCCGCGGACGACCGCTTCAAGTCGATGGACGACGTGCTCAACGCGTTGAAGATCACCGCGGGCACGTCGACGACGATGTCGAACGAATACGCGCTTCGCACCGGGTCGGGCTCCACCTCCATGCAAGACGTCGCGCTCGGCAGCGCGTCGCTGCCGCTGCCGGCTCTCGCGGCGACCCACGACCAGCTCTACGCGGCGCAACCGCCCCAAGGCAAAGGGCGCGGCCTCATCATCGGCGGGGCCATCGCCGCAGTGGCGGCGTTCATCCTGGTCTCCGTCGCCACGCAGTCGTCGACGAAGCCGGCCGATGCGAGCGCGCAGACCGCGGCCGCGGGGCCCGGCAAAACGACCGCAGTCGTCGCGGCGGCGGCAACGACGACCGCCACGGGCGCGTCGCCCTCGGGCGACACGGCGAAGGGCGCCAGGATTCGCATCGTGACCGAGCCGGCGGGCGCAGCGGTCAAGGAAGACGGCGTCGAGGTCTGCGCCAACACGCCGTGCGACGTTCGTTACGACGGCCCCGATGCCGTGGCGACGAAAGACCACAAGCTGTTGGTCTCGCTGCAAGGGTACAAAATCGAGTCGCGCATCGTACACGCGGGCGACGGCAACGTGTCGCTATCGCTCACGCGTGCGCCTGTGGCGGCTGCCCCCGCAGCGCCTGCGCCGAAGCCGAAGGCCGCAGATGTTCCGGGCGGTTACAAGGCAGACATTCCGTACTAGAGCGCGGCCTCGACGCTCTCGACGCCGTCGATGGTAGGATCGGGAGCGTGCTGCACCACGCCCACCGATTCGCATTCGTCGGCCTTCGCCGTTCTCTCGTCATGTTGGTCCTCAGTGGCGCCGCCGCGGCCTGCTCGAAGGCCGAGCCGCCGTCGGCGGAGAGCACGCCTGCAACCGCCGCGAGCGCGCCGATCGCGGCACCTGCGACGAGCGCCGTCGTCGACGCGAGCGCCCTCGTGGATGCGAGCACCGACGCAAGGGCTGCCGATGCGGCGCCCGCCGCGTCCGCCAAGACCGAGAGCGCCCACGCGGCCGATGCCGAGGCGGCGCCGACGTGCGGAAAAAAGCCGCTCCCCGACTGCCCGATGCAGGCGTGGATGAAGGCCAATACGTCGAGCGCGATGTCGGCCAAAGACTTCGCAGCCCTCGAAAAGGCGCTCGCCAAAACAGCGACCTTCGCGCCCGAAGCTGGATATCCTAATTGGGTATCGATCTCGAAAGACGGCGCCGAGGCCGCGCGCAATCAAAATATGGACGCCCTCAAGGCGTCGTGCCGCGGCTGCCACGACCAGTACAAATCGAAGTACAAGGCCGAGCTCCGAACGCGGCCCGTCACCTAGGCGCGCGACTCGATTGCGCGCCGCCGCGAAGACGAAGACGCCCCGCGTGGGGCGGCCTGCGGGGCGCTTTACGCAGCACCGGCGCCTCGACAAGCTGCGCGAGGTGCTCGAAGCGCACCCTTCGGGGCTCGACATCGCATCCCTCGCGGCGATGCTCCGCATCACCACGCGCTCGGTGCGTCGCTACTTGCGTGAGCTCGATCGCCAGACCGAGCTCGAGTCGGTGGCGACGCGCGCCGGGGGCGCCCACGTCTGGCGTATCAAGCCGAGCGAGCGTGGCCGCGCCGTCACGCTTCGCCGCACGCAAGCCTACGGCCTTTTGGCGGCGCGCCGCGTGTTCGACGTGCTTCGTGGCTCGGCGCTCTACGACGAGATGGACGTGGTCATGAGGCAGCTTCTGCAAATCGCACAGCGGCCGACGCGCGCAGGTGTGAAGGGCGAAGTGCCGAGCGACCAGCGCCTCGACGAACGCTTCGTCTTCGCGCCGGCCACGCCCAAGAGCTACGCGGTGAAGGGTGAAGAGCTCGACGACGTGTTTCAGGCCGTGGCCAATTCGCGTGTGTTGCGATTTCGCTATCGGGCGCCCGGGAGCGACGCGAAAGTCGAGCGCATCGCCGTCGAGCCCTACGCCCTCGTGCTTCACAAAGGGCAATTGGTCTGTGTCGCCAACGACCTCGGCGCCGAGCGCGTGCGCATCTTCGCCCTCGAGGGAATGGCCGAAACCGTCGCCGTCGACGGCGAGACGTTCGTTCTGCCGAAGGGGTTCGACGTGGCCGACTACCTCCACGGCGACGTCGGCCTGGGCGCCGACGAAAAGGCGCGCGTCGTGGTTGAGTTCGATGCGCGAATGGCCGACGAAGTGCGCGCGCGAAAGCTCCACGGCTCGCAGAAAATAGCGACGTCGCCCGACGGGCGTATTCGTCTGTCGGTGAATGCCGCCGATCTCGGCGCTGCCCTCACGTGGGTTCTCTCCTTCGGCGCGACGGCCCGCGTGATCGAGCCCCCCGAGCTCGCCCTCGCCGTGGTCGACTCGCTGCGCGCGGCCCTCGCCCGCTACGGCGCGTAAGCCCGCAGCACCTGGCCGTCCAACGCCGCGTAGCGTCACGCGGGTTCTGCTCGCAGCGCGGCATTTTTCGGCACGTTGCGCTGGGGCAAAGGGCATGGGAGAAGAGGCACGCTGCCCATGCAAACTCCTCTGCTCAAAATAGTTTCGAACGAGCCCATCGTTGCCAAAAAGCCCGCGGTCGATCCGAGCACCCTCGTGCACAAAGATCTGCTGGGTGGCGAGTTCTGGCAGCGAATCCCCGCCTACAAGGACGTGACCGAGGCGCAGTTCCTCGATCACAATTGGCAATCGAAGAACTCGATTACCAACGTCGCCAAGCTCCTCAAGGCGCTCGAAGGTCTCGTCTCGAAGGAGTTCATCGCCGACGCCGACGAGGGCTTCAAGCGCGCGCCCATGAGCGTTCGCGTGAGCCCGTACCTGCTCTCGCTCATCGATTGGCAAGAACCCTACGGCGATCCGCTCCGCACGCAGTTCGTGCCGCTGCAGTCGCGCCTCCTCGCCGACCACCCGAAACTTCACCTCGACTCGCTCCACGAGCAGGAGGACGCGCCCGTCCCCGGCCTCACCCACCGGTACGCGGACAAAGCGCTCTTTTTGCCGCTCGATACGTGCCCGGTCTACTGCCGCTTTTGCACGCGCAGCTACGCCGTCGGCATCGACACGGAAGAAGTCGAGAAAGTCAGCCTGAAGGCGAGCGACGAGCGCTGGCAGCGTGCGTTCCAGTACATCGCCTCGCGCCCCGAGCTCGAGGACATCGTGATCAGCGGCGGCGACGCGTACAACTTGCGCGCGCAACAGTTGAGCGACATCGGCGAGGCGCTCCTCGCGATGCCCAACGTGCGGCGCATGCGCTTCGCCACCAAGGGCCCGGCCGTCATGCCGCAGAAGATTCTGACGGACGACGCCTGGACGGACGCGCTCACGCGCATCGTCGAGAAGGGGCGCAAGCTTCACAAAGAAGTGGTGCTCCACACGCACTTCAACCACCCGCGCGAGATCACGGCGATCACGCAAGCCGCGATGGACAAGCTTTGCGAACGCGGCATCGTCGTGCGCAACCAGAGCGTGCTTCAGCGCAACGTGAACGACAGCGTCGAGACGATGCAGCTTCTCGTGAAGCGCCTCGGCTATGTCAACGTGCACCCCTATTACGTGTACGTGCACGATCTGGTGAGCGGCGTCGAAGACCTGCGCACGTCGGTCGATACGGCGCTGTACATCGAGAAGCACGTGCGCGGATCGACGGCCGGCTTCAACACGCCGGTCTTCGTCGTCGACGCGCCCGGCGGCGGAGGCAAGCGCGACGCGCACTCGTACGAATACTACGACCGCGAGACCGGCATCAGCGTCTACACGGCGCCGAGCGTGAAGCCCGGGCAGTCCTTCTTGTACTACGACCCGCTCCACCAGCTCTCCACGGCAACGCAGCGCCGCTGGATGGATCCGGCGGAGCAAGAGATCATGGTGCAGAGCGCCCTCGCGAAAGCAAAAGAGCGCGCGCGGTAGAGCGAGCGAATGTTGTAATTTGGTGGGCCGTGACACCGGCCCACATTTTTTACAGCGCGGCCGTGTCGCTATGCGCGGTTGGCGCAGCGATCGATCTCCGCACCGAGACGATCCCCAATTGGCTCACGCTCCCGGCGCTCGCGATGGCGCCGGTCGCGCATTTCGCCGTGGGGTGGGCTCTTGGTGGCGGCCCTCTGGCGGGGCTCACGGCCGCGGGCTTCGCGCTGCTCGGCGCCATCGTCGCCGTAGCGCCGCCGGCGGCGCTTTACGCCGTGGGCGCGATGTTTGGCGGCGACCTCAAGCTGCTCGCGGCCGTCGGCGCGATCCTGCAGCCGAGCCTCGCCTTCGAAGCCGTGATTTACACCTTCGTCGCAGGCGCGTTCTTATCTATTTTGCATATGGCGTTTCGCGGGAAGCTTGGCCAGGTACTTCGTAATTCCTTCGATATCGCGATGAACCCCTTTCGCGCGAAAGAGCAGCGGCGTGTCATCGAGCGCGAAAAGCTCGCATTCTCGCGGTTCGGCCCTGCGATCTTCATCGGCGTCGCGACGGCCGTCGCCCTCGCGTGGGCTGCGTGATTCGTCTCGTCTATTCGAACCGCACCGAGGAGCTTGCGCGAACCCTCGCGCGCGATCTCGAGGCCGCGCGCAAGGCGCCGGGCGCCAGCGTCTTCGATCCGCTGACCCTGGTCGTCCCCAATAAAAACGTCGAAATTTTCGTGAAGCTCGCGCTCGCGCGCGCCCACGGAATTGCCGCGAACCTCGACGTGCACCTCCTTCGTCGCTTTCTCGGCACGGCCGCCGCGCGCGGAACGCGGGGCGCGCGCCTCGTCGAGCCCGACACCGTGACCGGCCTTTTGCTCGACAGGCTCATCGATAGCGCAAGCCTCGCCCGCCCCGAGCTCGACGCCGTTCGGCACTACCTCACCTCCGCCGGCGATGCGCCCGATGCGGTCGACCTTCGGCGCATCGGCCTCGCAACCCACGTCGCGCGCCTCTTCGAAGAGTACGGCTACAGCCGCCCCGACATGCTCGGCGCGTGGGAAGCGGGACCCGTCCTCGAGAACAGCGCGTTCGCGTCGGCCGAGACGTGGCAGCGCCGCTTGTGGCTCGATCTCTTCGAGCCCACGTCCGGTCTCGTCACGCAACGGGCCGCCGCCGTGGGCGAACGTTGGCTAAGCCTCGCAGACCTTTTCGCCGAGGTCTCGCCGGCCGCGCTTCACGTTCCGCCGCGCGTTCATCTCTTTGGCATTTCCTACGTATCGCGTGCATTCCACACGCTTTTCGCACGGCTCGCCGAAGCGTGCGAATTGCATATTTATACACTCAATCCATGCATGGAGTTCTGGGAAGACGTGGGCGACGCCATGCCCCGTCGCGACGCCGCGCGCTTCCCCAAACGAGAGCGACGCGGCGACGCGCCTACGGCTACCGGTTCTTCCCTGTACGGCGACGACGACCCGTTCCACCTCGACTCGCCGCAAGATCCGCCGGCGTTGCGCCTTTGGGGGCGGCCCGGGCGCGAGAACGTGCGCCTCTTGAACGAGCTCGCATCGTGCGACTTTGAAGCGGCTTTCGTCGATCCACTCGGCAGCGAAGTCGGCGAAACCACGCTGCTGCGCGCTCTGCAACACGACATTCTGGTACGCGACGAAGAGGCTCTCCCCACGGCGTCGGCCGACGCGAGCCTTCGGGTGCTCGCCTGCCCGAGCATCCGTCGTGAGGCCGAGGTCGTGGCGAGCGCCATTTGGTCCCTCGTGCGCGAGAATGCCAATGAGCCGGCGCAGGCAACTGGAAGGTCGCGACTTCGCTTCAACGAAATAGCGGTCATCGTTCCGAATGGCGAATACGACGCATACCATACGCATATCGGCGCGGCCTTCGCCGAGGCTTACACGATTCCCCACCACGTGCTCGACGTCCCCCTCGCGCGAACGAGCCGAGTCGCAGAGGCGCTGGATCTCTTGCTCTCGCTCCCCTTCGGCACGTTCACGCGTAAAGAGGTGATGCGCATCGTCGTCCACCCCGCCGTGATGGCGCGCTTTCCGGGGATTGCGCGGGACGATTGGGCGCTCCTCCCCGCGCGCCTCGGTGTCGTTCACGGGAAGGATCACGCCGACCACGAAGGGACGTACATCGATCGCGATATTTTGAATTGGGACCAGGGCGTGCGAAGGCTCGCGCTGGGCGCCTTCATGACGGGCGAGACGAGGGGCGATGCGCGCCCCTACGTCCGCGGCGACGGCGACAACGCCCAGGCGTACTTGCCCGAAGAGGCCCAAGGCGCATCGCGTGAAGCGGTCGCCGCGTTCGGAGCGCTCGTCAGCTCGCTCCTCGCCGACGCGCGCTATGCGAAGAGCGCCGAGCTGACCATGGCCGATTGGTCCGTGTTTTTGCGGGCAATCGCGTCGAGCTACGTTGCGCCGTCGAACGACGCGGAAGAGCGCGCGCTGTTCGAATGCCTCGATGCGCTCGGCAGCCTCACCGACTTCGACCTCGGCGACCGCAAGGTGTCGTATCGAATCGCCTCCGAGCTCGCCCGCGCGCGCCTGACCGGTCTAACGAGCGCCCGCGACGGCTACCTCGCTGGCGGCGTGGCGGTCGCATCCTTTTTGCCAATGCGGGCCATTCCGTTCAAAGCCATTTTCGTTATGGGGCTCGGCGAAGGGAAGTTCCCCCAAGGCGATCCGCGCGACCCGCTCGACCTGCGCCTCGAGAGCCGCCGCCCCGGCGACGTGCGCCCGCGCGAGCAGGACAAATACATGTTTCTCGAGACGGTGCTCTGCGCGCGCGACCGTCTCTACTTGTCCTATGTCGATCGCGACGCGCTCACAGGCGAAGCGCTCTCGCCTTCGTCCGTTGTGTCCGACGTGCTGGGAATGCTCGAGGGGCACTTGGGCAAAGAGGCGACGGCGTCGCTCGCCACGCGACTGCCGCTCAGGCGCTACGGCGAGCTCGATTTTCCGAGTATTTACGATGCGAGCTCGGCGCAGGCCGACCGCTTTGGCGCGCCCCTCGCCGCACGGCGCGAGGCGCAGGCGGCAGCGCTGCGGCGCGATCTGGAGGCTCACCTCGGCGCGGCGGCGCCGGATCTCGCAACCCTGCGCCGTGGCCTCAAACTGGAGATCCGCCGCACGCTCGACGCACGCCTTGGCCTGCAAGAAATTCCCGATGCGGCCGACGCGGCGCTGCACGAGCAAGCCTCCGCGACCACGGTATCGCTCTCTATCTCTGCGTTACGCAAATTCCTCGAGTGCCCACTTCAAGGATATGCCCGTTATCGCCTCGGCCTCGACGAGGACGACGATACCGATCCGCTCGATGCCGAAGACGAGCTCCTCGAGACTCCTGCCCTTGCGCGGACGATGTTCTTGCGGCAGGTGTTCCTCGAGGCCCACGAACGAAGCGCGCCGCTCGGTGCGACGTACGATGAGAAGCGCACGCGCCTCGAGCTCGCCGGCGGCGCGCCCGTGGGTCTCTTTGCGGAGGCGGAGCGCGAGGCGCAGCTCGCGGTCCTCGACGGCTGGGCGCGCCTCGTGGAGGAGAACGGCGGCAGCACGGCGGACGGGCAACGTTCGCTCACGCCCGCGCGCTTCGGCCGGGCCGAGGAGCACGTCGAAGCGACGGCGCTCTACGATGCGGTGGTCCTCGACGTCACCCTCGCAAACGAGGGCGGCCGCGCGGTGCGGGTTGAGATTCACGGTGCAACGCAGCCGCTCACGCGCGATCCGAGCACGTCCTGGATGTTCGTGGCGCGGGCGGCACCTTCGGGCGGCTCGCTCACGGGCAAGGTGAAAAAGCGCGCGATTGCGGCGTTCCTCGACCACGTGCTCCTCGCGGCGACAGCCGATGCGTCGGCCTCTGCGGCGGTCGATCGTGGCCATACAGCGAATCTCTGTTTCGCCTCGGTCGAAGGGAGTCGGTGCATCCCCGTCGTCTTCCCGGCGCTCTCACGCGACGACGCGCGCGCCTACCTCGCGGCGGTCGCGAGCGATCTCTTGAGCGGGCATCATGCCTATTTGCTCCCGTGCGAAGCGGTGATTGCCTATCTCGACGACGCGAGCCCCTCGGGCGATTTCCCCATTGGCGAGAACGTCGAAGCCCTCGTGGACGCCTACGAAAGCGATCCGGATCGCAACCGATTCAGCTCGGTCGACGGCCCCCTCGCCCACGCGGAGCGCTACGCGCCACCCGACGAAGCGACGGCGGGCGCGATCATCGAGAGGCGCTTCGGCCTGTTCGCAAAAGGGCGCGTCGCCGCCATGACGAGCAAGGAGCCGGCGTGAGCGGCGTTTCGTACTACCCGAAGCCCGCCATCCTCGCGAAGCTCGCGGGCGCACGCCTCGCGGTCATCGAGGCGTCGGCGGGCACGGGAAAGACGTACACGCTCGAGCATTTGTTCGTCGACATGCTCCTCACGCGCGAGGTGCGCGTCGAAGAGATCCTCGTCGTCACGTTCACCGAAAAAGCGACCGCAGAGCTTCGCGCGCGCCTACGCGGGAAGATTCAAGAGATTCTCGCGACGAAGCCGACGGTCCACGACGCGACCACGCCGCCTCCCGCGAACGCGTGGCGCATCGACGACGACGCGCGCGAGCGCCTCTCGCGCGCGTTGGGCGCCTTCGACGCCGCCAGCGTTTCGACGATTCACGCATTCTGCCAGCGGGCCCTCACCGAAAACGCATTCGCGAGCGGCCGCCTCTTTCGCGAGACGAGCGTCGATGGGCACGACGCGTTCGACCGCGCCTTTCGCGACGCCCTCCGCGAGCTCGCCCACGACGACGTCGCGTCGAAGGCGATCCGCGCGGCGCTCGCGGCGGGAATGGCGATCGACGGCCGCAGCAGCGGGAGCATCGCCAAAACACTCTACGACTGCGCGACCCACCGCGGCGACGTTCGCCTCGGCTTCGACGACGCCCACGCACGCGCGGCGTTCGCGTCGCTCGCCCTCGACGACGAGGCCGTTGCGCGCATCGAGCGGGAGCTCGCGTCGGTTAAAGGGATGCAAGCGCGGACCCGCGCGAAGGTCGTGGGGAACTTTGGCGCGGTCGCTGTCATTGCCAAAGAGCTTTCGCGATCGTCCGATATCTTCGCAGCCCTCGCCGACCTCGAACGGCGTCTCGACGACACGTGGGCCAAGGCGCGCGGGCACATGCTCACGTACCTCGACAAGGCGTCTGCAACCGCGGGCGCGCCCGCGAGCACGCGCGCGGCGGACGCGCTCCGTACGCTCGCCCAATCGTCGTCGCTCAAAGGCGCGATCGTGCAGGCGCTGCTCGCGCCGGTCACCGCTCGGCTGAATGCCAAGAAGCGCGAGACGGGCCTCATCGACTTCGACGACATGCTCCTTCTCGTGCGCGAGGCGCTCCACGGCCCGCAAGGTGCGCGCTTCGTCGCGGCGCTACGCGCGCGCTTCACCGTGGCGCTCATCGACGAATTTCAGGATACCGACGAGATTCAGTGGGACATTTTTCGAACGCTCTTTTTCGAGAGCCCGCGCCACACGCTCTATCTCATCGGCGATCCGAAACAGGCGATCTACGGCTTCCGCGGCGGCGACGTGCACACGTACATCGACGCTCGCGAGGCGATCGTCGCGGCGGGCGGCGTGCGCGTCCCGTTGGCCGAGAACCATCGGTCGACCCCCGCCGTCATCGACGCGTACAACCGGTTCCTCGACGACGCGGCGAGCCCGTCGTTCTTCACGTCGCGCGAAATACGGTACGACGTTCCGGTTGCGGCAGGCGATCCGACGCTCACCGCAGTTGGGCCCGACGGCGCGCCGCTCACTGCCGCGAAGGTGTTCCACGTTGGGCAAGGAGCGGGAGGTGTGAGGGCCGTTTTCGGTGCGCTCGGGCCGCGCATTGCCCGCGAGATTCACGGGATTCTCAACGACGAGCCTGCGCCGCTTCGCTTTGGGGGTGGCCGCAAGAATGCGCCTCTCGAGCGGCCGCGGGCGAACGACGTGTTCATCCTGACGAGCCGCGCCTCCGAGGGGTACAAAATCGCCGACGCGCTTCGGCGCGCGCGCGTCCCCTACACCTTCTTCAAGCAGGACGGCCTCTTTCAAACCGACGAGGCCGAGACACTTGCCACGCTGATCACCCATCTCGCCGACCCTCGCGACCGCTCGAAGCGTCGCAAGCTTTGGCTGTCGCGCTTTTTCGATATCGCGCTCGAAGACGTGGCGCGCGTCGACGAGCTGCCGCGCACGCACCCGCTGCCGCAAATGCTCGAGGCCTTTCAGACGCTCGCGGACGCCAACGACTACGAAACGCTTTTCGCCGCGGTCCTTGAAGAGACAGGCCTCTTGCGCCGAACGATCTTCGAAGGCGATGAGCGCGCGATTACCAATTACCTTCATATTCTCGAGATCCTCCTCGAGGAAGCCGGCCGCACCTCGGCGTCGATTCAAGAGCTCGCCCGCGCCCTCGACGGCTACATCGCCGGGCGAAGCCTCCCCGAAGGCGAAAGCGGCAACGTGCAGCGCCTCGAAAGCGAGCAGGACGCCGTTCAAATCATGACGATGCACAAATCGAAGGGGCTCGAGGCCGCCGTCGTCTTCGTCGCCGGCGGCTTCACGCAAGGGAGCGTGGGCGGCTTTCCGCGGTTCCACGAAGACGGCACACGCGTACTTCTCGTCGGCGGCGGGGACGACGACGCGAAAGAGCGAGCCCGGAGCGAAGCTGTCGAAGAAGAGCAGCGCCTCCTGTACGTGGCGCTCACGCGCGCAAAGGCGCGCCTCTATTTGCCAATGGTCGGTGCGCCTCGCGACGGCGCGAAAAAGGCCCCCGGCTTTGCGCCAAAAGGGTCGATCGCAGCGCTCAACGACAGGCTTCACGCGCTTTCGCCCAGCTTCGCGCCGCATTTCGATCACGAAGAGGTCGTCGTTTCGAGCGGCGCGCTGGGCGACGACGAGGCCGCAGGCGCCTCGCCCCGCGGCGCGCGATCGTGGTCCCCCCGCGCCGCGCTCCTCGAGGACGACGACGCGGGCTCCGAGATCGAAGCGCTGCGCGCGCGCCACGGCGGCTTTCTCGTCACCTCCTATACGCAAATGAAGCGCACGACCGAGGCGCGGGCAGGCTCCCGAGTCGCGAGCGCCGACCGCGACGACCGCGAC
>JANXMC010000415.1 GCA_025354825.1 Myxococcales bacterium
GTGAGCATGCCGGAGGGAAGCGTTACGTGGATGCTCGGCGCGGCGTCCGCGACAGCCTTGGCGTCGGGCCCAACCTGCGGCGGCGATGGAGGCAGCTCGGTCGAGGTTGCCGGCCGCCTCATCGATCTGCACCAAGCCGATGTCGTTTCGCTCGACACCGCGATCGTCTCCTCGGCTGCCACGACCGAGGGGAGCGACCTTCCTCCTGGTCAGTTCCGCACCACGCTCGGCCGCACACCCGGATACTTCTCCACGGCCTCAGACGGCGGCGCCAACTACACGGTGCCGCTCTGGGTGCCCGACGGTCGCGCTGGCATGCAGCCGAGCCTCTCGCTCAGCTACTCGAGCACGAGCTCGAATGGGCCGCTCGGCGTCGGCTTCAACCTTGGCGGGCTCTCGCAGATCGCGCGCTGTCCCCGCGTGCTCGACCGTGACGAAGTCTCGTTGGCCATTCAATTCGACGACTCCCTCGCGACGTCGATACCCGGCGTGCCCGGCATCTACCACGGCGATCGGCTTTGCCTCGATGGGGATCCGCTCGTACCCGTTCGTGACGATGGCAAGCACGTCGTCGAGTTCCGCACCCTCCACGAGAGCTTCTCGCAGATCCTCGTCGACGGCTACGACGCGATGGGACCGACCTCGTTCACCATTCGCGCCAAATCGGGGCAAACATATCGCTATGGAAACCGGCCCGAGTCGCGGCTCGAGAGCCTGCGCCTGCGGCTGACGACGACTGACGATGACACGGTGCCGATTCCCAATCCTTACTTCAATCCGCTGAAGCCGGAGACCGACGAAGACGGCGTCAATCCGAAGCTCAAGGGCCACACCACCCGCTCGATCGTGACTCCCCACTACGAGCAGCCCGTGCGCTTCTCGTGGGCCATCTCCGACGCTGCCGATCGCTCGGGCAACGCGATGACGTACGACTATCGCATCACGTCGACGTCGCTCTCGGACGTGTGCTCGACGCCGTCTCCGGAATGCGCCGCGAAGGGCGTGCAGCTTCTTCCGATGGTGATTCGTTACACGAGCAGCGTGAACCTCCCGGCGACGCGCGAGGTTCGCTTCGTCTGGTCGCCGCGGCCAGACGTCGCGACGCGATGGGTGTCGGGGCTGAAGCTGGCCGAAGGAACACGCCTCTCCGAGGTGACGATGCTCGGGCCCAATCCGCTCGAGACGCGCCAGTTGCGCTCGTACCTGCTCGCCTACGAGCTGAGCCCGGTGAGCGCACGATCGCGCCTCGTCTCGCTCACGGAGTGCGACGGATCCCCGGTTTGCAAGCAGCCTACGCAATTCGGTTGGGCGAACGATGCCGTTGCGCGCGAGCTGAAGCCGGTGTCGACGGAGCCCGAGCTCGATGAGACGGTCCATTCAGGGGACAACCTCGACGACCTCTTCTTCAACGACCTCCAGTTCGATCCCAACGGCCAGACGCTCGTCCTCGACATCGATGGCGATGGTTACGACGACGTTCTCTATCGGACGCGACGCGACCCGGTGCTCGACGCACGTGGGCCGGGCGGCGTGCAAACTCATCCCAAGAGCGACGTCCGTCGCGTCGCCAAGTACTACTATCGACTGAGCACGCACGGCGGGCTCGGTCCGCGCGTCGAGGCCGGCATCGCCCCCATCGACTCGACGAGCGATCGCATCATGAACTGCGTCTCGTCGGGCATTCTGCCTTCGGCGAAGGGCTCGTTGGCTTGGAACGGGGAGTATTTCGAATTCTGCATGCCGCCGATGCCGCGCCCCATCGACGTCGACATGAACGGCGTCCCGGAGCTCCACGACGGGCTCTCGCTCTATCGATGGAGCACATCGCTTCGTCGCTACGTCGCCGACGATCCGGCGAGCGACCCGACGAGCAATCTGGCGTTCGATCTCGCACGCGAGCACATGTATGTCGCCGATCTCACGGGTGACACGCTGCCAGAGCTGGTCGTGACGCGTGAGGCGACGCCGCAGTACTTCTTCAACTACGGAGGTACCTTCGTCGGTCCGACGTTGACGAAACCGACGAAGTGGCCGGGGGTGATCCTCACGCCTGGCCACACGCTGGTCGGCTCGCTCACCGGTGACGGACGCACGACGTTGCTCGTTCGACCGCAGCCGGGTCGGAGTCGCTACACCCGGCTGCAAGTGGGCGCCTCGCCGAGCCCCAGCGACGCAACCTCACAGGAATCCGAGCTCGCAGCTCCCGCGCAGGGAGACCCTGGGGCGATGTCGTATCGCTTTGCCGATTGGAACGACGATGGGCTCGACGATGCGCTCGCCACTGGCTACCCGCTCACGCGCGAGAGCATCGATCCAAAGTGCCCGCAGTGCACACCGACCAACGATTTGCAGCTGTGGACGAACACCGGCGTGGGCCTCCTGCCCGAACGCATCATCTCGCGCTACGTGGACGGCCCGGCGGACTCCCTTTGGGACGACACGCAGGACGGCATCGCCGAGCTCCACAATGGGTGGGACACCGTCAAGGCTCTGGCGCCGTTGGGCACACCCGACACGTTGGCACCGCCGGACACGCATCTCTTCGAGCCGCTCGCCGTCCTCGACGTCAACGGCGATGGCGTCGCCGACATTCTCTACCAGCAGAAGGCGTCGGGCTTCGCGCTCGCGGTCTCCAAGCGCCCGAGTGCGCGCGCCGACCTGCTGACGTCGATCGCCGAGCGAGGCACGCTCACCGTCGGCTACCAGCTGCAAACGGGCACCGGGACCGGTGCGATTTGTTCCCACGTCGGCGTGCAGTGCCTCGAGCGCGCGCGTTGGACTCTCGCCTCGGTACAGCGGACCAGCGCGGCGGGGACCCTGCTCGAGCGTTCCTCATACGCGTGGGCGCAACCGATGACGCTGGCGACCGGCGTCGCCGTCGGCTTCGTCGGATACGGCCAGCGGACGACCATCGATACGCTCACCGGCTCGACCACGGTCACCCACTTCGATACCAGCACCGACAGAGTCACCATCTTCGGCTATCTCGGCCTCGTCGTCGATGAGACCACGACCTCGCCGATTGGCGACGGTCGGACGCTCACTTCGACCGTCGTCTACGGCCACGAGGTTGGTCCGGGATCCACGACGGCGACAGCGACGGCTCGCCAGCCGACCACGCTGCGGACGCGCCACGTCGACGAGAAGCTCTTCGAGTCGAATCCCGCGCCGCGTGAGCTCCGTCACGTCACGACCACGTTCGGCTACGACGGGTGGGGCAACCTCACGGGCCAGCTCGCGACCGCACACCACGCCCAGGTCGTGGTGCAAACGACACGACATTTCGACAATGACGACACGAGTTGGTTTCTGGGGCAGCTGCGGCGCGTCGACGTGCTCGCACGCGACATCACGCCTGGGGCCACCAGCGAAACGGTCTCGCGTGCGATCGAGTATTCGTACGACGGGCTCGGTCGCCTGCGCGAGCAGATCTCGGCACCTGACGGCGGTCCCGAGGCGCGGCTCATCACGAGGTTGGAGTATTCGCCCTCCGGCTTGGTGTCGGACGTCATCGAGCGCGCCGCGGGAGAGGTGCGTTTCGCGAAGAGCGTGCGCTTCGACGCGCGCGAACAGATGTGGCCGGTCGAGGTGGCCGACGCGCTCGGTCACGTTACGCGTCTGACCATTCACCCGGGACTCGGCGTCGTCGTCGCAGCGACCGATCCCAACGGCGTCACCCTCACGCGTCGATACGACGGCTTCGGCCGACTGCGTGAGACCCACATGCCCGATGGCCGGAGCGAGACCAAGGCCCTGGTCTTCGGCGCCGGCGGGCAGAGCCTCATCCGCACGACGGACGTCTTCGGCCGCAGCGTCTCGCTCCGCAGCGACGACGTCGGAAGGCCGCTCGAAGCCCTCGACGACGTCCTCGACGAGGGAAGTCGCGCGACGACGTGGACCTACGGCGACGCCGTGCACCCGTGGAAGGCGACCTTGGTGCAGAGGCCGCACTTCGTCTCGGATCCGGGTTTCGGCGACGCCTTGACCTTCGACCGGCTCGGTCGAGTCACGCGCATCACCCATCCCGATGGCTCGTTCGGGAAGCTCAGCTATTCCGGACTCACCGTCACCTCGACCGACGAGGTCGGCAACGAGCAAACGGTGCAGAGCGACGAGCTCGGTCGCACACTCTCCTCGACCGAATACCCTACCGCGGCGACGATCGTGCCCAGCGGGCATCCGATTCGGCACCCGGTCACCACGAGCTACGCGTACAGTCCGCTCGGCCAGCTTCGTTTCGTGACCGATGCGCTCGGCCATCAAGTGGTGCACGTGTACGACGAGCTCGGCCGTGCGGTTCGCTCCCACGACCCCGATCGAGGCGACGAGCAGACGATCTACGACGCGTTCGGAGACGTGGTCTCTACGGTCGACGGGCTCGGTCGGCGCAGCACGTTCGAGGTCGATGCGCTCGGCCGAGTGCAGGGGGTCGACAACGTCGACGGGGTCACCTGCTTCGG
>JANXMC010000427.1 GCA_025354825.1 Myxococcales bacterium
CTCGACAAGGCCAAGCCGTACCTCGAACGCATCCTCGCGCGCGAGCCGGCCAACGAGCGCGCGTTCGGGCGCTTGAAGCAAATCCTGATGACCCGCGAGCAGTGGGCCGACATCGAGACGCTTTACGAGAACGCGGTTGCCGCCGTTCCCGAGGTCTCGCGCCGCGCCGAATTGCTGTCGGAGATCGCCCTCATCGCCGAAGAGATCACGGCCGAGCGCCCGAAGGCGATTGCCTATTACGAGCGCATTCTCGCGCTCGATTCGCTCTTCGAGCAGGCCATTCGCGCCCTCGATAATTTGTACGCCGCCGAAGGTCGCTGGGACAGCCTCGCGAAGCTCCTCGTGCGTCGTCTCGAGACGGCGACCGCCGACGAGGGGCTCGCTCTCAAGCTCCGCTTGGGCGCGCTTTACTTCACGAAGCTGTCGGAGCCGTCGCTCGCCCTCGACAATCTCGAGGAAGTGCTCCACGCCGACGCGCAGAACCGCGAGGCGACCGAGCTCGTCGAAAAGGCGCTCGATCTCCCGGCGCTGCGTGCCCGCGCGGCGGGTCTCCTCGAGACGGTCTACACGACACGTGACGAGGTTGCGGACTTGGTCCGTGTCCTCGAAGTGCGTCTCGAGTTCGCGGCAACGCCCGACGAGCGGCGCGAGCTCCTGCGGCGCATCTCGGCGCTGCGCGACGAGCGTCTCCACGAAGAGCAGGGGGCTTTCGACGCGTACGCGCGCCTCGCGCCCCTCGACCCGTCCGACGCGAGCGCGCGTGAGCGCCTGCTCACGATCGGCCGTGGCCTGGGCGCCCACGAGCGCGCAGCGAGCGTGCTCATCGAGTCGGCCGCTGCGGCCGACGTGCCGCAGCCGCGCGCCGAGATCCTCACCGAGGTCGCGAAGATCTTCGACGGACCGCTGAACGATCCGCTGCGCGCCGAGCGCGTCTACCGTGAGATCCTCGCGATCGCTCCGGACGACGCGACGATCTCGCTGCCGGCGGCGCGGTCCCTCGAAGGGATCTACGCCGCCGCGAGCAAGCACGCCGAGCTCGCGGAAATGCTCCGCGTGCAGGTGAAGCTCGAAGACGACGGCGCCGTTCGGCGCGAGCTGTACGGCCGCCTCGGCGAGCTCGTCGAGACCGTGCTCGACGACGCGCCAAGCGCGATCGTCGCGTGGAAGGCGCGCCTCGACGACGATCCGACGGACGAGAAGGCGCTCACCGCGCTCGATCGCCTGTACACGCGCACGGCCGAGTGGCGTGCGCTCGTCGATGTTCTTCGCGCCCGCGAGCGTCACGCCACCGACGGCCCGCAGCGCAAAGAGCTAATGACGCGCATCGCGGTGACCCTCGCCGATCGCCTCCTCGACGTGCCCGAGGCGATCCTCGCGTACCGCGCCGTTCTCGACGAGTTCGGCGCCGAGAAAGAGCCGCTCCACGCCCTCGAGACGCTCTACGAGGTCGCCGAGAAGCACCAGGACTTGGCCGAGACGATCGAAGCGAGCCTCGCGCTCACCGACGTCGCGCAAGAGCGCATCGCTCTCCTCGCGCGTCTCGGCGTCGTGCGGCAGACGCGTCTCGCCGACATCCCCGGCGCCCTCGAAGCGTACCGTCAAACGCTCGCCCTCGATGCGAGCCACCACCCGAGCCGCGTCGCGCTCGAGGGGCTGCTCACGAACGACGAGGCACGTCGCGAGGCTGCGGCGATTCTCCGTCCGCTCTACGAAACCGACGGCGATCACGAGAAGCTGCTCCGGGTTCTCGACATCGAAGTCGAATACGCAGACTCCGTGTCGCCGCGTCTCGCGCTGTACGCCGAGTCGGCGCGCATCGCCGAAGAGTCGCTCCGCAATCCGGGGCGCGCCTTCGACTACGTGGCCAAGGGCGTGCGCGACGCATCGGGCGAGCCCGAAGCCGCCGCATGGCTCGAAAGGGCCGAGCGCCTCGCGCAGGTCACGGGCCGCTACGCCGACTACGTGGCGCTTCTTCGCGACGTCGTTCCGCAGATCATGGACGAAGAGCTACAGCTCGGCGTCACGCTCAAGATCGCCGACACCGCTCGCCAAAATCTCGGCGATCGAACGCTCGCGCGCGAGTACTACATCAAAGCGCTCGAGATCCGCGCCGACGACCGCCGCGGCCTCATCGCCCTTGAGTCGCTGTACGAAGAGCTCGCCGACCCCACGGCGCTCCTCGACATCTTGAAGCGGCGCGCTGAAGCCGCACCCGACGACGCCGAGCGGAAGGCGCTTCTCTTCAAGCAGGCACGCCTCGACGACGAGACGCTCAAGGACCCCACGTCGGCCATCGAGGTCTACGAGACGATCCTCGACATGGCGTTCGACGCCGACGCCCAGTCGCCGCTCGAGCGCCTCTACACGTCGACGGAGCGTTGGAGCGATCTCGTCGCGCTTTACGAGCGTGAAATCGCTCTCACCGAGACGACGGCCGAACGTCGCGCGGCGCTGCACCATCTTCTCGGCATGACCCTCGAGACGCGCACGGGCGATGTGCCGCGCGCCTTCGAAGAGTACGAAAACGCGCTCCGCATCGACGCGCAACACGCGCCCACTGTCGCGTCCCTGGAGCTGCTGATGCTCGGCAAGGGGCCCGTCGAAGCGATGCGCACGCCCGGCGTCGCGTCCCGCGCCGCGGAGATGCTCGAAGCGGTCTATCTCGCGCGCCTCGACTGGCGTCGCGTGATCGACACCATCGATGTGCGCCTCACGACGAGCGACGATCCGGACGACCGCCGCACGCTCCTGCGTCGCCTCGCGAAGCTCTACGAAGAGCAGGGGGAGGACTACAAAGCCGCCCTCGAAACGTCGGCGAAGCTCCTCGCCGAAGACGTGACCGACGAAGCGACGTGGGGCGAGCTCGAGAGGCTCGCACGCGTCGCCAACGCCGACGCTCGTCTCGCGCAGATCTACTCCGACGAGCTCGCCAAAGTGACGGGCGACGAGCCGGCCACGGCGCGCCTCGCGAAACGCACGGGCGAGCTTTACGAAGCGCAGGGGAGCGTTGATCAGGCCCTCGTCTTTTACCGACGCGCCTACGCCTTCGCGCCGGAGGACGACGACGTTTCGTTCGAAGCGATCAACCGCCTGCTGCGCGCGTCGGGTCGCCCCGACGAGCGGGTCGCGCTGTACCGCGGCGCCCTCGAGCACCGGACCGACCCGGTAGAGCGCATCAAGACCCTCCACATCATCGCCGAGATTCAAGAGAACGAGCTGAGGGACGACGCTGCGGCGATCGACTCTTTCCGCTTGGCCCTCGAGACCGACGAGACCGACGCCCACACTCTCGAGTCCCTTTCACGACTGTACGCACGCACGGAACGTTGGCGCGACCTCGCCGACCACACGCGTCGCCGCGCCGAGCAGAGCGCCGTTGCCGACGAAGAGTCGAAGTTCCGCCTCGAGCTTGGGCGCCTCCACGAGAAGCGTCTCGACGAAGTGTCGGCCGCCATCGACGAGTATGAAGAGGTCACCAAGCTCGTCGATCCGGTCGCCGACGCGACGGGTCGCGACGCGGTCGTCGCCCTCGAGGGGATCCTCGCGCGCGGCGAGCACAAGCCGCGGCTCGTCGACATCCTCCGGCCGATTTACGAGAAGGCCGACGACTGGCGAAAGCTCATCTCGCTCAACGACGAGCGGCTCTCGCTCGCGACCGAGGCGAGCGACAAGGTGCTCGTCCTTCGCGAGACCGCGCGCTTCTGGGAAGAGCGCGGGGCCGATCGAAACAAGGCCTTCGACGCGGTTCGCGACGCGTTCGTGCTCGATCCCGAAGACGGCGAAACGCGCGAACAGCTAGACCGCCTCGCCGAGCTGACGAAGCGATGGGACGACCTCGCCGACGCCTACGAGAAGGGGATCTCACAGGTCTCTGACTTGGCGCAAAAAGAGCTGCTGAGCGCGCTCGCGCGCGTTCACGACCGCCGTCGCGACGATCCGCGCCGCGCCCTCGAAGCGTGGGAGCGCCTGTTCAAGCTCGACGAGTCGGACATTGCGCCGCTCGAAGAGATGGACGCCCTCGCGACGCTGCTTTCCGACTGGCCGACGCTCGTGCGCGTGCTCGCGAAGAAAGCCGAGCTTCTGATGGAAGACGAGCAGCGCGCGAGCACGTGGCGCCGCATAGGCGAGTCGCGCCGCGACATGCTCGACGATCCGGGTGGCGCCATCGACGCCTACGAGCGCGCTCTGGAGCTCGAGCCCGAGAGCGCGTTCACGCTCGACAACCTCATCGACCTTTACGAAGTGAAGAGCGATGCGGCCCGCCTCGTCGATCTCTATCGGCGGCGCGTCGAGCTCACGACGGCCGACGACGAGGAGCTGAAGTTCCGGCTGCTGGTCGATGCGGCGAACCGCTACGAGCTTGGCCTGAACGACCGCCGCGAGGCGATCGAGCTCTTGAACCAGGCGCTCGTCGTGAAGCCGGGCGACGGCGACGTGACCCGTCGTCTCGATACGCTCTACACGGGCGAGCGGATGTGGCCCGAGCTCCTCGAGAACCTGAAGCTCCAGGCCGGCGCGGCGCCGGACGAGGCCGCACGCCGCACGCTGAAGAAGCGCATCGGCGCACTCCTCGCGGGCGAGCTCGACGATCCGGCGGGCGCGCTCGACGCGTACCGCGAGGTTCTCTCGGCGGGCTTCAACCGCGAGGTCGTCGCCGCCGTTCGCGAGATTGGCGAAGGGCGCGAAGAGCATCGCGGCGAGGCGGCGGAGATCTTGGAGCCCGTGTTGCGGGCCGAGAACGAGCACGGCGAGCTGGCCGACGTCCTCGAGATGCGTCTCCGCGCGCAGACCGAGCCGTCGGATCGAGCACGAACACTCCGCGCCATTGCCAAGCTGTCCGAGGAGTCGCTGAAGGACGACGGGCGCGCCGAGCTCGCCCTCGTCCGCGCGATGGCCGAAGAGCCGGCGGACGCCGAGCTTCACGCCGAGATCGAACGCCTCTCCGCGCGCCTCGGCCGCGAGGGGTGGATGCGCTACGCCGACGCCCTCGGCGATCGCGCGGCGACGATTTTCGACGCGGCGATCACGACGGATCTCTACACGCGCCTCGGCCACGTTGCCGAAGAGCGCTTGAACGACGACGTGCGCGCGTCCAAGGCTTACGTCCAGGCCGCCGAGCGCTCGGGCGACACGCCCGCTGTGCTCGTCTCGCTCGATCGCCTGTACGCGCGCTTGAACGAGCCGCGGTCCCTCGCCGATGTTCTCGAGCGGCGCATCGCCGTCGAGCCTTCGGCGGAGGCCCAGGCCGACCTGTTCCACCGCTTGGCGACGCTGCAAATCGGCGAGTTCGGCGAGAAGGCCCAAGGGCTCGCGACGCTTCGCCGTGCCCTCGAGCAGAAGACCGACCACCTACCGAGCCGTGCCTCGGTGGAAGCGCTCCTCGCCAACGAGGACCTCTTCGACGAGGCCTTCGAGGTGCTCGAGTGGGTTTATCGCACCCTCGCGCTCCATGAAGAGCTCGCGACGCTCTACCACCGCAAGGTGATCCGCGCGCAGGGCGTCAAAGAGCGCGTGCGTGCGCGACTCGACCTCTCGCGCGTGCTCGAAGAGCAGGTGAAAGACGTCGTTCGCGCGCAACGTGCGGCGTCCGCCGCCGTGATGGACGACCCGATGGATCCCGATGCCCTCGGCGAGCTCGAACGTCTCGCGGCGATCGCGTCCGACGGCTGGCTCGCGGCGTCCGACGCGCTCGCGCGTGCGCTCGCCGAAGCGCGCGAGCTGTCCGCGCCGAACGTGTCGGAGCTGACAGTGCGCCTCGCGACGTGGCGTCGCGACAAGCTGTCCGATCCGAAGGGGGCCGAAGCGGCTTTCGCGTCGGCGCTCAAGATCGACGCCGACAACGGCGAGATCCTCCGTGCGATCGAGGAGCTGCAGCGCGTGCCCGGTCGCGAGCGCGATCTCGTTCAAACGCTTCGCCTCCGCGCGAAGCACGAGATGGACCTTTCGTCGAAGCGCGATCTCCTCCGCGAAGCCAAGGCTCTCGCGGAAGGGACCGTGGGCGATCCGGCCCTCGCCGAAGCGACGCTCCGAGAGCTGCTCGCCGAAGACGAAGGCGACGCGTGGGCCCTCGAAGAGCTTACGAGACTGCGTGATGCGTCGGGGGACCACAACGAGGTCGTGTCGCTCCTGCTTCGCCGTGCCGAAGTCGCCGGTGGCGCCGACACCGAGGCGCTCGCGCTTCGTCACCGTGCCGCGGATGTGGCGACGACGAAGCTCAACGACCGCGCGCGAGGCATCGCGCTCTACGAAGAGATCCTCGAGCAAGAGCCCTCGGATGCGACGGCCGCGACCAAGCTTCGCGCGCTCCTCGCGGAAGAGGGTCGCTTCCGCGAGCTCGGGAAGCTCCTCTCGCAGCTCATCGACGTGGCCGACGGAGCGACCGAACGCGCGCAGCTCCGCCTCGCGCTCGCGCAGCTTCAGGACACGAAGTTCGACGCGCCCCGCGATGCGGCCGACACCCTGCGCGCGATCCTCGACGAGGATCCGAGCCACACAGACGCCGTCGTCGCGCTTTCGCAGCTCCTCGAAAAGACGGGGCAAGACGAAGAGCTCGCCGAGCTCTTGAACTCACAAATCGAGCGCGCCCACGAGCGTGAAGACGCCACCGCGGAGCTCGCGCTGCAGGTTCGCCTGGGCGAGGTCTTCGAGC
>JANXMC010000451.1 GCA_025354825.1 Myxococcales bacterium
TGCGGTCGCGCGGTGTGCTGCTTCGGCGCGTCGGCCGCGTGCGCGAATCGGTCGATGCGTACGTCGACGCCATCGCCGTCTTCAAGCACGCGGGCGCATTGCGGCAGGAGGCGAAGGCAAAAGGGTCTCTGGCCTACAGCCTCTTCGTGCAAGGGCGCTACGAGGACGCCATCTCCCTCGCGCTCGAATCGATTCAGATCGTCCTCTCGATCGGCGGGCGCATTCAGCTCGCGAACCCGCTTTGCAACATCGGCCACGCCTATGCGCGCCTGGGCGATTCACCGCGCGCCCTCGCCTATTTCAAGCGCGCGCGCGACGCCCACGAGCGCGCGGGCGATCAAGACAGCTACGGCGACACGCTCATCGTGAGCGCCGAAGTGCTCGTGGAGCTTGGCAAGCTCGATGAGGCCGAAGCGTTTCTGGGAGACGCCGGCGCGCTCAACGCCGAGACGAAAAACGCCTACGACCTCGCCCACCTCGCCATCGTGCGATCTGTGCTTGCGCGAGCGCAGGGCGACCTCAGAGCGTCCGTCGACCACGCCATCGTGGCTCGCCGTTCGGCCGAGGCGCAGGCCCTCGTGAGCTTCCACTTTTACGGCCTCGCCCTCGAAGCGGCCTCCCGCGCGATGCTCGGCGAGCTTCATACGTCGACCCTCCTCGCGACCACGGCGTTGGGAGCCGTAGAGACGCTCCAGGGGTGCGAGTACGGCCTCGAGATCCGCGTTTTGTGCGCGCTTGCACTTGCGAAGGCGAGCTCGCCGCAAGCCGCACAGGTGAAGCAACGCGCGGTCGACTACGCTTTCGCCTTGATGAACACGATCCGCGACAAGCGCTTCCGCCGAACCTTCGCGGCGCGCCCCCTCATCGCGTCCCTTTTCCAAACCGACGAGACGTACTGCGCGATTCCCGGCGCTCTCCTCACCTCGGGTGACCCTTCATGATTCCGTCTTCTCTCCCGCCGCCTCCGCCGCGTGAACGTCGCCGCCGCACCGCGATGATCCTCTCGGGCGGCGGCGCCCGCGGCGCCTACGAGGTTGGCGTCCTTTGGTACATTTTCGACGAGCTTTCGCGCGTTCGCGGCGCGCCGCCGGTCATCGACATTCTCTCGGGCACCAGCGTCGGCGCCATTAACGCCTGTTATCTCGCAGCGCACCTCGCCGACCCTGTTTTGGGCCTTCGAAGGCTCGTCGAGCTTTGGACCGAGCTCCACGTGACGCAGGTGCTCGGCTTCGGTGCGCGTCAGGTTTTGCGCCTCCCCAAGTTGGTGCTCGGAGGCGGCGCCGACGGCACGGGCATCTTCGACGTTCGCCCCATGGCGGACATCGTTCACCGTGAAATCAGCTGGCGGGCAGTCTCGCGATGCTTGCGCCGGCATCAGCTCCGCGCCCTCAGCGTCTCGACGACAGAGGTCTCCACGGGCCGCACCGTGGTCTTCATGCAGACGTCGCCGGACTGGGCCGTCCCCGCGGCCGCGCCGCCGCGCACGCTCTTTCGAGCCGACCGCATCGGGCCGCACCACGCCCTCGCGAGCGCGGCGATCCCCATGCTGTTCCCTCCGGTGCGCATCGACAACGAGCTTTATTTCGACGGCGGCCTTCGCCAAAACACACCCATCGCGCCTGCGCTGCGCCTGGGCGCGACCCACGTCTTCGCCATTGGAAGCTCGCGCGAAATCACGGGGCGTACGGTTTACGAGGGGTCGAGCAAAACGACGAAAGCGCCGGGCGCCGCGTTTCTCATGGGGAAGGTGCTCAACACGTTCCTCTTGGACCACTTCGACGCCGACATCGAGCTTCTCAATCGCCTCAATAATGTGATTAGCGACGGCACCCAGGCGTTCGGCGAGTCGTTCACCGAGGTGATGAGCGGCGAGGCGCGCGTTCGCAACGCGCCGGCGTACCGTTATGTGAATTGCGCCACCGTTCGCCCGAGCGAAGACATCGGCAGGCTCGCGGCGGACCACGTAAAGCGTGGGAAATTCCGCGGCGATCCGTTCTTGGCCCATCGGCTGTTTTCGCTCCTCGATATCGGAATATCGACCGAGGCCGATCTCGCGAGCTATTTGCTTTTCGACGGGCAGTTTTGCCGGCAGCTCATCGAAATGGGACGCTCCGACGCGCAAGCCCGGCGCGACGAGCTCCTCGAGTTCTTCGGCGACGCCGACGACGACCGCGCCTATTCGAAGGCAGCCGACGACGCGACGGTGGACCCGAGCAGCACGTTCTCGATTCCGGCAGCGCGGGGGGGTTACGAGACTTGAAGGCGACCACGGAGCGGCCTGCGAGTGGTTTACGGTCCGAGCTTCACCGCCGGAATGAACCCCATGCCCAACGTCTATCCCCTCAGCGTCGCCGAAATTGCGTGCGCGAGCTTCGCCGGCCTCTGCTGGCTCATCTCGGTCATCACGGGCAACTGCTCCCAGGTCGATAGACTCTGGTCCATCGCGCCGCCGCTCTACGTCGGCTGGTTCGCCGCGGCTGCGGGCTTTCAGGACCCGCGGCTCGACGTGATGGCGGCGCTCACGGCTCTATGGGGCATTCGCCTCACGTACAACTTCGCCCGCAAAGGCGGCTACCAAGCCGGCTCAGAGGATTACCGCTGGCCGGTGTTGCGGAAGCGCTTCGGGCCAACCCTCTTTCACGCCTTCAACGCCACGTTCATTGCGACCTACCAGAATTTCCTCCTGTTTCTAATCGCCCTCCCCGCTTGGGCGGCCTACCAAGGGCGCGAGGTGCCGTTCGGAGTGCTCGATGGGGCGGCGACGCTGGGGTTCTTGGTATTTCTGGCCGGCGAGACGATTGCCGATCAGCAGCAATGGAACTTCCAGACCGACAAGCACTCTCGGAAGGCGCGCGGCGAGACTGTGAGCCACGAGTTTGTAACCACGGGTCTGTTTGCCTGGTCGAGACACCCGAACTTCTTTTGTGAGCAGGCGCTGTGGTGGATGATCTTTTTGTTCGCCGTAGGCGCGGGCGGGGGCTCGATTTACGGCGTCGGGGCGCTTTTGCTGACAGTTTTGTTCCAGGGGTCGACGACGTTCACGGAGAAGCTCTCCATGGAGAAGTATCCGTCCTATGCGGACTACAAGAGCACGACGTCGCGGTTGATCCCAATGCCGGGGCGAGGCGCGAAGTTAGGCCCGTCACCCAGGTAGGCCTGGAAGGCGTCACCTTTCGTCGCGCAGGGCGCGTATCCTTGGGGGCGGAGGAGGGGGACCATGCTGCGAACGATGACGGAGCCGCGCGGCGTCACGCTTCCCGCGGAGGTCGAGGCAGAATGGCGGCATTGGCGCGAGCGCACGCTCACGGCGCTCCTGTGGGCGATGACCGTCGTGGCGTCAGTCTCGGGCGTCGCCACGCTGCTCACCGTATGGATGCCCAGCTTCGCGGGGTTGCTCGTCGGGATCGTCGCCTGCCTCGTGGCGTGCGCGCGCCTCCCCTCTCTCGGTTTTAACGTCCGTGTCGCAACGCTGATCGGGGGGCTCTACGTCGGCGCCACCCACGCGCACCTCTCGCTCGGCCTCGGCCCCAATGCGACCGTGATCCACTCTGCCCTCGTCATCTTGGCGACGCTCCTCCTCGGCCGCCGGTGGGGATTCGCCATTCTCGCGCTCTCGGCTGCCACGTACGTCGGCGTAGGGCTCGCCCATCGCGCCAACCTCATCGTGCCCCAGACGTTCCCGCCGCTCAGCGCGTCGCTGCTCGTGCGCCTGGTCTTCGTCTATCTCGCCATGTCGAGCGTCTCCCTGATGAGCGTCGCGTACCTGCTCGACCGAGCCGCGAGCCTCCTCGTGGCGAATGCGCGCGAGCACGAAGGCAAGCTGCAAATTAGCGAGGAGCTGAAACGGCGCGATGCCGCGCTCCAGAAAGCGCGCGAGCTCGAGATCTTGGGTCGGCTCGCCAGCAGCGTCGCCCACGATTTCAACAACGCGCTCCTCATCATTCAGGCGAGCGCTGACCTCGCCCGGCACAAAGCGTCGTTCGTCGACGGTGCGTTGCGAGAGATCGGCGCGGCGGTGGAGCAGGCAGCCGCGACCACGCGCCAGCTCCGTGCCTTCGGGCCGCAGGCGCTGCACCCGCCAAAAACACTCGCCCTCGGCGCTATCGTCGCGCGCGCCGGAAATCTGCTGGAGCGCGTGCTTCCTAGCAACATCACACTTCACGTGAGCCACGAGGG
>JANXMC010000460.1 GCA_025354825.1 Myxococcales bacterium
GCCCCTTCGTGAACGCATTTTGGGCGGACGGCTCGCACGGCACGTCGGAAGCGCTGGCCCCGTTCGTCATGGCAGACTACCCCTCGCCGCCGTCGACCTACTGTGACCTCGGCGCGAGCTATCTCGAGATCGTCATCAACGCAGACGGAAGCGGCCGCACGACGCTCTCAACGCGTAATGGGGGCGAGCGGCAAGACCTCGTCATTCCGGCTTCGGGATTGAAGGGCGCAACCTGCGTCTACGGCACGAAGCAGGCGGTGGTCTTCGGTGCGAACGGCACGGTGCTCACCACCAGCGACGGCACGACGTGGACAGCCCGCGATTCGGGCACGAAAGAGACCCTTCGCGCCGCCGCAGGAAGCACCGACAGCGTGACGTTCGTCGGCGACCACGGGACAATCGTGAAGAGCGACTCGGCCGGCGGCTTCCGCGTTGTGCGGCACCATTCCCTTCAGAATCTGATCGCCACCGACGGAAGCGTCGTCGTGGGCGAGCACGGGACGGTCCTTCGCCTTTACTGAAACGGGGGCGCGTTGGTGCCGCCGGCAATCAGGGAGCTCGAGCCACGTGTCGATGACGCCCTCGTGGTGTCGCGTGGACGCGACAGATCGGCAACCGTAACAGTGTTACGGTTTCTTGTTGCAACCCGATTGCGATTGCCCTACAGCGGGACGCCATGAACATCCGTGCGCTGCGCCTCATTTCAAAGCCTCGCGTCGCCGTGAGCCTCGCCACGGCCGCAGCGCTCTCCCTCGGCGCGGCCGCCTCCGGCTGCTCGGACGACATGACACCCAGCGGTGTCTCCGCGCAGGGCGGGCAAATCAAGGTGACAGCCTCGGGCGAAGTGCTGGGGCTCACGGGGTTCGCCTTTCCGCCCCCCGGATCGGACGATCCGTTCTACGTCGACGGGTGGGCCGTCTCGTTCACGAAGCTCCTCGTCACCTTCGACAACGTGACGATTTCGACCAACCCGGATACGGACCCCAACGACCAGTCGAAGGTGGGCGGCGTCGTCGCCAGCGCAACGGGGCCGTGGGCGGTCGATCTCCACAAGGCGGGGCCGCTGACGGGCAAAGGGGGCGATGATAAGTCTCTAGCGATTGCGGTCATTGCCAATCAGAACAAGAATGGCAACAAGGCTTTCGCGAACGACGTGAAGTACGCGTTTGGCTTCGATGTCGTCGACGCGAACGACAGCGCGACGCGCATCAACGTCGACGCGGGCGACGCCGACTACGCCGAGATGATCGCCAAGGGGTACACGGTCCTCTACGTCGGTTCTGCCGTCTTCAAGGGCACGTCGTGCACACCCGCGGGCGATGCGACGCTCGATTCGCTTCCGAAGAAGGTCGACTTTCGCTTCGGTTTCAAAACACGGCCGACGTTCATCAACTGCCAAAATCCAGATCTCGGCACCGTGGCCGGCACGGGCGGAAGCCCCCGCGGCATCTTCGTGAAGTCGAACGAAGCGACGGTTGCGCAAATGACGATGCATGCCGACCACCCGTTTTGGGATGCGAACGAAGAAGACGCGCCGCTGCGCTTCGACGTCTTCGCCCTCGCGGCGCTAAAGAAAGGGGGCGATGCCGGCGCGGCCTCCGCGATTACCCTCGAGGATACGAAAGGCGTGCCTCTCGCGCCGATCACCATCGGCGCAACCACGCTCCCGAACCGCACCTGCAGCCCGGCCTCACCGCCCGTGAGCGCGCAGCTCGCGTACGATGCGAAGGGAGCCTCGTTCGCCGATTTGTACGACTTCATGGCCGACCGCCAGAGCACCCAAGGCCACTTGAATGCCGACGGCCTTTGCGCCGTGAAGCTTCGCTGACGCGAAACGCGCTTTCGAACGGCCGCTCGCGCGGGAGGGCTATACCTTCGGGCGGCGATGCCTCGCGCGAAATCCTATTCCCCTTCGGGCGCCCTCATTGTCGCCACTCTCGGTTCGACGATGGCATTCATCGACGGAACGGTCATCAACGTCGCGCTCCCCGTCAGTGCGTCCGGCAGTGGCTCTCGCTGCGCTAAGCTCCCTCGATGCGGCTTCACCCCACACGTGCGCTCCTCTCCGCAGCGCTCGTGGCAAGCGCGACGGCGTCCTGCCGTTCGAGCGAAGCCGTCTCCTTCTCGGCCCCGGCGACGGCGCAGCCTACGCACGAAGCAGCGGGCGAAAGCCCCGATGCGGAGCAGACCTCGGCCGCGCGCAACGACGTGTCGCTCGGCGCCTTCGATGCAGCCGTCGAGGGAGCCGCCGGCGACGCCGGGAGCGACGCGCAGCCGGTCGCCAGCGCGAGCACGCTCGATGGCGGCCCCGACCGCCGATGGACGCGCGCGAAAACCCCGGCGGTTGGCGCTGCAGCGTCGATTGGCGACTATGCGAACGGCTGCCTGCGCGGCGGCGTCGAGCTCCCCGCGTCGACCGATTACGTCGTGATGCACCCTTCGCGGCGCCGCTTTTTTGGCCACCCCGCCCTCGTCGCCTTCTTGGGGCGCCTCGGCGAAGGGGCGCGCCACGCGTCGCTCGCCCCGATCTACATAGGTGATCTCGCTCAGCCTCGCGGCGGCCCCACGCTCACGGGGCACGCCAGCCACCAGACGGGGCTCGACGTCGACGTCTCGTTCATTCCCCCGAAGCCGAAGTCGCAGGGGCCCGTGACCGCCGCCGAGCGCGAGTCGCTTTCGGCGCGCGCCATCGTCGACCTCGCAACGAACAGGCTCACGCCGGCCTTCGATAAAAGCGCGCTGCGGCTCGTCGAAATCGCCGCGAAGGATCCGGCGGTAGAGCGAATATTCGTCAACGCGGCCGTGAAACAAAAGCTCTGCGAGACCGCGAAGGGGCAGTCGTGGATCGGTCGCGTGCGGCCGTGGTGGGCCCATCACGACCATTTTCATGTTCGCCTCCGCTGCCCGGCCGGCGACACGGCGTGCGTGGCGCAGGCGCCGCTCCCCGCCAATGACGGGTGCGACGCGTCGCTCGCGTGGTGGTTCTCTGCCGAGGCGAAAGCGGGGCCAAAATCGAAACCGGGCGCGCCACCGAAGGTGCCAATCGCCTGTGAAGGCGTGATTGCGCCGTAAAGCGACTTCGAAATACCAGCTACGAACGGGGTACGGCGAGCGACGTCACGCCCAGGAGTCGAGCTGGGGAAGCAGATGACGTACGCGGCGCTCGTAAAGCACGCCAAAACCCAAGAGGCCGATGCCGAAGCCCAAGACGAGGACCGACGTTGGAAAGGCGTGCCGTAGCTTCTCGAAGTACTGAATCCACAAGTTGAGAAGCAGGGCGACCGACGCAAGCATGACGAGGGTCGCGCGGCGCGTGGCGACCCCCGCGCCGATGACGACCACGGCAACGCCGCCGAGGGCCAGCGGGTAGAAAAAGTCGTCGAAGCGGAGAAGCGATTCAAGGGTGAAAAGGCCGAAAAACTGCAAAAGCGCGACGAGCTCGACGAGGCGGTACGTGGTCTTCTGCGTGGCGCGCGACGAGACGCCGTAGGAGAGGCCGATGAGGGTCGTGGGGATGGCGCAGACGAGAAGAAGGTAGACGCCGGCAGGCGTTCCCAAGACGTCGAGGCCGTCCTTGTCGTTGCACTTTGCAAGGAACAGAATCGATGGCGCCGCGACTGCCGAGATGAGGCCGAGGAGCACCACGGTGTGCTGGCGCGTGGCGTCGCGCGATGCCCACGGGGTGACGAAACCGCTCGCGACGCCCGCGAAGCCGATGGCAATGGCCACGATGGCATAGGCAAGTACGTCGTGGCGAATCAGCGCTTCGAACGTGGGGACCAGCGCAATGAGCCCCCCGGCGGCGACCAACGCCGTGGCCCTGTAGACGTCGGAGGGGACGAAGGCGCACGCCGCGGCGAGGGCCATCATGGCGTACGGCCAGAGGGTGCCGAACGAACGGTGGCTCTCGTTGTTCAAAAGGACGAGGCCGATGAACGCCGAGAGCCACCCGCAGGCGAGCGCGCCGACGGCGAACGGTACGCCGACGGCTTCGCGTGCGAGGCGATGGCCGAGGGCGGCGAGCGCCGCATACCCGAGCGCGACGACGCACCCCCACGTGGCGGGGCCGAGGTCGCTCCCCGTCGAGAGGAACGCGCCGAGGCATGCGCCGAACGCGCCGAAGCCGGCAGCCGCGAGGGAGGCCGCGAGGCCGGAGCGCTTCCAGACGGCGAGGCCGAACGTGACCGCGGTGACGGCAGCCGACGCGACGGCCCACGGCCCGGGCTTTTCGACGACGTCGAGAAGGTGGAGCAAGTACGCGGCGTCGGCCCACAAAAGCTGCGACGCGAGAATGACGAGGGCGAAGCCGCTCCGCTCGCTTCCACGTCGCTCGGCGACGACGCCGCCCACGGCGACGCCCGCCGTGAGAATGCCGAGGAGCGCGAAGCGGCCGACTTCGCCAAGGGCATCCCAATTGACGGCGACGAGCCATATCGCGCCGACGAGAACGAAGAAGCCGCCGACGACGAGAACGAGCACGAGGATCGCCGACATGCTCGACGCCCCCTCTTGCATCGCCGCGGCCTGGGCCGGCGAGGTCGCGGCGATGCGCGGCACATGGGGCTCGGCGCGGTACGGTCCGCCTCCGGACGGCGCGGTGTCCATGCGCGCGGCGCTCTTCGAGGCGAACCGGAGCGCGGCCTCGAGAGTGCCGAGCGAAGCCCGCCGTGCCGGCGTGGCGGAGAGGCAGCTCGCGACGAGATCGGCGAGCTCGGCAAACGGTGCGCGCGGATCGCGCGCGGCGCCGAAGTCGATCTGCCCGAGGGGCGCGAAGCCCGACAAAATGCGGTGCGTGAGCGCGGCGAGGGCGTAGACGTCGGAAGCCTCGGTGGCCTCGAAGCAGGTGACGACCTCGGGCGCGGCGAAGGAGACGTCGCTCGCGGGCGCGCCGTTTCGAAGGCGCGCGGCGAGAGATGCGCCGGGTGCGAGCGTGCGCGCGGGGATGAGGAGCCACGGGCCGCGCGGGCCGATGCGAACCGTGGCGGGGCGAAGGTCGCCGTGGAAGATGCCGACCGCATGGCGCGGGGCGAGGGCCGCGGCCACGTCGGCGAGGGCCGCGAGGGCGGTGGATCGCGCGAGGGCGGGCGCTTCGTCGATGGGGAGCGACTCGCGGAGATCGGCCGAATAGGCGACGGCCTCGCGCGCGACGTCGAACGCGTACGTGACGATTGTCACGGCGCTCGTCTTGGGAGCGGACGTCGCGTTGGGCCCGTCGCGCGACGCGAGGCTCAGGGCCTCGACGACGGCCCGCGGGGCGCGCTCGATCGAACCGTTCGCGTCGTGATGAACCTCTCCGCCAAACACACCTTGCACGCAGAAAGGCTAGCTCGTTTTCGGCAGCACCACGCACGCCGTCGTCCCGACATCGACCGCGGTGGCAAGCGTGAGGTCGTCGTCGCGAAAATCCCCGCGAGTACACGGGGGTCCGCTGCAGAGGCTTCGCTATAGTCGCGCGCGTGATCCAAAACGCACCGCGCCGCGTCGTCGTGATCGCCGCGTTGCTCACGCTCTACGTGGTCTGGGGGTCGACCTACCTCGCCATGCGCATCGCGCTCGTGGGCTTTCCGCCACTGCTGATGGGCGGCCTTCGGTTCACCACGGCGGGGCTTCTTTTAGGGGTGATCGCGCGCTTCGGCGGCTCGCCGCTCCCCACCGCGAGGCAGTGGTGGGCGTGCGCCCGCATCGGCGTCCTCCTGCTCACGATAGGAAACGGCGGCGTCGCCATTGCCGAACAGTGGGTCGCCTCGGGGCTCGCCGCGGTGGTCGTCGCGTCGGTGCCGCTGTGGACGGCGCTCATCGGCGGACTCGTCGGCGCCTGGCCGTCGCGGCGGCAAATCGTAGGGCTCGGCATCGGGGCCTGCGGCGTCGTTCTGTTGAACCTCGACGGCGACCTCCGCGGAAACCCCCTCGGCGCCCTCGCACTGCTCACCGCGGCGATCTGCTGGTCGGCCGGGTCGATCTGGAGCCGCCGGATGGATTTGCCAAAAGGGCTTATGGCGAGCGCCGCCCAGATGCTTTGCGCCGGAATCGTACTTGGCATTCTCGCCATTGCCCACGGCGACCGATTGGTGAGCCCCCTGCCCGCCTCGTCGATGGGCGCCGTGACGTACCTCGCGCTCTTCGGATCGGTCCTCGCGTACAGCGCTTATGGCTATCTGCTACGTAACGTCGGGCCGACCCTCGCCACGAGCTACGCATTCGTAAACCCCGTCGTCGCCGTGCTCCTCGGCGCCGTCGTCGCGCGCGAGCACGTGGGGCCGGCGATCGTCGTCGCCATGGTGGTGATCCTCGCCGGCGTGAGTCTCGTGCTGTTCAAGACTGCGCCGCGCGGGTGACCGTATTGCCAGCGTCCACGATGTGCCAGACCATGGCTCGTGCGTCCCACGCGCACGAAGAGAAGGCGCCCTCATGCTGATCAACCGAACGATGCCGACGTCGACCGTCATGCCGGTCCTTGCCTACGACGACGTACGCGAGGCCGCTTTTTGGCTGTGCGAAACCTTCGGCTTCACCGAACGATGGCGCGCGGGGAGCCACCGCGCGCAGCTCGCCGTGGGCGACGGCGCCGTGGCCATTCGCGAGCGAAGCCGCGTCGAACGCGTCGCGCTCACGGGCGAGGTCGTCGCCGCGTCGCCGTTGCTCCTCGACCCCGGGCACTCGCTCATCGTGCGCGTGGTCGACGTCGAGATCCACCACGATCGCGCCCGCGCAAAGGGCGCGCGGATTCTCCAACCGCCAACGGACTTTCCCTACGGTGAGAGGCAGTACACAGCCGTCGATCTCGGCGGCCACACGTGGTCGTTCTCGCAGACGGTCGCCGACGTCGCGCCCGAAGAGTGGGGCGGCACGTCGGGACCGGGTCTCTAGATCGTCCTCGCTTCAGCGCGTCTTCGACCGAATCATGAAATCCCATTAACGAAATCAGGCGCCCGCCTCCACCCCGGTCCGGGTGGCGACGGGCGCCCTAGGCATTCTAATGAGTGCTTACGCTAAACTAAGTACAAAGTTCGATTAGCGACGGTCGTCGACGCGGACGATCTGCGGGCCCCAGGGGCAGTAGCGCGTGGGCGTGCTGATCCAGCCCGCGATGTCGCTCTGGATGTAGCTCGGCGCGGCGTCGCAGATTTCCATGCTGAGATCGCCCCAGGCCATTCCCTGCGGCTCGACATGCCAGGCGTATCCGGGGTTGCAGTCGTCCTTGCCGGCGACGACTTGGTCGAAGTTCGGCGTGCCCCACTGGGGCTCGGTGCCGCCGGCCGGAATGGTCTTGCCGAGCTTCGCGCGGTCGATGAACTCGGTGTTCGTCGACCAGACGGCGAATGTCTCGGCCTTCGAGTCGTGCTTGCCGTCGGGGTTGGCGCTGCCTGCGATCTTGAACGTGATGAGCGCGCCGCCGCGGCGCTTCGAGCACTTCACGTGGGTCGGGGCGCCCGCGTCCGGCGTCGTCGGGAGCGTCTTCACGCCGCAGACGCGCGCAGTGTTGCTGATGTTACAGACAGCGTTGTCGCCGCAGTCCGAATCGACGAGGCACTCGCTGCGCGACGTGTACATCAGCGCCTGGCCCGTGGTCGCCCCCGCGGGCGTGATCATGAGCGTCGAGGTGTCGACCTGCACGCCGTACGTACGCTTCGCCCCGCGCGGGGCGGTGGGGGCGAGGGAGAGCGTCTGCGCCGTCGTGTTGGCCGTGAAGCGACCGGTCTCCGTCGTCGGCTTTGCGCCGCTCTTCGCGCTCTTCCTGGTGCCCGTGTACGAGCCGTCGAGGTGAAGCTCGAGAGTCACGAACTCCGTGACGCCGTCCGAAAAACCCGAGTCCGTGTACTTTCCAACAAGCGATTTCCCGAACGCGTCGAACGTCGGAGCAGAAGCCGCGGACTCGGCAGACGAATCGGCTTCGCTCGAGGGGGCGCCCCCGCAAGCTGCGACTGCGAATGCACAAAGGGCCGCCGAAACGATAACGAACGAACGCATCATGACTCCTAAATTGGATATGTAAAAACGGTGCTCGGCTTCGCGCGAAGGGCCGGCTGTCCGGGCCGCACCGGGACCCACTGCTAGCGCCCCGATTCGAATTGCGCACACGTTTGGCGTCGAAAAACGACATGTGCGCATAGTTTCTTTTCGACCGAGGGGTAACTCGGTCGCTTTTCAGGCAAAATACCGTGGATCGTGACTAATCCAGATTCCCACCGCGGCCGTTATTCTGTTGTCGCGCAGTGATAAGTTCGATGTTCGGCCCCTTGCTGCGAATGGCAACTCACCGTTTCCAAGCCCTGCGCGCGCGCACGTTTTCACGCGCGCTCGCGCCCCTTTTCAGCGCCCTTGTGGGCTCTGTCACGCTCGCGCACATCGCGCGTGCCGGCGACGACCCCGAAGGTCGCGTCGCCTATCGCCGCTACGGCGCCGAATCCGGCCTCGCCGTCGCGTCGACGTTCAGCACGTTGCAAGACGACGACGGCTTCGTCTGGGTCGGGGCGGACGGCCTCTATCGTTACGAAGGCGAGCGCTTTCGCTACTTTGGTATCGAATCGGGATTACCCTCGACGACGATTTGGGCCATGGCCATCGCCGGCGACGGCCGCATCGCCGCCGCGACCGACAGCGGTGTCGTGCGCTTCGACGGCGCACACTTCGTCGCCGTGCGCCCCGACGCGGGCCTCCCCGCCGGCCCCGCCTATGCCCTTGCCCGCAGCCCCGACGGCCGCCTCTGGACCGCGACGCCCGCCGGCGTCTTTCGCGAATCGGCCGCGCCGTCGCCCAGCGGCGCGGGCGAGCTACCCGCGCGATGGGAGCGGGTGGCGCCGTGGTCGGACGGCAACGTGCGCGCCCTTCGCATCGACGCCGACGGCAGCGCGTGGGGCGTGCGCGGCCGGTCCGTCGAGCACCTCTACGTCGATGGCCGCATCGAGACCGTCGGCACGTCCGACGGCGCGACCGCGCTTCCCGGCTCGGCGGTCACCGTCCTTCAACGCGACGGTCGCAACCGCCTCTGGCTACGATCGTCCGACCACCTGTGGATGCGCGAAGCGTCGGGCGGCCCCTTCGTCGATCGCTCGGCCCTCGCCGGCGCCGCCTCGATTGGCGACGATCTCACAGTCGACCGCCACGGCGGCCTGTGGCTCGATGCGGGGCGGCGCGTCCTCCACATCGCGGGCGACGACGCGACGCTCCTCGGTACCGAGCGCGGCTATCCACCGCTCGTCCGCGGTGTCCTCGAAGACCGCGGCGGCACGTTGTGGATGGCCGGCGACGGCCTCTCACGGCTGCGCGGCAACGGCCGGTGGAGCCGCCACACGACCCTCGACGGCCTCCCCGACGACCTCATTTGGACCCTCGCGCGCGACGCGACCGGGCGCATTCTCGCAGGCACCGGATCGGGCCTCGCACGCGGCGCGCACGACGGGTGGAGCGTCGTCGCGGGGACCGAGACCCACGGCATCCGTACCCTCGCGCGCGAGCCCGACGGCACGACGTGGATGGGCGGCAGCCCTTTCGAAGTGCTCCGTCGCGACGGCGTGACGGGCAGGGTCGAAGCGTTCGGCACCGCAGCGGGGCTCGAGGGGTCGCGCATTCTGTCGCTGGTGCTCGACCACACGGGCACCCTCTGGGTCGGGACCGAAGGCGGAGGTCTCTTCTCGGGACGCCGAACGCCGTTACCCATGCGATCACGTTCGCGCGCGCGCCTCTCGTGACGGCGCCGGACGACCCGAGCCGCGATAGCGCCGAGCGCGTGGCGCAGGTGGTCGAAGATTCGAAAGGGCGAATTTGGGCGACGGGAACCCGCGGCCTCTCGCTTTACGACGGCGGCCACTGGCATCGGTTCACCACGGCCGATGGCCTCAAGCGAAATGCCGTGAGCTATCTCGTCGCGCGCCGCGACGGAACGCTGTGCGTCTCGTACCTCGATGCCCTGGGGGCAAGCTGCTTTGCCTACGAGAGGGAACATCTCCAAAATATCGATCACATCGACGGCAATCGCGGCCTCGTGCACGGGCGCGTTTATTTCCTTGGCGAAGACGCGCGCGGCAGCCTCTGGATTGGGACCGGCAAGGGGCTCGACGTTTTCGGGAGCCGTGGTCACGACCACTTCGACGAGACCGACGGCCTGCCTGGAAACGACTGCGACGCCACGGCGTTCCTCGCCGATCCGAACGGCGATGTGTGGATTGGCACGAGCACCGGGATTGGCCACTTCGCCGCCGACGGATACGACGGGCCGATGGCCCCCCCGGCGGTCGCATTCGTCGACGTGCGCCTGGGCGAGAGCTCGCCGCCGCTACAGGCAGCGACCGTGGCGAGCGTCCCCTCGCAAACGGCGACGCTCGCCGCGCGCTTCACGGCCATTGCGTTTTCCAACGAAGATCGCATCGAGCACGAGGTGCGGCTCGTGGGGCTCGAGACCGAGTGGCATGCGAGCGAAGGGCGTCAGGCGCGCTACAGCGCCCTCGCACCGGCGCATTACGAGCTCGAGGTGCGAGCCCGCGTGAGCCCAGGCACCTGGGGCGCGCCCGCTCGCTTCCCGTTCGACGTTCGCGCAGCGTGGTGGCAGACGGTTTTCGCGAAGGGCGCGGAGGTTCTCGCCGCAGCCCTCGCCCTCGCGCTCTTCGTGCGCTGGCGTCTGCGACGATTGCGCGGCCTCAACGTGGAGCTCGAAGAGGTCGTCGCCGCACGCACGCAGGAGCTCTCGCGGGCCCAAGCCAAGGTCGCCGAGTCCGAGAAGCTGTCTGCCCTTGGAAGGCTCCTCGCGCAGCTATCCCACGAGCTGAATAATCCGGTGAACGTGATTGCCAACAACGTCGAGCCGATGCGCGGCTATTTGGCAGATCTCACCCGCGCCGTCGCCGAGCTGCGTGAGGCCGCCGAGACGACGGACGAAGGGCGCGCCCGGGCCGCCGCGCTCTTCGAAAAACTCGAGCTCGATTACGTAACCCAAGACTTCGACGCGGCACTCAACGTCGTCGCTCTCGCATCGGCACGCGTACGCGCGGTCCATTCCGAGCTACGCGCGTTCATGCGCGGCGGCGAGCCGGAGCGCGTTCTTGGCGACCCGACCTCGGGGCTGCGCGACACGGTCGCGATGGTTCGCCGAGGCCTCCCGAGCGCGGTGACGATTCGCGAGGTCTACGAAGACCTTCCGCCCATTTCGTTCCATCCGGGCCAACTCGATCAGGTATTTTTGAATCTATTGCAGAATGCAATGCATGCCGTGGGCGATCGGGGCGAGATCGTCGTGACCGCGAGCTTCACGGACGCGTCGGTCGAGGTGACCATCGACGACACCGGCCCCGGCGTCGACATCGCGCTTCGCGAGCGCATTTTCGAGCCGTTTTTCACCACGAAAGACGTGGGCCAGGGGACGGGGCTCGGGCTCTCGATCTGCCGCCGCATCGTCGTCGAAGGGCACGGAGGCGCGCTCGACCTCGAGACCTCGCCCGCGGGGGGCGCGCGCTTCGTCGTGCGCGTGCCGCGCATCGTCAGCTAGACTTGCCAGAGGGGCGGCCAGACGCGCCCCGTGAAAGCGCAAATGGCCCTACAGGATTCCCTGCCGAAGCTGCTCGTGGTCGACGACGAGCCGGGAAACCTCGATACGTTCCGCCGCGTCTTCCGGAAGGATTACGCGATGAGCTTCGCCTCGTCGGCGGCACGCGCCTACGAGCTCGCCACGCGCCAAGAGTTCGACGTGGCCCTGGTCGACTACGCGATGCCCGAAGAGAACGGCGTCGTGTTCCTCCATCGCGTCAGCACGCTGCGCCCCGACATGGCGTGCCTGATGATGACCGCCCACGGCGATCTCGACGAAGTGAAACAGGCCTTCGCATCGGGCCTCGTGCAAGGAATCTTGATGAAGCCGTGGGACCGCGAAACGGTCCTACGCTGGGTCGCCAACGCGCTGCGACTGTCGTCCCTGAGAAAGACAGTCGGCGCGATGAAAGCCAGCGTCGCGAAGACCTGAGGCGCGCTCTAAGGGAGGCTCACGAAGGGCCGACGAGGTTCTCGAGGGCGGCGTCGACGGCGCTGTCGTCGATCCGCGGCGGCGGCCTCACCGACGCGACGTCGCGGGCCCGGGCGGGGGGCGGCGCGCTCGCGTTCTTCGGCGCGAGGGATTTGGCCGGCCACGCCTCGATCTCTTTCGACGGCATGTCGCCGACGTCGAGTCGGCATTCGCCGAAGAGCACCTGCATCTTGCCATCGGGGGCCGTGAGCTTCACCTCCAGCGAGCGCGCGCGGATGATCGTCGCGTCTTTGACCGTGCCTGAAAGGACGACCACGTCGGCGTCGATTTCGCCGGCGAGCTCCCCTTCGGAGCGGAGGTCGGTCACTTTCACGGTGCCGTGAACGCCGCCCGTTTCGCTCACCGTGAGCGAAGGCGCGGTAACCTCACCGTCGACGACGCCGCGCACGACGACGGGACACTTCGATGTGAGCGCGCCACGAAACTCGGTCCCCTCTTCGACCAGCGTGGTCTTGGGCGAAGGTGTGCCCGCGTCGCGCTCCGTCATGACTGCCCCTTGTTCATGTTGTCGTTTTCGAGCTTTTTGCCATTCACGATTTGCATACGGAGCTTGCACCCGGGCTCGAACGCGAACCGTGTCCACGACGACGGAGGCTGCTCTACGGCGCCCACGAGGGAGCCGCTCGCACTGACCACGAGCTGGTTGGCGCCGACGATGCCCGGGCTCTCCCGCTCGACGAAGGCGCCGTCGATGCGGATGTTTCCGGCGCCGCGAATTTGGCAGCCGGCAAGAACGCCTTCGGGGCCGACGACAAGCTCGGTCCCTTTGCCGAGGGCGATCGAGCACCGCTCGAAGCGGCTTTCGATTTCGACGGTGGCGCCGTCCTCGAATTCGAGGACCGCGTCTTTGAGCACGTCGCCACGGCCGAAATAGCGGCTCTTCGGGCTGCGCACGACGACGGGCTTGGTGTCTTGGAGGGTGAGCAATTCGCCAATCTGCGTGCCCGGCGCGCGCTCCTTGCCGTCGCCGTCGGCACCGGTGTCGACCCAGTCGGCACGCACCCCCACGGGCCTATTTCGAAGGCCGACGAGGCCGCGCACCTTGGCGCCGGTGAACGTTGCGCCGTCGAGGGTTGCGCCCGTGAGCGTCGCGCCGCGGAGATCGGCATTGCCGAAGTCGGCCCCTTCGAAGGTCGACGCGCCGAAGCTCGCACGCCGAAGCGATGCGCCGACGAGCTTCGCGCCGTGGCCACTCGCCGCGGTCAACACCGCGTCGTCGAGACGCGCGTCTGTGAGGTCTGCCTCTTCGAGGTTCGCTGCGCGCAAGTTCGCGCCCGTGAGATCGGCTCCGTCGAGCTTCGCGCCGCCCAAATGGCACTCGCCCATCGCCGCGTGGGAGAGCGTCGCCCCCGTGAGGATCGCCCCCGCGAGATTCGCCGATTCGAGCTGGGCGTAGGAGAGCTTCGCCTTTCGCAAATCGGCCTTTTCGAGATTGGCCCCTTCGAGATTCGCGCGCGTGAGGTTCGCGCCTGCGAGGTTCGCCCGCGTTAGGTTCGCCCCCTCGAGATCGGCGTTATCGAGGTTCGCGTCGCGCAGATCGGCATCGGCCAAATAGGCTTCGCGGAGGCTGGCGCTCTTCAGGTTCGCGCGGGCGAGCTTCGCCTTTTCGAGGTTGGCGCCGTCGAGGTCGCTCCGCCGAAACGACGCCCCCTCGAGCATCGCCGAGGCGAGCACGACCCCTTTGAGGTCGGCACGCTCGATTGGCTCACCACGCTGCGCCTTCTCGATAATAGCGCTCGGCGTAAAGTCGGTCATCTCACGCGCTTCCTCTCTCGCAATCGTTGCAACGGACGGTTCCAGTCGCGTTATCGCGTTATCGCGCATCCCGTAGGGCGTATCGCCATCAGCCCGAGGCCTTCGTCACCTCGTCCTCGTCCTCGGGGCGATCGAGAAACTCTTCGAGCTCATCGACGCGGCGTTCGAAGGGCAGCCGTTCGAGCTCCGCCAGCCGATCGAGCTCGCCCATGCGCGCGAGCACGACCTTCACCTGGAGGAACGCGTCGGCACGCCCCTGACGGAGCTTCCTTTTCAGCGTATTGGCCTCGTCGGACCATCCCTTCGCGGCCTCTTCGTACCCCTCGTGCTGAAAGCGGAGGCGCGCCGCGAGGGCCATGAGACGCTCGCGATCGAAGGCGCGAGAGCTCGAGTCGGCGGTCGCCTCGACAGCGCTGTCGGACGAGAGTACGGGCGTCGCGCCCGCTTTGCGATCACGCAAATAGCTCTGCGCCTTTTCGAGAATACGCGCCGCGAGTGGAAGCGGGATTCCCGCGAGCGCTGCGAGGGTGTCGGGCGTATCGAGGGACGCGAGCGCGCCCACCGTTCGCACGTCGCGCGCCTCGAGCTTCGCAAGGATGACGCCGTTGACGAGAGGGATCTGCCGAAGGAGGGCGTCGAGGATGACGGCGTCGCGGCGAGCCGTGTCCTCTTCGAGCGCGAAGGCTGACGGGAGGGCGTCCGCGAGAGGCTGGTAAGAGCGCAGGAGATCGACGCACGCACCTTCGGGCAGCGGCTCTCCGTCGGGCCAATCGTCGATGGGTGAGAAGGCGCGCGTGAGCTCGGCGAGCAAGGTCGCCACCGCGTCGACGCCTATCATTTTCGCGGCGCGGCCGAGCGCCTCGACGGCCGCGCGCGCGGCGGGGACGCCCTCGCCGACGGCAGTGTGCTGCATCACCTGAACGAAGAAGCCGCGCACGACGCGGAGCGCGCTTGGGGCGCTCGCCGCGAACCGTTCGAGAGGAGCGCCATCGCCGGGCGACGGATCCGCCGGGACGACGAGGGTCTGCAGATCGTTCGCCGTGTCGCCGTCGATCGTCGAAGCCGGCGCCGAGTCGTCGTCCGCGTCGCGGAGGACGCCGCTTTCGGCCGCGCGCTCGTCGCCGTCGATATCGATCGTCACTTCGACCATCGATTCGGTTGGCGCCGTGAGGAGCACATTGGGCGTCGAAGCAATCACCCCCGACGCGCGGTCGCTCGCTTCGCTGAGCTCGACGGTCGCCGGCAGGACGGCGCGCATCGCCGATTCCGTCGTCGTCGGCATGGGAGAGCCGTTCACGGCCGAGAGGCCTAGCCGCGTCGGCGCGCGCACCGCCGCCATGCTGTACGAGCCCGCCGACGATTGAATCTTCGGACGGCCCGACGGCGTCACTCGCCTCTCTTCGTCCCCCGTCGCGACGGCGGCGGCCATCAGCGGCGCGCTCGGAGGCGCTCCCGGAACGCCCGACGGTGGCCTTTGCGTCGGCGTGCGCGACGGCCGAAGCGGCGCGCGGGAGATGCGCGATTCGCTCGACGAGGACGAGCCGAGCGCCTCGAAGGCGCGGGTCACGGGGCGAGGCGCGCCGGCGCTGGAGCCCGCACGCGGAAGCGGGGGCGCGACGCGACGGGTCGCGGTGCGAGGCGCGCTTGGAGCGGGCGCGGGCGGCGCTGCGACGGCGCGTTCGGCGTCGTCCTCTCCGCGACGCGTGGGCGGCGGATCGGACTCCAAGAAAGGGTCTGCGACTTCGATGGACGGAGACGATGGGTTCCCTTCGCCATCGCCCTTCGCGTTGGCTCCATCCTCGGTCGATTGGTGCGAACGAACACTCATCGGCACGCCCCTCGCGAGCCTTTCGGCAGACCATCGACACGCGCGATGGTCCTCTAACGCTATCTGCAACCGCCTGGGCCGCGACTAGCGAAATCGGGAGTCGCGAACAAACTGTTTGTGGAGCAGGTAGGCCGCTTTCACCGCCTAAAACCGCACGTGTGCTCAGAGCGTGAGGAATGTCGTCACGACGTTCTCGGACGCGCCACAACGGTCGTAAACGCTGTAGCCAACGGCCCCCGCGCCCGCGTCGATCGTCTTCAAATCACGATGCGTGCAGACGTCGTCGCAATGCCCGTCCCACTGAAATCCACAATTGCCTTGAAGAGTGCACACGCGTCCCGTGGTCCCATAGAGCTTCTCCTGCAACCATGCATTACCGGAGCAGACGTGCAGCACCGGCGAGACGAAGAGGTTTCCGTAGAACGCCCCCTCGCGGAAGAAGAAGCGGTTCGCCTCCGCCGCCGTCGTCGACGCCACGAGAGAAGCCGCAGCGCCGCGCACCGAGATCTCGACGTGGTGCCCGAGGCCGTTCACGTGGGCCATTAGGCACGCCGTGACGAGCTCTTGCTCGCGCGTCGCGATGGGCGCCGTTTGCCAGAGCGGCGCGAGCCCCAACGTGCCGGGCCACGCGTAGGCGGTGCCACTCGACGCGACGTACGAAATCGTAGCCCCCGTGGGCGCGGCGCATCGCGCGACGTAGGTCATCACTTCGTTGCCGCGCGCCGTGTCGGCTTCGAACCACGTGGCGAACGGCGCGCTCGCGGCGAGGGACGCCGACGCGAGCGGGGCGCTTCCCAAACCGTTTTGAGAAAGTCCGTTTTGCGATAATCCGTTTTGCGAAAGGCCATTTTCGGAAAATCCGTTTTGCGATAATCCGTTTTGCGAAAGCCCCTCCGGCGCCAATGTATCCGTGATGGCCGGGGCCGGCACTTCCTCGCCATTCGATGCGATGGGCGGGCTCGAGACCGCGCAGCCTGTGAGGAGCGAGGTCATCGCGACCACACTCATGAGGGCCTTGGGCCGCATACGGTTCATCTCGATCATCGGTCACCTCCGGCGTGGCGAAGCCCCCACTGCACGGTTCGCTCCTCGCCCCACCTCGCACCGTGGGAACCCCGGTGGGCGGTCGTCACAATCGACTATTTTTCAAGCCGTTTTCGCGCTCGGGCGAGCACAGGGCACACGCGGCTTCGCGCGCTCTCCGAGCCACGTGCGATCGTCTTTCGCGATCCATCCCCGTGGTTGAATCAACCGGTGAACGGGGTAGGCTCGAACCCCGTGACGACGGACCACGATCGAACCGCGCTGGTACGCGGATCCACTGTCGGTCGGTACGTCCTCCTCGACCGCATCGGCGCCGGAGGCGTGGGCGAGGTCTACTCGGCCTACGATCCGGAGCTCGATCGCAAAGTCGCGATTAAGCTCCTCCTGCGCGAGACCGCACATACCAAAGTAGGCGACTTCGAAGAACGGCTCGTGCGCGAGGCGCAGGCGATGGCGCGCGTCTCGCATCCCAACGTTCTTCCCATTTACGACGTGGGCATTTCGGAGGGGCGCGTCTTCCTGACGATGGAGCTCGTCCACGGCGTCACGTTGCGGCACTGGCGCCTCGAGACGAATCCGACGTTTCGCGCCATCGTCAACGCGTACATCGCCGCCGGGCGCGGACTCGCGGCAGCCCACGCGGCGGGGCTCGTTCACCGTGATTTCAAGCCCGACAACGTGCTCGTGGCCGACGACGGCAGCGTCAAGGTCATGGACTTCGGCATCGCCCGCGCGGTGCACGACGACGGCGTCGCCCAGGCGGCCGCGTCCGACGACGAATCGGACCCCTCGGCCGACACGCAGTCGAAGGGGGTGGTGCTTCCAACGGTGCGCCTCCCGCGAGGCTTCGTGGGCTACGACGGCGGCGCCATCGCCGCCCGCCTCTTGGCGAATACCGACGACGACGACGACGAGCGCGAGCTGCCAAGTAGCCGGCGAGACGCGGCGCGCGAGCCGCAGAACCCCGCCTCCGTGCGCGACCCCGAGTCGTCCCACGGATCGGTGGGACGCATGCGCGTGTCGACACGGCCGTCGGGTCTCGGAAGTCCCCTCACGAGCGAAGGGGTCATTCTCGGAACGCCGGGCTACATGGCGCCCGAGCAGTACCGCGCCGAGCCGGCCGATCCGCGCACCGACCAGTTCGCCTTTTGCGTCGCGCTGTACGAAGCGCTCTACGGCGAGCGCCCTTTCGCTGCCGGTTCGCTGAGCGATCTCCGCGACGCCGTCGTCACGGGGAGGCTTCGCACGCCCCCGAAGGGGGTAAGCGTTCCGCCGTGGATGCGCCGCGTGCTTCTGCGCGGGCTCAGCGTCTCGCGCGAGGCGCGCTTCGAGAGCATGAACGCTCTCCTCGAAGCGCTCTCCCACGACGCGTCGGGGCGGCGATTTCGCGCCGTCGTCATCGCCGCGAGCGCCGTCGTGTCGCTCACCGTCGGTGCCCTCGGCTACCGCGCTGCGAAGCCTGCGGCCGTGCCCGTTTGCGGCGGTGGGCGTGCCCTCATCGCGAGCGCGTGGAACGCCGAGACGCGCGATCAGGCCCGCGCCGCGTTCCTCGCGACGGACCGCCCCTTCGCGGCGCAAGCTTTTCAACAGGCAAGCGCGACCCTCGACAGCTACGCCACGCGCTGGGCCGACATGCACGGCGAGACGTGCACGGCCACGCGCGTTCGCGGCGAGCAGTCCGAGCTCACGATGGGGCTCCGCATGGCATGCCTCGAAGAGCGACGGCGCGACGTGGTCGCCCTCGCAGCGCTCTTCACGTCCGCCGACGGCGACGTGGTCGACGGTGCGGCGCAAGCCGCGCGACGCCTGCCGAGCCTTGCACCCTGCGGCAACGGCGCGACGCTGGCATCCGTCGTCCCGTTGCCCGAAGACGCCGCCACCCGTGCGCAGATCGAAAGCCTCCAGACCGAGCTCGCGGCCCTCGAAGCGCAGCTCCACGCGGGCGCGGTCCGTGGCGCCTCGGAGCGCGCACAGCGCCTCGCGCGCGGCGTCGAGGTCGCCCACCACGACCCGCTCACGGCCGACGCCTACTCGGCCATCGCCGCTCTCCATGTGAGCTCGGGCGAGTTCGCGGAAGCCGCGACGATGTACAAGCGCGCGCTCTGGGCGGCCGAACGCGGCCATGCCGACACGGCCAAAGAGCGCGCCCTCGTAGGCATCGCGTTCGCATTGGGCGAGCTTGGAAAGTTCGCCGAAGCACGCGACTACGTGCGCCTCGCCGAAGCCGTCGGCGCGCGGCTCGGACGCGACGCCTTCGCCGAAACCGAACGCCTCTCGACGGACGGCTGGCTCTCGTTTCGAGAGGGAAATTACGCCGACGCCGTGAGCACGCTCCGCCGCGCCGTCGCCACGGCAGAACGCTTTCGCGAAACCGATCCGGCGACCCTCGGCCTACTGTACAACCGCCTCGCCTCCAGCCTCTTGCACCGCCGCGCGTACGACGAGGCGCTCGTCCTACTTGGCAAAGAAGACGCGCTCATCATTGCCGATCAGGGCGAGGACCACCCCGCGCGTATTCACAACCTGGTCGACACGTCGGCCGTGCTCCTCGAGGCGCGCAGGTTCGGCGAGGTCGTCACGCTCCTCACCCGCGCGCTCGCCATCGCGTCGCGCGCCGGGCTGCGTTCGTCCGCCGCCGTCGTGTTCGCCCTCAACAACTTCGGCGAAGCCGAATTGGGCCTCAATCGCCCCGCCGGAGCGCTCGCACACTTCGACGATGCCCTCGGCCTCGCGACGAAAGAGTACGGCGCCGATCACTGGGTCGTCGGTGCGCTCCGCGTGAATCGTGCACGCGCGCTGCTCGATCTCGGCCGCCCCGGCGAAGCGCTCGTCGACGCCGATCTAGGCCTCCACGCGCTCGAAGGCACCCTCCCCGACGGCCACGATCTCCTCGGCCGAGCACTCGCCACCGTAGGCGAAGCCCACCTCGCCGAATGCCACCCGGGTCGCGCCATCCCGCCGCTCACGCGCGCCCAAGGGATCGTCGAGCACCACCCCACCGGCGACGAGCTAGGCCGCGTCCGCTTCGCCCTCGCTCGAGGCCTTTGGGGCACGGGCGACCGCTCACCCCACGTTCGCCAGCTCGCCTTGGGCGCCCGCGAAGCCTACCGCGACGTCGACGCCCGCACCGGCGTGAGCGACGTCGACCAGTGGCTCACGAGCCCTCCCCCGTGCCGACCCGGCGGGTGACACCCGGCCAATCAAGCCCTCGGAGATCGAGAGGAAAGAGAGGCGGGGAGGCGGGGAGGGGAGAGAGAGGGGATATTTGGGGGCTGCCCTGCCGTGCGCGCGTGGAGTCAGCGCATCGGGCCGGCGCGCGCTTTTTTCCCGGAAGGACCTGTGGTCTACAAATAAATCACCACCTCCCTCTTCCTCCCAACCTCCCCGCCTCTCTTTCCTCACAGATCTCGTCTTCGATATCGAAATTTCGTAATGCCTAATTACGGTCGAGGGTATTTCGTTCGACGAGGGCTACGGCGGCTTCGTGGAGGGGGGCTGTGTCGAACGGTTTGGCGATGAGGGTGCGGCGCGAGGTGGGGATCACGCAGTGGTCGACTTCGTCCGTCTGTTGGCCGGTGACGAAGATGACGACGAGACCGGGGTGCAGCTGAAAGAGCTCGGCGGCGGCCGCAGAGCCGTCCACGCGGGGCATCGAGACGTCGGTGACGAAGAGGTCGACGTGAGGGAGCATCGCTCCGAGCGCGATGGCGGTCGCGCCGTCTTCGGCTTCGACGACGTCGTACCCCCAGGCTCGGAAGCTTCGGGCGATGAAGCGTCGAATGAGCGGCTCTTCGTCGGCGACGAAGACCTGCAAGCGCCGCCCGCCCGGGGCGTGGGATACGCTTTTTTGGCGGGCGCGAAGGGGGCTCGGCCCCGAGGACGCCGACGGCAGAAGGACGCGGAACGTGGAGCCTTGCCTCTCGCACCTTTCGACGAGGATGGTGCCGCCGTGCTTCTGCACGGCTTGGTAGACGGTGGAGAGGCCGATGCTGCCGGCGGCGTTCGTGAGGAACGGCTCGAACATGCGGCCGAGGCTCGTGCTTCCGGGGGCGGCGCCGTCGACGGTGGCGGTGATCTCGATGTAGCGGCCGCGAGGGAGCGTGAGGCCGCCGTCCGCGACCTCGCTTACGTCGTGGTGGCGCGTTCGCAAGACGAGGCGCCCGCCGCTTCCGATGCCGGCGCGCGCGTTGATGATGAGCGTGAGGGTGATTTGCTCGAGGAGCCCGTAGTCGATCGCCACGAGCGTAGCCTCGGGGCAAAGCTCGAGATCGAATCGATAATGGGGATTCGCAATCGGCTTGAAAAACGTATGGAGCGTAAACGCGACGTCGTTCGCGTCGACCGAATCGGCGGCCTGCACGCCGTGGCTGCCGAGCGCTTGGAGCCTCCGCGTGAGCGTCCCCGCCGCGCGGGCGGCCCGCCGAATTTCGAGAGCGGCCTGCTTCCTTTCCCCCTCGGAATCTTCCTCGAGAAGCGAATCTGTCCCCCACACGATCGTCGTGAGCAAATTATTGAGCTCACCCGCGATGCGCGCGGTTTGAAGGGCGATCGCGCCGAGCCTTTGCGCCTCGACGAGGGCGCTCTCACTTTGATCGAGGCGCGCCGTGAGCTGCTTTCGCGCCTCGATTTCGCTCTTCACGCCCAGGGCTTGCTGCTCGAGGGCGGCGATGTGTCGCGCGGCTGCGGCGTCGACGCCGTCGCACCCTACGGCCGGGGCGACGTGGGAGTGGCTGTCGCAGACCGCCCGAAAAACCGCCGCGTCGGCTGCGTGGGGGAAGCTCGAAAGGGCATATCCGCAAAGGAGCGAGACACCCGTTTCAGAGAGGAGCTCGTTCCACATTTCTTCGAGCCGCAGCGCGTCTTCGGTGCGCCCCTCGCGGGCGAGCAAGTCGACCATCTCGCCAAAGGCCCGCACGTTGCCTGTGGCGCTGCGAGATGCGCGCTCGAGCGCGACGCCTACGACGCGGCGGAAGCACTCGCGCGAGAGGACGCCGCCGGGCATGAGCTCGTCGAGCGTTTCTTGCGCGGAGAGCACGACGATGGGGCCGCCGCGCGCCGCCACGCCGCTGGCGCTGAGCACGGCGCTCTGGTGCGCCGAGGTGGCGACGAGAACGACCCCGTCGCCCGCACGCAGCGCCTCGTGGACGAAGACCCGAACGGCTTCGACCAGCTGAGCGTCGCTTTCGTAAAACTTCACCGCGTGGGGTGTGAGGCGGGATCGAGAGTCGCGCGGGGCACCCTCGAAGGCATTTGCAAATGTCTTCATGCGATTCCCCTCACGCGAGAAGCGTCTCACGATTTGCGAGGTAGGCAAGGCGCGAAGTTGGTAATCGCTCGGCCAACTTTGGCTGCATGGCAGCGCCGCGACGCTTCCCTGTGGGGACTCGTATCCATAATGGCAATACCGACATCGAACGACCAATGCGTGAAACGCCTCGCCGCATTCGGCGACGCACTCGGCCGACGCACTGCGGGGCGTAGCGCCCCCAGAGAGCCCCACCTCCGACCTCGGAAGCGCGGAGGGGCGAGGGCGTGTACGCTGACGAGCCGTGCCATCCGTTTACGTTTCGCTCGCGGTCGAGGCGTCGATCGACTGCCAGGCCTGCGGAGAGCCCATCACTCTTCGCGCTATGGAAGCCCGAATCGCCTGCCCGGCGTGCGGCGCGGGGTGCGCCATCGCCTGGGCCGAGCTGCTGCACATTGCGATTCGCACGCAGAAGGAGGCCGTTTTCGGCCCACTCCCAACATTCAGCCGCGGAGAGCGCTTGAGTGGCGCGACGCCCGGCGCGACCGTCGAAGTCTGCGCGGAGGATCCGGAGTGCTCGGGGTGCCATGCACCTTGGGACGACGCGCTTCTCGAAAAGATCGACGGCCGAACGCGCGCCATGGCCTGCGCCGCCTGTGGTCATGAACAGGCTGCGCGCCTCGTGCCGGCGGCGATCGCGCAGAAGCTCCCGAACGCGCGGTGGGTGGTCGGCGAGGAGACGCCGGTGGCGGTGAGCAACGCACCCGGCACCCGACGGAGCGAAGAGGGCGAGCGCCATCGCTTCCATATCGTCTTCCGCCCGGAAACGTGAGGGGCTCGGGAAGATGAACGCCGTCGGGCGCCGAGATGATGGGGCTCATGCGGAAGGACCCCGTCCTCGCCGTGAAAAGTCCTGTGGACGTTCGTGCAAGGCCTATCGGCGCGATTGCGTGCCACCAGCGGGGAATCACTGATTCTCGACGACCCGCCGCGCGACACGATGGCGAGCCCGTTCATTCACGGCTGAACGCGAACGCGCGCTCGGTCGATAGCGCTCGCCATCTTGCGAATAGGTCTATCGTTGGACGAGATCGCTATCTCTGACTGTGAGAGCGCACGTGCTCGCGCGCCCGTAAGGAGCCTCGATGCCGCCCACGAAGATGCATTTGCCGCCCGTTCACCGGAAGCCGCGCGTAGACGGCGCGGACGCGTTTTTCCCCGACCCCGCCGGCGGACGAGCGCACACCATAGACGCGCTCGCCGAGGAGCTCGCCGAAGAGTTCATCGCCTCGGCGACGTCAGGCGAAGGGCAGAACGAAGCGGGGCACGAGGAGATCGTGTCCGAAGAGATCGGCGGGCCCTTCGTGCCGTCGACCGGCAAGGTCGAGTTCGCACGGGGAACGGATGCGTCGAACCCCAAGGGCGCGACGCGCGAGCCGTTCCCCATGCCCACGAGCAGCCAGAAGGCGAGGCGGCCGAAAGGCTAACGAGGGCCTCGCGGCCGCCCGCTCTCAGGCCTTCGCGGTCGCGGCCGCGCCGGCTGCCGCCTTGAGCTTCGTCTCGTGGTCCATCGCCGCCTTCACCGCGGGGCGCGCGCTCACGCGGTCGAAGTGCGCTTTCACCGACGGCCACTTCGCGAGGTCGATGCCGAAGCCCGGCGTCCACGTCATGAGGGTGAAGAAGTACGCGTCGGCCACGCCGAAAGTGTCGCCCATCAGGTAGTCGCGCCCTTCGAGCTTGCCGGCGACGTAGCCGATCTTCTTCGAGAGCATCTCGATCTGCGCGCTCTTCGCCTCGGGCGTGATCTTCGGGTTGAACAGGGGCGAGAACCCCTTGTGAACTTCGGTCGCGATGAAGTTCAAAAGCTCCTGCGCGCGGTACCGCTCGAGCGTCCCCGCGGCCGGAATCAACTTCGCGCTGGGCGCTTGATCGGCGAGGTACTGAACGATGACGGCGCCTTCGGTGAGCACCTGGCCGTCGTCGAGCTTGAGCGACGGAACGGCGCCCTTCGGATTGATGGCGCGGTAGTCCTCGCCGCCGTGCGTCGTGTGGCTACGAAGGTCGACGCCTTCGACGTCGAGCTTGATGCCCGCTTCGTGGGCCACGATGTGCGGAGAGAGGGAGCACGCTCCCGGGGAGAGATAGAGTTTCATGCGCGCGAGGATACCGCGCGCCCGTTCGTGAAGGAGGCCGCAAGCGCCTCGGCCGCAGCGATCCCGCTTCGATACGCGTCCTCGACGCGCGACCCAAACGCGAAGTCGCCGCAGGCCATCACCGATGCCGCGCCGCGGTGCGCCGCGAGGAACGGAACGCCCAGCGGCTCGCGCACGCGCGCGTAGCGCCATCGGTGCGCGAAGGTGCGCGCGATCGCCGGCAGTGGGCCGACCTCGCGAGCGAGCTCTTCGAGCAGAACGCGCGTGACGTCGGCGCCGTCGGCCTCGAGCATCTCGGCGGAGAAAGCCGGGCTGCCGTGGAGCATCCACGTGTCGTGGGCCTCGCGACCGGGTTTGCTCCCATCGCGGCAAGCCCACGCGAGCGGACCTTTCGACCGCAGCACGTCGGCGCCAAAAAAAGGGCGGGGCTCGAAGGCGACGCAGACGGCCCAGCACGGATCCATCGTGACGCGCGCGAGGGGTTCCGCGATCGCGTCGAGCGTCGCCAACAGCGTGCCTGCTTGCGGCGCGGGAAGCGTCGAGACGAGGGCGCGCGCCGTGAGCGTGTGGCCGTCGTGTGTGTGAGCGATCACCGCGCCGTCGCGGAGGCTCACGCCGTCGACGTGCACGCCGAAACGAACGTCGAGCCCGTCGCCCAGATGTCGCGCGATCGCGCTCATCGACGGGACGCCGACGTATCGGTCGTCACCCGCCTCGGGCCATCGCGCGACCACGCCGAGGGTTTCCCATGAGGCCACCTCGCGGGAAAACGCCTCGCCGCGGGCGGTGAAATACTGGGCTCCGTGATCGAAAGTGAACGCCCCCACTCGGCGTAGGGCCGTGCGCCCGCCCGGCGAAAGCCCCTTGTCGAGGACGGTCACCGAAACGCCCGCGGCGCGAAGGCTCCGCGCGCAGGCGAGGCCTGTGATGCCCGCACCGACAATCAGAACGTCGTTTCCCGAAGAGAGAGCAGCGGTGGCGGTCGAGGTCATCGACGGTGCGATGCACGGACCTTGTGATGCGAGGCGGATCGCCTCGGGATGAGCGGTCGAGGTGCTTTCGCGCAGCCGACCCGTGAACGCTTCTTACCTCGGGCGCCCCACGACGCGCGCTAGTGTGCCCAACGATGTCTCGTTCTTCGATGATGCGCTTGGTGCAATGGGCTGTCGGCATCGCGATCATCGTGGGCGGCGCCTGGGCTTTCATGAGCTACCGAAAGCGCCACACCGAGGTCGAGCCTCGGTACAAGACGACGCCCGTCGAGAAGGCGACGATCACGGCAAAAGTAACGGCGACGGGGACGCTCTCCGCGCGCGTGACCGTGCAGGTCGGCAGCCAGGTGAGCGGGCGCCTCCAAGAGATCAACGTCGATTACAACTCGCCGGTGACGAAGGGGCAGATCATCGCCAAGCTCGACAAGCGGCTGTTCCAAGCCGCGCTCGCGAGCGCGATTGCGAATCAGGCTCAGGCCAACGGCGCCATCGCGAAGTCGAAGGCGAACCTGCTTCAAGCCGAGCGCGCCCTCGAGCGCGCCGAGAACCTCGCCAAAGAGGGTCTGCTCAATACGTCCGATCTCGAAGTCGCGCGCGCGGCACGCGAAGCCGCGGCGGCCGACGTCGTCGTCTCGCAGGGGACGCTCTCGCAAGCCGCCGCGCAGCGGAGCCAGGCCGAAGTGAACATCGGCTTCACCACCATCGTCTCGCCCATCGACGGCATCGTTCTCTCGCGCGCGGTCGACGTCGGGCAGACGGTCGCAGCCTCGTTGCAGGCTCCCGTGCTCTTCACGATTGCCCAAGACCTCAAGGTGATTCAGGTCGACACGTTCGTGGCCGAGGCCGACGTTGGCAAACTGAAGCAAGGGATGGACGCGATCTTCACCGTCGACGCGTACCCGGGGCTGAAGTTCAAAGGGAAAGCGCGCGACATTCGAAATGCCGCGCAGGTCGTGCAGAACGTCGTCACGTACGACGCCGTGCTCGACGTCGACAACGGCGAGCTGAAGTTGAAGCCCGGCATGACGGCCAACGTCACGTTCGTCTACGCCGAATCGCGCGACGTGCCGTCGCTGCCGAATGCCGCGCTGCGGTTCAAGCTACCCGCCGATGCGATCGCGAGCGCCGCGCCCGGCGCGTCCGCGTCTGCGTCTGCGTCTGCACTTGGCGCGGGCGACAGCGCCGCGGCGGGCGCGGTAGCTACGCCACCGCCGGGTGGGGCCGCACCGACGAATCGTCGCGGCGGGCCGAAACGTCTCGCACCCGAGGCGTCGGATCACAAGACGGTCTACGTGCTGCGCGGCGAAACGCCGGTGGCGGTGAACATCGTGACGGGCGTGACGGACGGCACGAAGACCGAGATCTTGCCG
>JANXMC010000482.1 GCA_025354825.1 Myxococcales bacterium
GGGAGCTTTTTTTAGATGTATATTGCACCCACAAAAATCTCTGGCCTCATCTTCCCCTCCTTGCCTCCCCGCCTCACCGTCAATTCTGGGAAGGGTCCCGCGCGGAGCCGAAGAGTGTTGCTCAGAGCGTGATCGTGAGCCCCTCGTAGGCCGCGATGCTGTTCGGGTAGAGCGCCTGGGCCCGCCGCTCTTTCTCGCGCACGGCGGCATCGTTCTGCATTGGGTCGTGGTGGAAGAGAACGAGCTGCTTCGCGCCCGCGTGCCTGCAGAGGCGAATCCCCTCCTCGAACGTGCTGTGACCCCAGCCCGTTTTCGGGCCCCCGCCGACCTGCCCCGAATATTCTTCGGGGGTGTACATCGCGTCGTAGATGAGGACGTCGACCCCCTTCGCGAGCTCTGCAAGCTTCGTGTCGACCACGGCGTAGTGCTCGGTATCGGTCGCGTACATCACGCTCTTGCCGTCGTAGTCCACGCGGTACGCCCAGACGCCGTTCGGGTGGTTGCCGCGCGCGGTGCTGATCGTGATCTTCTTCTCGCCCTCGCCGGACGGGAGCTCGAGGCTCTGCCCTTCGAAGAGATCCATGAACGTCATCTTCGAGCCCATCTCGGTGAGGTGCACCGGGAAGCTCGGGTGGTCCATTTGGCCTGCGAGGGTCTCCTCGAGCGTGCGCGAGACGTTGTTGCCGCCGTAGAGGTGAAACGTGTTTCCGGGCGCGAACGCTGGTGAGAAAAACGGAAACCCCTGGATGTGGTCCCAATGCACGTGGCTAAAGAAGATGTGCGCGGTGAGCGGCATCTCTTTGAGGAGCTTTTGACCGAGCAGCCGCAGACCGGTGCCCCCATCGAAAATGAGGATCGCCTTGCCGACGCGGACCTCGACGCAACTCGTGTTGCCGCCGATCTCCGTCGTGTCGGGCCCCGGTGTAGGAATGCTCCCGCGCACGCCCCAGAAGGTCACTTGCATCGTCTATTCACTCCGTAGACGCCCCGTTCCCGTGTGTGCGCCAAGGTTGAGAGGCCGCCCTAACCGAAACGCACGTTGGGAAGATAAGAAGGCTCGGACCCAAGCCCCGTGACCCTTGCTGGTGTAACGCGAAATTCGCCGCTATCGCCACTCCAGTCTACGCGCGCCTTCGGCCACCTCGGCGAGTTTTCGAGCACGCGCCTCAGGGCCTACGCGTCGTCCTCGCACAAGGGTGTAGGCTCGTGCCTCACACGACGATGGCACTCCCCTCGACGACGCACGCATCGGTTCGCGAGCCGGCAGAAGTGCCGATGCGCGCGGTCGTCGTGCTCGGCGCGGCCGTGCGTCGGGACGCCGCGGGGGAGCTTTCCGGCGCCCTTCCGCGACGGGCGAGGGCGGCGGCCCGCGTTCATGCCGATCAGCGCGCGGGCGCAAACGGACGTGAGCCGTTGCTCATCGCGACGGGCGGGCGCGCATGGAGCGGGTGCATCGAAGCGAACGCCCTTCGGGAGGCGCTCGTCGCCGACGGCGTACCCGAAGCGCGGATCGTGCGCGAGCTGTGCTCGCTGTCGACGCGCGAAAACGCCCTCTTCACCACGCGCCTCTTGGCGCTTCGAGGCGTGCACCACGCCATCGTCGTGACCTGCGCGTGGCACATGCAACGGGCTCTCGCGCTCTTCACGCGGGCGGGGCTCGACGTGCGCGGCGTCGCTGCGGAGGGGCCCGAGGTGAGCGTGATCACGCGCGTGAGCCGTCTCTTCCACGAGCGAATGTCGGCCCGCGTCGACGGCCTCGCACGAGGGTGGCGAACCGAGCCGTTGCGCATGCTTGAAGACGAACGCGACACACGCGATTGAAGACGCACCGGCGATGAGGCGACGATGACGATGGGACGGAAGTTCAGCGGCGGAGCGGTCGTCGTCGCGACGGCGCTCGCGGCCGTAGTGGGAACGCTCGCGTGTGGAAAAAACGGCGCGGGGAAGAGCGACGGGCCCCCCGACGGGAGCGTGGCCACGAGCGAGGCGCCGGTGCCGAGCTTCGACCCGCTCGTCGCGTTGCGTGCGGAAGATGCGCGGCGCGCGAAGGACGTGCCCGACGCGCTGCGCACGAGCGCGAACCCGGCGGCGCGACGTGGGGCGGCGCGGGCTCTCGCGCGGATCGCCGACGACGCGAGCGTGGAAGGGCTCATGCGCGCGCTCGGCGACGACGATCTCGAGACCGCCGCGTGGGGCGCCTACGGTCTCGGCGCGGCGTGCAAAGGGCGCGAAGACGCCCACGTGCGTGCCCTCGCGGCGCGGGCGGTGTCGGTCGACGCGGCTGCGACAGGGAGCGCGGCGTTCGCGCGGTTCGCCCTCGCGCGCGCCGTGGGTCGATGCGGCGGGGCGCTCGCCGAGCCGGTCCTGGCGGGGTGGGTGCGCAGCGCGGCAGGCTTCGACGAAGCGGCGGTCTACGCCCTCGGCGACGTTGCGGGGAAGCAGCACACGCTCACCGACGAGACGATGACGGTGCTCCTGGACGCAGCCGCGGGCGCAGCAGGGCGTACGCCCCTCGACGTTGCGCTGTACCCGCTCGCGCGGATCGAAAAGGTCAGCGAAGCGTTTGCGCCCCGTGCCATCGACGCGGCGAAATCGGCCCTTACGCGCCCCACCTTCGCGCGCGTTTTCGCCGTGCGAGCCCTCGGTCGCGCGGGCGACGGCGCCCTCGCCGAGCTCACGCGCGTGGCGCAGACGAAGGCGTTCACACCGGCCGAACGCGCCGAAGCCGCGCGGGCGCTCGGTCGCATGGGCGATGCGGGGCACGCCGCCGCGGCCAAGGCTCTCAGCTACGTCACGCCGGACAAAGATCCGTTCGCCATCGCGGCGCTCGGTGGCGACGACTTCGGCCCTCTCTTCACGCTCCTCGGCGCCGTCGGTGGCGAGGCGCCCACGGCCGCCGAGCCGGCGCTCTACGCGCTCGCGAGCCTCAGCGCACCGGGCACCGCTCCCGAGGCTCTCGCGCGGCGCATTGCGGCGCTCCGCTGCGGCGCGGCCGCCGTTCTCGCGCGCACGGCCTACGACGCCGAGGTGCTCACGAAATGCGACGCGCCGGGCACCCTCGCGTCCGAGCGCGCACGCCTCGCCGCCCTCGTGCGAAGGCCTCTCGTGGGCGAACGAAAAAACGCATGGGTGAAGCTCGCGAAGAGCGCGAATTTGCGCATGCGCGAAGAGGCGCTCGAAGGGGCCGAAGCTCACCCCGAGCTCGGCGATGCGCTCCGTGCGGCCCTAGTCGCGGCGCTCGAATCGAAGCAGGGGGGCCTCGTCTCGACGGCCGGCGACCTCATCGCGCACCACCCCGAGCGCGTCATGATCCTGTCGGAAAAAGAGCGCCGCACCGCACTCGATCCGAATGCGCCGCCACCAAGTTTCACGACGCCGCCCGCGAAGGATCTCGATGCGCGCGTGGCGCAAGCTCTCGCCGCCGCCCTCGCGAATCCGTGGCCCGAGGACCGCGTCGAGGCGCGCGCGTCGCTCCTCGATGCGCTCGCAACCACGCACCACCCTGCCGCGAAGCAAGCCCTCGACGTCGCCTGCCGCGACCCCAACGTGACCGTGCGCGACCGCGCCGTGAAGTCCCTCAAGACCTTCGGCGAGGCGCACCCCGCATGCCCCGCGCCCGACGCTGCCGGAAAGCCCGCGCCGGAGCTTGCGCGCCTGCTCACGAAGACGACGAAGGTCACTCTCGAGACCGACGCGGGGCGCCTCGTGCTCGCCCTCGATCCGTCCCGTGCGCCGGTCACGGTCACGCGCCTCGTGGCCCTCGCGCGCGCCGGGTTCTTCAAGGGGAACGTCGTGCACCGCGTCGTCCCCGGCTTCGTCGTGCAGCTCGGCGATCCCGACGGCGACGGCTACGGCGGAAGCGGCTCGCTTTTGCGGTGCGAGACCTCGCCCATCCCCTTCGAGCCCAACGCCATCGGCATGGCGCTCGCGGGGCGCGACACCGGCTCGAGCCAGCTGTTCGTCACCCTCGCACGCACGCCCCATCTCGACGGCGAGTTCGCCCAGATCGGCGTCGCCGAAGGGGACTGGGCCGCCGTGGCGGAAGGGGACGTGGTGCGCGAGGTGACGGTCGCGGAGTAGGCCCGCCGCTTGCCGTTAACGCAGCGTGAGCGTCGTCACGCCGCAGGAGAAGCCAAAAGCGTCGACCGAGTTGCCCGCGCGAATGTTCGCGAGGCGTGCGACTTGGGGCGCCGGGCACGCGTAGCGTGCGAAAGGCGATCCGCCCGTCCCGCCGAGGTACGGAAGCGCCGTTGCAGCGCCGGGGGCGACGCTGAAGTTGCCAATCGCGCCCGACACGACGAGGGGCGCGCATTCGATCTGAACGCCGTCGATGAGGTTCCCGGCGCGGCCGCTAAAGGCGACGAGGGCCGTGTCGGTAGGGCAATTTCGTGCCCATTGCGACGTCGTCGTTCCGCCGCGAGTGGCGAGCGTAGCTCCCGACGCGATGGTCACGGAATAGGTATTGGGAAGTGTGGAGCCGTCCTGTTTGATCGTCGGTATTCCGCAAATGCCACCGATCGAATCGAGGGATCCGCCGATGCGCCCCTGCACGCCGACGAGCACCTGGCCGTCGGGGCACGCGTCGTCGTAGGCCGAGCCTCCGCTGGGGTTGCCGAGGATTGGGCTTGCGGTCAGCGGCGCGCCGAGGGCCACCGTGCTCGGGCAGCCGTAGTTCACGACGCCGTTGCACGCGTGAATCTGCCCGTCGCACGCGAGGGCCGTCACGGTGCAGCCGTCGAGGTTCACGACCGGCCCGGTGTCCGTGGCGCCCGAGGCATCGGTGATCGGCGTGGTCGCATCGACGATGGTCGTCGCGTCGGGCGTCGTGCTCGCGTCGGCAGGCGTCGTCGCCGCGTCGGGCGTGGCCGTCGCATCGGCGTTGAATCTCCAAAGCCCCTGTGGGGCGTGCCGGACGCACGTCGAACGCCGCGGGAACAGCCTGTTCATCGTCTCGAAACGTGGGGCTCGCGCGAGCGTGCTGCGCGGCTCCCTCGCGACCCGGCTATTCTCCGGGCCGTGATCGCCCAAAGCACCCGCCCCGCTCGACGCCCCTTCGTTGTCACGACTGCGTTCGCGCGCGTTGGAGCTCTCTGCGCGGCGGCTTTTCTGGCCGCCTGCGCGCGCACCGCGCCCATCGCCCCCGCGCCCCTCGTCGTGGCTCACCCCGAGCCCGTCGCGCCCGCACCGATTCTCGCGGCCCTCACGCTCACTATCGTCGGCACGAACGATCTCCACGGGCACATCGAAGCGCTCCCCGCCCTCGGCGGTTTTCTCGGCGTGCTGCGCGCGGCGCGTGCGGCCGACTCGGTCATCGTCCTCGACGGCGGCGACATGTTCCAGGGGACCCTCGAGTCGAACCTCGGCGAAGGGGCGGCCGTCGTGCGCGCGTACAACGCCCTCGGCTACAACGGCGCGGCCCTCGGAAATCACGAGTTCGACTTCGGCCCCACGGGCGCCAACGCCACGGTGCGCGTACCGGGCGACGACCCGCGCGGCGCGCTCAAGGCACGCGCCGCCGAGGCGCGCTTTCCGTTCTTGAGCGCCAACCTCGTCGACGACGCGACGGGGACCCTGCCGGCCTTCACGAACCTCCACGGCCACGTCACGCAGGTGCACGAAGGCGTGACGGTCGGCATCGTTGGCGTCACCACCGAAGACACGCCGCAGACGACGATTGCCGCGAACTTCAAGGGGCTCCGCATGACACCCCTCGCCGAGGCGATCGCCCGCGAGGCCGCTCTCGCGCGCGCCGAAGGGGCCACCGTCATCGTCGTCGTCGCTCATGCCGGCGGGTCGTGCAAAGCCGGCATCGCGCCGAGCGACCCCGAGACGTGCGACGAGACGCAGGAGATCGCGCGTGCCCTCGCGGCGCTGGCAAAGGGGGAGGTCGACGCCGTCGTCGCTGGGCACACGCACAAAGGCATGGCGACCCTGGTCTCGGGCGTGCCGACGATCGAATCGTTCAGCAGCGGGCGCGCGTTCGGGCGCATCGACCTAACCCTCGACGGCGCGACCAAACGGGTCGCGAAGAGCCACATCTTCGCGCCGCAGCCCCTCGCGTTGCCGGCATCCTACGAAGGGCACGAGGTCGTCGCGGACCCTACGGTCACGGCCGCGATCGCGCCCGACGTCGCCCTCGCGCGCGTTCGGAAATCGGTGCCCCTAGGCATAACGCTCGACGGCCCCGTGACGCGAAGCCACGACACGGAGTCGGCCGAAGGGAACCTCTTCGCCGATCTGCTTCGCGGCGCCCT
>JANXMC010000511.1 GCA_025354825.1 Myxococcales bacterium
TCTCGAACGCCGGCGAAGACGTGACCGTGACGGTCGTCTTAAGCGAAGGCACGGTCGCCTACGGACCCATCACGCAGAAGTGGAAGATCGCCTCGGGCACGCTGAAGGGGACGGTCTATTACAACTCCTACGGCACCTCGCTCGCGAAGAACTACACGGGCGGTCTCGGCGGCTTCAACAAGTTCGGCGGCGCGACGCTCGCCATTCGCGGCAGCTCCACGGACCCGGCGCTCGTCGCGGGCGGCGACGGCGGCGACGCGCAGTGCCGCGTCTGTCACTCCGTCGCGGCCAACGGCTCGGTGCTCATCACGCAACGGGGCGACGCGTACCCCGGGTCGAGCGCCTACAAGCTCGCGGCACCCATCTCCGAAACGCAGATGTCGCCGACCGACGGCCGCTTCACATGGGCGGCCATCGCGCCCGATGGGCAGTCGCTCTTTTCGAACGCCCACAACGGCGGCGCGCTCTCGGGAGCCTCCTCGCTGCCCAGCGCGCTCTACGCGCTCCCCGGCGGCACGGCCATCGCCACGACGGGCCTGCCCGCCGGGCTCAACGCATCGACGCCGGTCTTCTCGCCCGACGGCAAGCACATCGCGTTCAACTTCGACGCAGGCACCGGCGCCGATCAGCGCTCACTCGCAATGATCGACTTCGACCCGGCGACGAAGGTCTTTTCGAACTTCCGGGTGCTCTACACGCCGGCGTCCCCGAACGTCGCCGTCTGGCCGACCTTCTTCCCGACGAACGACGGCGTCCTGTTCCACCTCCAGACCGTCTACAACGGTCACGACTTCGGCGGCACGCGTTCCAATTGCGATAGCGCGGGAGCGTGCTCCAACTCCGGCGCCCATGCCGAGCTCTGGTGGACCGACCTTTCGGCCACGCCGACGGCCCATCGCATGGACAACCTCAACGGCGTGAATCTACCTACGGGCCCGAACGAGCACGGCGCCGACGCGACGCTCAACTACGAGCCGACGATGAACCCGGTGCCGTCGGGCGGCTACGCGTGGGTCGTCTTCACGAGCCGCCGCCTCTACGGCAACGTCGCGACGATCAACCCGTTCTGGAGCGACCCGCGCTACCACGACATCAGCGTGACGCCGACGACCAAGAAGCTCTGGGTTGCCGCCGTCGATCTGAACGCCGCGCCCGGGACTGACCCGAGCCACCCGGCGTTTTACCTCCCCGCCCAAGAGCTCCTCGCGGGCAACTCGCGCGGCTATTGGGTCGTCGATCCGTGCGAGCCTTCGGGCGACAGCTGCGAGTCTGGCGACGAGTGCTGCGGCGGCTTCTGCCGCGAAGGCGAAGACGGAGGCGCGCTTCAGTGCACGGATCAAAAACCGGTCTGCGCGCAGGAGTTCGAAAAGTGCGTGACCGACGCCGACTGCTGCGCGTCGGCCCCCGGCATCCACTGCTTGAACCAGCGCTGCACGACGCCGATCCCGCGTTGAGCCCAACGCGGCGCGCCGCCGCTGTCGTGTCGTCGCGCTTTTGACGAGGCTCGGGGCCGCGAGGTCGTTCCTTCGCGGCCCTAGCCATAGTACGAACCCGCCCGTGATCCTCGCAGGAGATATCGGCGGCACCCACGCGCGACTTGCCCTCTTCGGTCCCGACGCGAAGCGCGTCGTTCGTCACGAGACGTACGACAGCCGCGCGTTCAAGAACCTAGAAGCGGTGCTCACAACGTTCCTCGGCGCGAAGCCGCCGCGCATCGCAGCGGCGACCTTCGGCATCGCCGGACCGGTCATCGATCAGCGCTGCACGGCGACGAACCTGCCGTGGATCGTCGACGCGCGGGTGATCGCGCGAAAGTTCAACATCAAGCGCGCGACGCTCATCAACGACCTCGTCGCCCTCGCGCTCGGTGCGCTCATCGCGCCGCGGTCGAAGATCCGCACGCTCAGCGGCGGCGCGCTGCCCAAGAAGAAGGGGGCGAACCTCGCCATTCTCGCCGCCGGCACAGGGCTCGGCGAGGCGGCGCTCATCTGGGACGGCCAAGGGTTCGTGCCGATGGCGACGGAGGGCGGCCACACCGACTTCGCCGGTCGCAGCGAGGTGGAGATGGAGCTCGCGACGTACCTCACGAGCCGTTACGGCCGTGCGACGTACGAGCGCGTTCTCTCGGGGCCGGGCCTTGGGAACATTTACGACTTCTTCCACGACAAGAAGGCGATGGGCGACACGCCCGAGAACACGCGACGGCTCGCCGAAGCGAAGGATCGCAACGCCGAAATCGGCAAGCTCGCTGCGAGCGGGCAGAGCGCCACGGCAGCGCGCGCCATCGACACCTTCGTCAGCGTGTACGGCGCCGAAGCGGGAAACCTCGCCCTCAAGACGTTCGCCGTTGGCGGCGTCTTCATCGCCGGCGGTATCGCGATAAGCCTCGCCGACACGCTCGCGTCCGGCGAGTTCGTGCGGTCGATGCGCGCGAAGGATCCGATGAGCGGCCTGCTCGAGCGCATCCCCGTCGCCCTCGTGCTCGACTCGACGATCGGCATCTCGGGCGCCGCGTTCCACGCGCTCACGTCACGCTGACGCGAGCGCGCTTCACCCAGCGAGCATGGGCTCGCTTCAGGGCACGGGGCCGAGGCCCCCGGCGGCGCGGTCGATGATCCAGCAGATCGTCCCGCGCGCATTGCGAATCAGACGCGCGGGCACCTCCGACGGCGACCCCTCGACGGACCAGACGTTCTCGAGGGCGGTGACCTTCTCTTTGCCGCGCGCGAGCACGAAGATCGCGCGGGCGCTCTCGATAACGGGCGCCGTGAGCGAAATGCGCGCCTCGCGCCCCTTCGACGGCGACGCAGGGACGGCGACGACGAGCCGCGTGCGCTCCTGCACCTCGGGTTCGTCGGGAAACAGCGACGCCGTGTGGCCGTCGTCGCCAATCCCCATGACCATGACGTCGAGGCTCGGCGCGTCGCCGTAGGCGGGCTTCACCTTCGATCGCAGGAGAGCCTCGTACTCGTTCGCGGCGCTCGTCGGATCGTCCTCGCCGCGCATCCGATGGATGCTCGCCGGCGCGATCTTCGCCGCCTCGAGGAGGGGACCTTTCGCGCCGCCGTAGTTGCTCCGCGGGCTCTCGGGCGGCACGGCCCGCTCGTCGACCCACCACACTTCAACCTTGGTCCAGTCGATGCGGTCGTCCTTCGCAAGAATCGCGTAGGCCGGCAGCGGCGTGTTGCCGCCGCTCAGCGCGAGGGTCGCGCTCCCGCGCTTCGCGATGCCGTCACGAAGCGCTTTGCCGATGCGCGAGGCGGCCTCGACCGCGAACGTCTCCGCGTCGGGCGTGGCGACCAACATTCCGGGAACAACCTTCGTCGTCATTTGCACACCAATCCGTCTTCGAGGAGCTGTTCTGCGAAGGCCACCGACTCGTTCAGCGTCGGGTCGTTCGGCGGGCGATGGAGCGTGCGTTCCAAGAGGCGCGCGCCACGGTTCGCGCCGAGGCGTACGCGCTGCTCGGTCGCCGTCGGCATGTCCACATCGAGGCGCCAGACGAGCATGTCGGCGTCGATGGTCGTCGCGCGCCGCAAGTTCCCCTGCGACGGCGGCTCCGACGTTCTGTGCTCCGAGTCGCGCTTGGTCACGGTGATCACCGGCGCCTGCGGCAGCGGTTCTCCCATCGGAGGCGGCGCGATACTGAGGCCGCTCGCGAGCTCACGCTCGAGGGTTCCGCGCGCAACAACGCCGCCAAATTCGGCGGTCACGGCGACACGTGCAAGCGCGAGGGGGGCGACGCCCGGCGGGCGGCTGACGGTGGCAAGCTCGACGTGCACGGTGCCGCCGTCGGGGCGCATGAACCGTAAGCTCCCCGCAACGTGCACGGCCTTCCAGCCGAGGCGCGTCGCGAACCAACCGAGGAGCAACGCCCCTTCCGATCCCAGGCGCGCTCCGGCCTCGGACGCTTGGTGAATCGCGATGCTCGTCACGTGCATCGCGTGCTCACGCAGCCGTGGCTCGTCGAAGAACCGCGCACACATCTCTTGCCACGGAGCCAGCCGAGTCCACGCGAGGTCGGCGACGAACGGGCGACCTGGCTCTTCGCGAGCCCATCGAGCGACCTGCATCAGGCTCTGCACCGACGTGTATTCGGTGTCGAGCACCAGCCGCTGCGCCTCGCTCGCGAGGTTGACGAAAATGGGGTCTTCGACGTGCACGCGCCCGAGCCAGACGAGCGCCGTGGGCAGCTCGGGGACGAGGAGCGCTTCGACGGCGCTTCCGACGCGGTCGCAAATCACGCCGTGGGCCGCGAGGCGAATGCGCTCGGAGCAGACGTCTTTCCCGCCCTCGAGCGAGCAGACGGCACTCACATCGGCCGTGAGCGCGCTCTCCTTCGAGTCGGGCAAAAGCTCGACGACGATGGCGCGCGACGGAATGCTCCGCGTGACCTCGTCGACGACGGGGACGTACTTTTCGGCGAGCTCGTGGGAGCTCGTCATGACCACGAGGTTCATCGTGCAGACGCGCGACCGCGGCGCGTCGCCCGCGTTGTCGGGCTCGACCCACAGCTCACGCAGCTGCCGCTCGACGTCGGCAATCACGGCGCTCGCGGCGCCTTTCGGCAGCGGGGCCATCGGGCCCGTCACGGTTTCCTCCACCGTCGTCCGTCGCGGGCGATCAAATCATCGGCCTGGTCCGGCCCCCACGAGCCCGACGCATAGGTCGGCGGGGGCGCGCTGGCTTCGTGCTTCCACGCGTCGAAAACGCGATCGATGTACTGCCACTGCTGCTCGACCTCGTCGCGTCGCGTGAAAAGCGTCGCCTCGCCGCGCATCGCATCGAGGAGCAGGCGCTCATACGCTTCGGGGGTGTTCGATCCGAAGGACGTGCCGTAGCGAAAGTCCATCGCTACATCGCGAAGGATCGTCTGCTGCCCCGGCTCCTTCGACGTGAACCGAAGCTGAATCCCCTCGTCGGGCTGAATGCGCAGCGCGAGAACGTTGGGCGTGATGCCGCCGTCCGGCGCGCGGAAGAGCGTGTGCGGCACCTTGTTGAACTGCACCGCGATCTCGGTCACGCGGCGGGCCATGCGCTTGCCCGCGCGAACGAAGAACGGCACGCCGCTCCAGCGCCAGTTGTCGACGTGCATGCGCATGGCGACGTAGGTCTCGACCTTCGAGTCGGGCGCGACGTCGGGCTCTTCCCGGTAGCCCGGGAGCTCTTCGGCCCGCACGAAGCCGCGTCCGTACTGCCCACGGATCACGTTCATCGGAACCTGCGAACGCTCCATCGGCCGCAGCGAGCGGAGCACTTTGACCTTCTCGTCGCGCACGGCATCGGCCGCCAGCGAGATGGGCGGCTCCATCGCGACGAGCGATAAGAGCTGCATCAAGTGGTTTTGAACGACGTCGCGCGTGACGCCCGTCTGCTCGTAGAACTTGCCGCGACCTTCGATGCCAATGTCTTCCGCCACGGTGATCTGCACGTGGTCGACGTGCTGGCGGTTCCAGATCGGCTCGAAAAGGCTGTTGGCGAAGCGAAACACGAGCAGGTTCTGCACGGTCTCTTTGCCGAGGTAGTGATCGATTCGGTAAACCTGCGACTCGTCGAAGACCGACGCGATCGTCTCGTTGAGCGCGCGGCAGCTCGCGAGGTCTTCGCCGAACGGTTTTTCGAACACGACGCGCGTCCACGCGCCGTCGGCCTCTTTCGCGCGAACGAGCTTCGCTTCGCGCAGACCGCCCGCGATGGTGTCGAACTCCGACGGCGGCACCGCGAGATAGAAGAGCCGATTGCCCCGCGTGCCGCGTTCGACGTCGAGCTGGTCGAGGTGCCCCTTGAGATCGGCGTACGTCTGCGGATCCTCGAACGACCCCCGCACGTAACTGATGCCGCGCTCGAAGTCGCCCCACACTGCAGGGTCGATCGGCTTGCGACGCGAGAACTGACCCACGCCGTCTTTCATCTCGCTGCGGAAGGCGTCGTGGCTCTTCTCGCGGCGCGCGACCCCTACCACGGCGAACCCGCCCGGCAGCGCGCGGCCGACGGCGAGATTGTAGAGTGCAGGCATCAGCTTGCGCCGCGTGAGGTCGCCCGACGCGCCGAAAATGACGACGGCGCAGGCGTCCCCGGTGCGGTCCTCGATGAGGCCCGATCGCAGCGGATTCTTCGAAGGGTTCGGCGTGGTCATGGGCGAGGTCCTCTTCCTATGGCTCTCAGGCCTTCTTCACCGCGTGACCGCCGAACTCATTGCGCAGCGCCGAGACGACGCGCATCGCAAACGAGTTGTCTTGGCGGGACGCGAACCGCGCGAACAGCGATGCGGCGATCGTCGGCACCGGCACGGCGTGCGCGACGGCCTCATTCACGGTCCAGCGCCCCTCACCCGAGTCCTCGGCATACGCCTTGAGCGACGCCAGCTGCGGGTCTTTCTTAAAGGCGCGCTCCGCTAACTCGAGCAACCACGATCGAATCACGCTTCCGTTGTTCCAAACGCCGGTCAGCTTCGCGAGATCGTACTTGTAGTCCGTCGCTTGGAGTAGCTCGAGCCCCTCGGCGTAGGCCTGCATCATCGCGTACTCGATGCCGTTGTGGACCATCTTCGAGAAATGGCCCGCGCCCGCTTTTCCGAAGTACCCGAGGCCATCTTTCGGAGCGAGCGTCGTGAGCGCAGGCAGCGCGTGCTGGTAGGCCGATTCATCGCCGCCCACCATGAGGCAGTAGCCGATTTCGAGCCCCCAAACGCCGCCCGAAGTGCCCGCGTCGAGCATGCGAATCTTCTTCTCGGCGAGCATGGCGCTGCGCCGAACCGAGTCACGAAAGTTCGAGTTGCCGCCGTCGATGAGAATGTCGTTCGGCGAGAGCATCGACGCGAGCTTGACGATGGTCTCTTCGGTCGGCGCACCGCTCGGCACCATCACCCAAAAGGTCCGCGGCGAACTGGTTTGCGCGACCGCGTCGTCGATGGTGAGCACGCCGACGGCGCCGTCCGACGTCGCGCGCGCAACGGCCTCTTTGTCGCGGTCGAGGGCGACCACGCGATGTCCGTCGCGCAGAAGGCGTCTCACCATATTGCCGCCCATCTTGCCGAGCCCGATGACTGCGATCTCCATGTCGTTCTCCTCAGAGCCGTTCTCGTGTAGCGCACGTCGGCGGGCGCATGCGCTCTCGCCGAGCCGTGCGCGCACGGCGAATCTCGCGCCCATCGCGCGTGCCGACGAGAATACACAGGGCACCTGCTCGTCGCGCGCGCATCGCGCCTCGTCCGAAGCGCCCACGCGAACGAGCGCGGTCAAACGCGACGTATCGGCAGATGGCGCGGCCTTTCGCGCGGTCTTGCGTGACCGTCCTCGATGCTTAGCTTTGGTCCTCGAAGGAAGGCCCAAAATGCGAGAGCTAAGTCAAGCGCCACGTTTCATCGGTTACGTCCACGTGCGCGTCGGCTCGGAAGTCGTCGCGCTCGCGGTCCAGTCAGTGCCCATGGTTCACGACGGCGGCGCCGCGAAGCCTGGGGGCTTCTTCACGGACGGGGCAGGCGAGTACGGGATCTTGGTCAATAGCCAAGGCTCCGCGGGCGACGTGCAGGAGCAGGTCGACCACGCCATTGCCGACGCCGTCGCCCACATCTCCCGTCGCGTTCTCAACTAAGCGCCCGCCACTTCCCCGCCTCACTGGCGCGACCTCTCGCGCCACCGCGCCGCGGCCTCTCGGCCGCTTCGGCGCAACCCTTCTCTCGTCACCTCCCAAACCCGCTTCCCGGGCCCCTTCCGCGCGCGGCCGTGTCTGCGTCGTCCACGCGCTGTGCACGAAGAGGCGCTTAAACCGCCCGATTCCCGCGCCGCGGGCACCGCCGGAAGTGCGCCACCGCGCCGGCTCGCAGCTCAACTGCAGCATCTCGCCACAGCTGCTCATTTACGCGCCACTCATCCGCAACGAATCAGCCTTCGTATTCGCTTAAGGCCCTAGAAAACCCGTTTTGGCCGCTGAGCATGGCCTGTGCAGAAGAGCCGAGACAGGACGCGCCGACTTGCAACCCAACATATTGGGAGGAACACGGACATGAACGCATCGACCGAAACCGCCCGGGAGTCGACTCCCGAGACCCGCCCGCACACCGATCACGTCACCGCGCACAGCGCCCACGCCGGCTCCGAAGCGTCGCCCGAGTCGACGACTGCGCAGGCCACTGACTCCACGACGGAAGCGCCGCGTGCGCGCAAGCCCCGTGGCTTCGCGGCGATGGACCGCAGCCTCGTGAGCGCGATCGCTCGCAAGGGCGGCAAAGCCGCGCACGAAGCGGGGACGGCCCACGAGTTCACGCGCGAAGAGGCCCGCGAGGCGGGGCGTAAGGGCGGCCAGGCCACCCACGCGAAGCGCCGCGCGAAGACGGACGAGCCCGCCTCCTGAGAAGCCAGGGGCCTGGCAGCGCGCACGGGCGCGGCCGCGCCGCTGACGACGTCAGGCCCCAATCGCGCCAGGCCCGTTTGCAGATACCGTTTCCCTGGTAACTGTGAACGGGTGAATCGCGACCCGTTACCGCCGCAGGGCGCATCGGCAGTGTCATTGCCGAGCGTCCGCGTTTCCCACCCCCACGTCGACGTCGACCCCGGTGTTCTCGCCGGCAGTCCTCTCGTCCGTGGCTCAAAGGTGCCCGTCCGAAGGCTATGGGCGTGGCACCGTCGTGGTGTGACCGTCGAGACTCTGCTCAAGCGGTATCCGCAATTAGGCCCTGCGCGCATCCTCGATGCGCTCGCCTTCGCCTACGACAACTCGGAGCTCGTCGAAGCCGACCTCACGCGCGAGCGCGCGCTGCTAGGTCCGCAAACCGACGACGTGCCCGGCCGCATGCAGCAAGAGGCCTTTCCGTTCCGCAAGTGAGATCGCGCGATCGCATTCCCGCGTCGCGCATGCGTGCGCTTTCATCGGCGACGGTCAGCCGGGCGCGGGCTCGCCGTCGAGCGTCTTGGCGAGCACTTCGAGGCTCTCGACGACGCGCACGCGATCGGCCTTGGGCAACCGCTCCAAGAGCGACGCGAACGCCTGCGTCGCCTCGGTGCTGACGGCGTCGGCCGTCCGCTTGCCGCGGGGGGTGAGGCGCACGTCGGTTTGTCGGCCGTCGTCTGCGCCCTTCTTGCGCGACACGAACCCGGCGCGCTCAAGGCCCGCGAGGTTGCGGCTCGCGGTCGATGGATCGATCCCGAGCATGAGCGCGAGCGACGACGTGGAGACCGCGCCGCGGTCTGCGATGAGTTGAAGTGTCTCCGCTTGCTGCGGTGTCACGTCGCCTGCACGCGCGCGCTCACGCGCGATGCGCGAGAGCCCACGAGCGATGATGTGCACTGCGCGCGCGAACCGTTCCTGGTCGGCCATGAGGGGGCCTGTAGTCTACAACTTTGGTCCGCGCGTCAAGCCGAATGGAGATTCGCTCGCCTCCGATCGCGCGCCGCGCCGCGTGTGGAAGCGCGTTCGCGTCGGCATCGCGCGCGTCGCGAATCCGTCTACCGCACATGCCCGGCGCGTGAATGCGAGGCGGCGGCGCCACGTCTTTCCGTGGGAAGCTTCCGCGCGTCGTCGGCGTTGCGGAGGTCGGCACGGTGACTGCCAACCGAGTCTTCGTCTTCGGACGAAGCGACAGAAGGAATCGACGATGACGAAGCGATCGAAGGGGCTCTCCCTCGTGGCGGCCCTGCTTTTCGGAGCTGCCGCCCTCGGCTCTGCCCCGCACGCCGCGAGCGCCGACGGCGGTACGTGCGGCGGCAAAGAGAACCCGTGCCCGCTTCAAAAGTGGATGAAGGTCAACATCGGCACGCCGATGGCCGCAGGTGACCTCGCGGCCGTCTCGGTGGCGCTCGAGAAGGCCGCGTCGATGTCGCCCGACCCGGCGTGGGGCGAGTGGGCGGCGTCCTCGAAGGCGGGCGCCGCGGCGGCGAAGAAGGGCGACCTCGCGGCGACAAAGGCCTCGTGCAAGTCGTGCCACGAGAAGTACAAGGACGCGTACAAAGAGAAATTCCGCGCCCGCCTTCTCCCCTGAGCCGGGCTGAGCCTATCAAGCGCGCGCTGCCCGCCGCGGGCGCGCAACCTGGGCAGGCGCTCGCGCATCGAGACTTTCGCGCCGCGAATTATCCTCTACGTTGCACGCCGGGGTGGGCTACGGCCCCTCCGCCATGTACGTTCCGGTTGCGGAGCGCGAGGTCTTGTACGATGAACGAGCAGATGGTTGAGAGACAACCGACCTTGAATCCCGCGAGCAGCGACGCTCCGCGCCCGACCACAACGCGGATGTTCGAGAGCGATCTCATCGAGCGATTCTCGCGTATCCACCCGGCCACGCCCTTCGTGGCCTGGATACCCGTCGCGCTGTTCTTCTTCGGGCGCGCGCTGCTTCGGCCCGAGCCTTCGATCCTCGGGGCGGTAGGCCTGTTCGCCGGCGGCGTCCTGTCGTGGACTCTCGCCGAGTACGTGCTGCACCGCTTCGTCTTCCACTGGGTCAACGAGACGAGCTGGGGCAAACGAATCCACTTCGTGCTCCATGGCGTCCACCACGACTACCCGAGCGACAAAGATCGCCTCGTGATGCCGCTCGGCGCGAGCATCCCGCTCGGAATCATTTTCTACGCCATCTTCCGCGCCCTCTTCGGCCCGGTGTCGTGCGAGCCCTTCTTCGCGGGCTTCATCGTCGGCTACCTCGGCTACGACGGCACGCACTACGCGATTCACCACTTCAACCAGCGCACGCGCCTCGGTCGCTACATCAAGCGGCACCACATGCTCCACCATCACGCCGATCACGACGGCGGGTTCGGCGTCTCCACGCCGCTCTGGGACTTCGTGTTTCGCACCGTTCCTCAAGCCGGGAAAAAGCGCGCGCAGCGGCTCCGCGCCGAACGCGCGGCGTAACGCGACCGGGTCCTGCGCGCGACGAACCGCGCGCCCCGCCCAGCGACGTAGCCTCAAATCTCCGGGGGGAAGGATGAACGCGTCGGCACGACTCTCGAAAGACGTCTTCCTCGCGCTCTTCGCCGTGGCCTGGGCGGACGGCCACGTGCACGCCGACGAGGCCGACGCCATCGTCCGCTGCGCCGTCGACGAGGGGCTCGAGCTCGATGAAATCGACGCGATCGAGCGCGCAGCCCGCGAGCCCGTGGCCCTCGAGGCCGTCGACCGCACGGCGCTTTCTCGAGAGGACCGCGTCTTCATCTATGCGGTCGCCTGGTGGGTCGCGAAGATGGATGGCGTGGTGACCGGCGACGAGGCTCGAACGCTCGCGGCGCTGGGCGAGGGTCTCGCGGTCCCCGACCGCGCCCGTGTCATCGCCGAAGCAATCGCCGCCGAAGTCGCGAGCCTGCCGGACGGCGACCGCCCTTCGCGCTACGATCTCTCCAAGGTGCGCCGGATCATCGGCGAGCGGCTTACGAACACGACGGAGGCTCGGCGCGATCCGGGCTAGGCTTTTTCGGTATTCATGTCGAAGGGTGGAAAGACTCCCAGTACCGACGCTCCCGCAGCGTCGACGTCGACGGGAAACGATATCGGTGCCGTGCTCGGCCAACGCTACGAGGTCATTCGTGAGCTTGGCCGCGGCGGCATGGGTGTCGTCTACCTATGCAAAGACCTCGTCACGGGCGATCGCGTCGCGCTGAAGCGACTGCGGACCGCCGAAGAGGCCAAAGGGCAAACGCGCCCCGAAGAGAGCTGGTGGTTCCATCAAGAGGCGCGCGCCGTCGCATCTCTCGAGCATCCCGCGATCGTTCGCGCCCGCGACTTCGGCTCGCTTCCCGACGGAACGCCCTATCTCGTGATGGACGCGCTGCCGGGACGCAGCGTTCACGAGTGGATGCACACGACGAAAATGTCGTGGCAGACGATCTGGGCGCTCGTCGATCAGACGCTTGCAGGGCTCGCCCACGCCCACGCCCGCGGCGTCATTCACGGCGACCTGAAGCCGTCGAACGTGATGGTCGACATGGCGGCCTCGGGCCGCGGACCGCGCGCGTACATCTTGGATCTCGGCCTCGCGTGGCTCCGTCAAAACCGTCACGACTCCCGCCTCGACGGCATCGCGGCGCCGCAGCTCGCGACCCATGCTGGGGCGGGAACCGTGGGTTGGGTCGCGCCGGAGCAGATTCGCAAAGCGGCGACCCTCGTCGGCCCGCCGACGGATCTCTACGCCCTCGGCTGCATCGTTTACCGCGTGCTGATTGGCAAAGAGGTCTTCGAGGGCACCGCCGCCGAGGTCCTCAAGGCTCACAAACGCACGCCCGTTCCGCCCCTTGCCCTGCCCCTCGAGATTCCCGATGCGGTCGGCCCCTACGTGCAAAAGCTTCTCGCGAAGCGCCCGTGGGACAGGTTCGAATTCGCCGCCGATGCGCGGCGCGACTGGGCGCAGTTCCGCCCGACGATGGCCTCGACGCTCGAAGAGGTCGTCGCCGCCGGCCCGCGATCGTCGCGCCCGTTCGCGTCCTTCGGGCACGTGAATGCGATGCTGGTCTCGCAGGCTCGATCACTCGCGCCAGGCCTTCTCGCCCTCAAGCCCGCGCCGTTCTGCGCCCGCGACGAAGAGCGCCGCGAGCTTCTCCGGACGATCGACGAAGTCTGCGCCGGGACGTCGGGCACGCAGCGCATGATCGCCCTCATCGGCGAAGCCGGCGTCGGGAAGAGCCGTATCGCCGAGTGGCTCTGTGAGCAGGTCCACGAGAGCGCGCGCATGCATCCGCTCCGCGCACGCTACGGCCGCATTCCGACGCCGCTCGACGGCGTGACGGGCGCGATCAACACGCATTTCCACCTCGAAGGGGCCGACAGGATCCTCGTCGAGCAGACGCTGATGGCGCGTTGGGAAGTGAACATCCACGACGAGGAGGCGCTCACGTGGGTCGCCGCCACGGCCGAGTGGCTTCGCCCCACGTCGCCCGGCACCGTCGCGCCGCTCGGTCCAACCGGCAAACGCTTCGTCCTCGACCGCCCCGAGCTCCGTTGGATCGTTGTCCGCAAAGTCCTCGAGCGCGTGAGCCGAGACCGGCCCGTGATGCTGTGGCTCGACGATCTTCATCTTGCGTCGCCGAACACCTTCGAAATGCTCGCGCGCCTTCGCCGCGACGCGCCGCACTTGCGGCTGCTCGTCGTCGCGACCG
>JANXMC010000521.1 GCA_025354825.1 Myxococcales bacterium
CGATCGACCCGCACGCGATGACGAAGAGCGCGCCGCCGTCGGCGAGCTCGCCGCCGCCGCCCGCGCCTGAACAACCGGCCGAGGCGACGGTGCGGGAACAGGGAGCGAGCGCGGAGAAGAGTGCGTCGGGCGCGAGCGGAATGGGCATTTCGGAAGAGGGAGACGAGGACGCCGAGGAGCGCGATCGGTACGTCGACCCCGAGCGGATGAACGCGTTTCTGCAGGGCGATGCCGATTGGTCGACGCAGCGGATGGACGCGGCGGTGAACGCGCGGCCGCAGGGGAGCGACTACGGTGTTGCGCGCTCGGTCGATCCGAACGCGGTGGTGAAAACGGGCGAGAGCCAACTCCCGGCAAAGAAGGCGAGCCGCGCCGCGGTGTGGATGCTCGTCGCGTCCATCGGCGTGTTGATCAGCGTGATCGCCGTCGTGCGCTTCGGCGGGAGCGCCATCGCAAACCGCCTGGTGAAGAGCGAAGAAGCGGCGAAGACGGCGGAGAGAGAGAAGAACGAGAGGGCGGAGAGGGAGAGGGTTGAGAGGGAGAAAACGGAGCGGGAGACGCGCGAGAAAGCCGACGCTGAGAAGGCGGAGAGCGAACGAGCCGCGCGGGAAGCGCCGGCGCCGACGCCGGTGATGAGCGCGGCCGTCGGGACGGGCGTCGAGCCGAAGGTGGAAGCGCCGCCGGTCGCTGCGCCGAAGAGGGCGGCTACGCCGGCCGCGCCGCGGGCAGTGGACGACGTTTGGCCGTCGGAGAAGAGCGCGCCGCCGCAGGAGAAGGCGCCCCAGGCACCGCCGGCAGCGCCGAAGCGGAAGCGGCCGGGGGCGGGGTTTTGAGTGGGTGCGGGTTGGGAGCCACGTTCGGTAGGAACGCCGACTACTTTTGGGGGACTGAGTGAAGACGCCCGCCTCGAGGTCCGAGGCGGGCGCGGTGCAGAGAATCACGCTGCTCGCGTGCCAAGCAGCCGGACGCAGTGCGGCTATAGTAGTTCCAATGTCTCTGCGGACTTTCCGTCCGGCCCGATCGCGCCGGTCGCTCCTGGCGGCGCAGCGACGCCCGCGAGCGTGCCACCGACACCTCCCGCACCTGCCGTCCCGCCGAGCCCGTGCGCCGCGAAGCTCCGTGTTGTGTCGGGTGAGGCGGTGGGTGCAGCTCCGTAGTACGCGATTGCGACTGAGAGTCCGCCGGCCCCGCCGCCGCCGCCGCCCCCACCTGCACCAGACCCACCAACCCCTCCGTCGCAGGTCGTAGCGAACCCCTTGCCGCCAGCCTGGCCGGGCTGACCCGCTGTCCCCGCCGCTGCGTCGCCCCCGACGGCTGACGAAATCACTGAAGAGAATGCACTCACCGCGGAGTTGAATACGAGCAGGGCAAAGCTTGAGCCGCCGCCGGCCCCCGGCGCCCCTCCCCAACCGCCGCATCCACCTGCGCCGCCACCCCCCCCATCGACCGGAGAGACCAGGCTTCCACCGCCACCACCTCCTCCGCCCCCCTGCCCTGGACGGCCCGTTCCGCCACGCACTCCAGCCGCAGAGAGCCATCCGGTCGATGAGATCGACCCCGCGCTCGTCAACGGGTTCGTAGCCGGCTCGGCGGCGCCGTCTCCGCCGGGAAACCCGTTGCCGCACAAGGTTGTCGCCCCCTGCGCCAAGCCGCCGCTGCCGTTGTGCAAAGCGTTGCCGCTGGCCAGCGGGGTTGAGGTCCCTGCCGTCCCAGGTTTGGGCCCTTCGGGCGGGGGGCCGCTCGATGGGGCGGTACCACCACTCCCACCGAGCGAGTTGGTGGCGTTAGTGCAGGTGTTCGAAACTCCGTTCCGAGCAATCGCAGAAGCCGCCGCTGTCCCCGCCGGATAGTTCGTCCCCGTCGTCCCCTTAATCCCCGCCGTCCCATTCCCTGCTTTTACGTTCACTCTTCTCAGCACCACACCCTGCGAGCTTGCGACGAACACGCCGATGCTCGACCGCCCGCTGCCGTCGGTCTCTTGGCCGACCGCGTTCGCCGCCTCGATGCTCACGTCTTCGAACCGCGCGCTGGGCGCGTTCTTCACGGTAAGCGGGATTCCCGCGGGCGGCTTAATGCCAACGATTTTCGCCGCATCGTATGCCCACGTCGTGCAATCGAACCCTCCAAATACTCCCGTCACGCCGCCGTCGATGACGACGTTCTCGCCGTATGTTCCTTCGCACGCGTACACGCGTTTCCCGGCCGTCTTTGCGGCCGTGAGGGCCGCGGCCAGCGTCTTCTTCGGGGCCGCCTTCGTTCCGTCGTTTGCGTCGAGACCTTTCGTTCCGTCCACGAAAATGCCGACCGATTCGCTCACCACGCACGGGTCTTCGCTCGGGCCCTTCGTGCCGTCGCACGTCGGTGCGCCATCGGACGCGTCGCCGCCACCGTCGACCGTGGCGCCGTCGTGATTGCCTACGAAGCCGTCGGCTCCGGCATCGACCGCATCACAAACGCCGAGGCCGCAGTCGTCGAGCGTGTCGCCGTGGCAAGCCGATACCGCAATGGCGGAAATGCAAAATATACCCAAGACGCTAGTTCGAAGTCGCATGGATGATCCCCTCAATTCCTAAAATACGAATCCCGCGCGGGCGCCTGCCCCAACGGGTGATACCTCCGGGGCGATCCACGCGCCCTGGGGCAATGCCTTCTCTTTTGGCCAGAAGAGCCACGCGCCGGCGGCGAGCACGGCGGACGAAATGCCAACTGTGTAGAAGAGCGTAGATACCGTCTTCGCAGACCGCTCGGAGCGCGCGTCGGATCGATACTCGTCGCAGGCGGGGCTGCCGAGCGTGCAAATGGCTCCAGGATTCGCGTCGCGCACGGCAATTCCGTCGTTGTGTTTCCCCCCCGCGACCGCCACAAATCCCGCCCCCATCGCGATTCCGGCGACGGCAACGCCGGTCAACGTCCACCGCACCACGGTGCCCGCCGTGCTCACATGCTCGCCGCTCGTTGCCACTTCTGGCGGCGCTTCACGTGTGGTGGGCAACAGAGGGTCTTCCGCCGCCACCCCGCCGCCCGCAGCCGCTACGCTCGCGACGTTCGGCCCTTCCGCCGTAGCGCCAATGCGCGCTTTAACGACGACGCCCGCTCCCGCGTCGACGGTGACACTCGGCGTTTCCGACGGCAGCCTCGCCTCAATCGAGTGCGCGCCAGGGTCGACGTCGATTACGTCCGCGAGGGGCGCGACACCAATGGCAACTTTGCCATCCAAAAAGAGCGGCGCGCGGGCGGGTGCTTCGATATCGACATGCCCCGTTCGTTTGAAGGCGAACGACCACAGCTCTTCAAACCCTTTTGCGCGCGGGTTCTGGGGCTCCTTCACCTCGGGGTGCTCTCTTGCGAATAGACGCAGATGACACATCGCATCGAGGTGGCGCCCCGTCGGAATTTCGCTCAATGCCAAATTCCACAACGTGCCATCGTCGGGATTCATGGCGTACGCGGTTTGAAACTCGAGATAGGCCGCTTCGAACAGCTCGCTCTTCTTTTTCGTCGCCGCCTGGGCGTACAGCTTTTCCCCTTTTTCGAGATGCTCCCGGGCGAGCTTCTTCGCCATTTCCGACGGCTGCTTCGACGGCGGGTCAGCGCTGGCGGGCAGCGCATGCGTGGCCGCGACGAGCGCGCCGAGGATCGGAAATACGAAGAGCTTCGAAGATACGTTCATGGTGCGTCGTGCCTAGGCGCGCTCCAGAGATCGGTCGCGCGAGGGATATCGAGATTCGGTGTCGTATCGGGAGTTGGCGATGCGCTCGCCCGAGGATGGGGTGGGGCGGGGGGTGCCTTTTGCGACGGCGCGACGGCGCGCGGCGCGGCGGGCTGGTTTCTCGGCGATGCGGGGGGCACGGACGACGGCGCAGGCGGCGCGGATGCAACCGCGGTCGCCTCCGGCAGCGGCGCGGGCGGCGCCACCGGCTCCGCGACCGACGCGCTCGCAGCCTGAGTCGCCGCGTCGACCTCGCCGTGATCCGCGCGCTTCACGAGCCCGAGCAGCACGATCGCGACGACCGCCACCGCACCGAGGAACGCCGCGAGCTTTTTCGGACGGTGGCTCGCCCCTTCGGCCGCCTTCTCCGGCATCAACACAGTGACAGCGTTTTCGCGATCGTCGCGCGGCGGGGAAATCACCGTGCGCGCTTCGCTCTCGGGCCGCGCGGGCGGAACGGGCGTGCGCGAAATCATGATCGGCGGCAGCGGAACGGGCGTCGCGTTCTTCACCGGTGCGCTCTGCGGGCCTGCGCTGTAGAGCACCGCGTCTTGCCCGCTCGACGACCTCGCGTTCACGGGCGGATCGACGATGCGACCGTCGAACCCTTGGAGCAGATTCTCGATCGACGCCTTGTCGTCCGCCGCGGTCGCTCTCTCGCCGGGAGCGCCTGCGCGCTCGTCCTTCGGCGTCGTGGGGTCGGTGTCGTTCTCATCCTTCCGAGTCATCGCCGAGCCCCACGCTATGGCCACCGCCGTTTCCGCCTGTGCTTCTGTCGCCCCGGTGCCAGGCGGCGCGTTTGACGCGGGCGGCACCTCTCTTACCTCGATTTCTGTGGCTGGACCAACCATCGGCATCGTCTGAGGGTCTCGGCGAGCGCCGCCGCGGGTTGTGCCGATTCTGCTTGCACGAGAACGGATTCGACCGTCATCTCGGGCCCGGAGACGCTCGAGCGCCTGATCCATGCCCCTCTCGCTGTCGCTTCGCCTCGAAGGTGACGAGGCCAGTCCCGCCGCCCGACTGCCAAGCCTCTCGTTCGACGGGCCAGAGATCGTCTTGGGCCGCGCAAACGGCGCCGACGTGCCGATACCCGATCTCGAGGCGTCGCCCCTTCATGCGACGATCCTCCGCGACGGCGCGTCCTATTCGATTCGCGACGAAGGCGGCGCCATCGGCACCTTCGTGGGTGGCGTTCGCGTCGCCTCGGGAGCAACGCGTATTCTGGCGAGCGGCGACGTCGTTCGTATCGGGCGTGTCGAAGCGCGGATTACCGTCGACGTGACCATGCCGCCGGGCGCGGGCTCGACGCGCGAGATGGCCCTCGAAGTTCTCTCGAAGCTGATTCGCGCGGATGACGACGAGACGCGCGTGCGCGTGGTCGAAGGTCGACGGCGCGGCACGGCGCTGGTGCTCGCCGAGGCGAGCCGGCGCTACATCCTCGGGCGCGAAGTGACGGCCGATCTCCAGATTATGGACGAGCTCGCCTCACGCGAGCACGTGGAGCTCGTACGCGAAGGGAACGATGTTCTGGTGCGCGACCTCGGCGCGAAGAACCCGGCGGTCTTGGGCAGTACGCGCCTCATGACGAATCGCTCTGTCGTTTGGCACCCGTTTACCCATTTGCGCATTGGCAAGATCGTTCTCGCCCTCGAGATTCCTCGCGGGTCAGTGGTGTCGATGCTCGACCAGCTCCCCGAAAGCACGAAGCAGAGCGTGTCGGTCGACAAGCCTATTTCGGAATCGAACGCGGTAGCGCGGAGAGGCGACGATGCAGACGGGCAGGAGAGCCACGCGGCCGCGGGCGAGCCCGAGGTACCGCGCCCCGCAGGGTCGGCCCCGCAGATGAGCGCGCCCATCGCCGCGCCACCGTCGATGCCGTCCGCGCTGACGTCCGACGCGCCGCGTGGCGGCGGGCGGGGAAGTCTCGCGGGGAAAGAAAAGTTCATCGTAGCCGTGGTCGCATCGATTCTCGTCTTGTGCGTGCTCGGCCTCGTCTGGATTGTGACAGGGCGAAGTTAGCGTCAAAGCAAATGACGGGAACATGACCGAGGCGGAGGCGCCTCCCGTTCCACGATAGTTCGAATGAACGCGAGCACGTTCCGCCGAGCGCGGGTCGTCAAGTATGCCATTGATTTTCGTTCGATCTGCCACGTGGCGGGCGCGCTTTTCCTGAGCGTGCTCCCGTTTTGGTGGGCCCTGCCCTGGCCTGCCCTCGTGGCCCTTTGGGGCGTGTGCCTCTACGTCCGAACGTTCTGCCCCTATGCCCAACACAACCACGGGCATTTGCCCGTATTTCGCTATCCCGTTCTGAACTTTGTTTACGACGTGGCCTTCGCCCAGGTGACGGGCTACGCGACGTCGCTCTGGGAGCTGCACCACAACCGCGGGCATCATCGCCACTACCTCACGCCTGCAAAAGACGTCGCTCGCGTCACGTCGCTCACAACGGGGCTCCCCGTGGCACGTTGGTGGTATGCCCTTCGCGGCAATCTGACGATCACGCGCGACTCGTTCGTCATTGCCTACGACGAAGCGCGCGAAGGCAAGCCTCAGATGCTCGTGAAGCTCGCATCCGAGCTTTCGATTCAACTGGCCATTACGGCGCTCCTCTTCTGGTGGAATCCTCTCTTTACGCTTCTTTACTTCGTATTTCCCAATCTCCTGGCGGGCTATCTCGTCTGGTGGGAGTCCTATGTTCACCACCTCCACGTGCCCGGTGGAAACGTCTACGAGGGGTCGGTCACCGTCACGGGTGAGCGGTTCAATCGTATGAATTTCAATATCGGCCACCACACCGCACACCACGAAAAACCTACGCTCCACTGGTCGCTTCTGCCCGGTCGGACGGCGGTCATCGCCGAGCGCATTCCCGCGGCGTGCGTGCGCCTCGACTCGGGGCCCGGGTTCTCGGCCGCTCACGATTCGACCGGCATGGCGAACGCGTAATCGGAATGGGGACGTGGCCGACGGGGGTGTTGATTGCTAGTAAGCGCCCATGCGCTTTCTTCAATCACGATATTCTCTTAGCCTCGCCGCTCTCGCCCTCATCGCAGGCTGTGGCAGCAGCGACCCCGAGGTTGCTTCTCCACGCCTGGTCACGAGCGTAAAGGCTCAAGATTTCGGCGACGTTCCGAGCGGAGCACCTACGACGACGCGGATCACGCTCGGCAATGCGTCCGTCACCGCGATGAAGAGCACGCCGCTCGTGGTGATCGAAGGGGGCGGCGCCGAGCTCACCACCGCGGGGACGTGCGTCCACCCGCTCGCTCCGAACGAGACCTGCGTCATCGAGCTTACGTACGTGCCGGTTCTCTACACGTCGCGCGAAGCGAAGCTCATTGTCTTCGACGACGGGGTCGACGCCTCGATCATCGATATTTGGTCACGCCTCGGTCAACCGTCGCGCGCCGCGCGCGCGGTCGATCTCGTGATTCCGGTAAAGGGCTCGGGGGGGCGGCGCGACAGGCTCGACGTGAACCCCGCGATGGTCATGTGGGACCTGCTCACGAGCGCGACACCCGCTCCACGAAAGGTCACGCTGAAGAGCACGGGCGTCGACCCCGTGAGCACGGCGTTTACGAGCGACAGCTACGCGCTGCGTACCTTCGAATTTAGCCAATGCCCCGCGATGCTTGCGCCGGGCGCTGAGTGCACGCTGACAGTCACGCCACAACTTCGCGATTCCGAGCTCTTCGCGATCGACCTTCAGTTTCGGGGGGGCGGCCTGCACCTTCAAGTCGACGGCGCGAAGAGCGAGGCACTGGTCGACGCCCAACTCGATATCGCCCCGGCCGACACGACGCTTCGCGGGCTCCGAGGGGGGAACTACGGCCGCTACGTGGTCGTAGGCGACGGCGGGAGCGTCTTCCGCGACGTCGCCACGAACGGAGTTGGCCCGACGAAATGGCAGCAGATCAAGGTGCCGTCCGCGGAGACGCTCTCCTTGGCCGATAGATTTGGCGGCCCCGACTTCACGTTGGACAGCGGCGAAACGGTCAAATACCGCGAGGAGGAGCGCGATCTCGTCTTCGTGGGGGGGGCGAGCGGAGCGGTCTACATGTCTCGCGACGGCGCGCCGTTCGCCGTGATGCGGCCCGGGAACGGGTCGCCTCTCGTCTCGCTGAGCTCGTATTGGCGCTCGGATTCCACCACTACGCCCGA
>JANXMC010000548.1 GCA_025354825.1 Myxococcales bacterium
CTCGGGTTTCGCTTCTCCTATGCCGATTATGCGTGGAGCCAAAAGACCGCGACGGGGACCCTCCCTCTCCCTGCGCATCCGTCGTCGACGGGCTGGGGGCCGGAGCTTCGCGGAACCATCCCGTTCGACAAAGATCGCACGTTTACCCTTGGAATCGCGGCCAACGCGATGAACTACCAGACGCCCTACGCCGAGTGGATCAAAACGGGCGACGGCGCGCCGAACGGGTATGAGACGCCCTGTACGCCGTCCCGCAGCTGCGTCGATGGATATACCCTTTTCGGCGAACGCTCCGAGGGGCATATCGCCGCGAGCATCGGCCTCTATCCGTCGTTGGCATTTGGGCCCAATGGCAAGTACGGCCACGCGTTTCTCGTTCTCGGCGGCCATACGGGCTACAAGAACGACGGCTTCACCAACAAGCCGCAGAACGGCAGCACCATCGAGAGCAGCGGGCTCGTCGGCCTCGTCGGGGCGGGCTACGGCGTGAGCTTCGACCCGCTTCACGTGTCGGCGATGCTCTACAAATCGCTCGACGGCGCGAGCGCGCCCGTCGTTTACATCGGCGGCGCGATGCTCACGGTCGGTGTCGACATCGAGCTCTGGGAGTCGAAGGCGAAACGCCGTGAGCAGCGCCGTCGCGACGAAGAAGCACGGCAGCGCGGTGAGCGCGGTGATGGTCAAGAAGCGGGCGAAAAGTAGATCGGGTACGTCACCGTCACCGTGCCGCCCTGGGGCTGCGGAAACGAGATGTTGTAGAAGCTCCGCACGACGCACTTTTTCACCTGCTCGTCGGGGAGATCACTCCCCGAGTCGAGGGCGGTGGAGACGGCGCCGGTGCGGTCGATGACGAACTTCACGGCGACGCGCCCTTCCAGGCTCGGGTTCTTCGCAAGGGCGCCCTCGTAGCAGCCGCGGAAAAACCCTTGGTTCTGGCGGACGATGCGCTGAATCACTTCGCCCATCAGGCGGCCGTTGGTCTCGATGGTCGGCGGCATGCGCATCCGGATGTCCGTGACCTTGTGACCGCCGGTGAGCGCGCGACCGCAGCGCGCGCCGGGCGGGCATCCGCCGATACCGCCCGGTCCGCCACCGGGGCCGCCGCCCGCACCGGCGCGCATGTCGAGGCTGTGACCGAGCCCGCCGATGTCGCCGACCCCGACCCCCTCGCCGACGCCGCCGCCCCCCTGCTCGTTCCCCGTGAGGCCGAGGCCGTACCCCATCGCGTCGCCAACGTCGCTGCTCCAGATGTTTCCCGCGAAGCTGCGCGTGTCGCTGCCGTTCAGGACGCTCCCCCACGGCACCGTCGGCGCGCGCGGATCGGCCTCGTTGCTCGCATTGAGGATGCCGGTCATGCCGAAGTTTTGCGCCAGCGCGATCTCTTGGGCGCGTGCGAGCGTCACGTCGGCGGGCTTCGCATCGCCCTTCGCGGACCACCGCCCTTTGCTGCTCGTGTCGGGTTTGCCCATCGCCCCTTCCGCGCTCTTCGCGCGCTGACCGCCCGACGGCGACGGTTCGGCAAGGGCGTCGGATCCGCCGTTCGCGAGCTCTTCCACGCGCTCTTTTTCGGCCTCGGCAGACGCGTCCAGATAGTGTTGCATCAGCACGATCTGATCGCGCTCCATTGCTTCGGCGTCGTTCGCGCCAAGGGCCGGCATGAAGAGCGCGACCGCCGCGAAGAGTGCCGCGTGCAAGAAGGCCGAAGCGCCGACGCCGCCGAGCGCGCTCTCGCGCATCGACGCCGTGAGCGACGGCGCGAACGTCTTTGCGGCGGCGCTCACCGAGATGCGAACGGAGAAGTCGCCGATGCTCACGAGGGCCACTTCGCCGCGCCCCACCGTGACCTCGTCGCCGTCGACAAGGAGGCCGTCGACCGTGAGAGCAGCACCTGCCGGGCAGACGACGCGCGCGCGGTGGCCGTCGAACGTCACGAGCTCGACGTCGGACGCGCCGAGCACTTCCGCCGGCACGAAGAGGGCACACCCCGCCGCTTCTCCGGCGCGGATCACGCCGCCGTTCGCGATCTGCGTCGCCAACAGCACGCTGCGCGCGTCCGCGTCGCCCCACGAAAAGACGACCTCTGCGACGTCGGCGTCCGCACGCTCGACTTCGCCTTCGGTTACAGGCTCGCGGCTCGCCACCATTGCATACGTCGTCCGGTTCATCGCACACACCTCCGCACGAAGGCGCCCAGGCCCTCGGCTCGATTGGCCACGTCGCGTGGCCCTCGTTGATTGCCCACTTCGTGGGCGCTATTTGCCTATCGCGAGCTCGAGCCGCCTCGACGCCCTCGAGAGCTCGCCGTCACGCTCGTAGGGAGAGACAGCGCCGCCCGGGCAAAGGTTTCCAAAAAATTCGCGCGCGGCGTATTCCCCGAGATTTCAGCCACAAAATGCGCGAAGCGCGCACCCCTTGCGAGGGCGCGCGCTCCGTTCTGCGTCCGTTGGTTCGTGGCGCCGGAGTCAGTTCCCCGGAACGCCCTTCGTCCCGCCGCTCGCCCCTTTGGCAGACGGGTCTGCCGTGTTGGTCGCTTTGATATCGGCATTGGGCGTGGGGGGCGGCACCGCGCGCCCCTGCTGTGACTTCGCATCGGCACCCTTGCTCTCGTCGGCGTGGGCCTGCCCCGGCGCGGGTTTCGCGGGGGGCGGCGGCGGCTTGATCAGCCCGAGCTGCATCATCAGCTCGCCGCCGTTCGAGTAGGTCCACCCCTTGCTGATCTTTCCGTCCTTCAGCTGAAAGATGTCGAGGGAATGGAGCGAGACGCTCTTCTTCGTCGGCGCGATCGGCCCGAGCGCCCCCTTGTGCGTGCCCGACATGAGCGACTCGGAAACGACGAAGTCCTCGATGCCGAGGAGCGTCGTCGGCGTCTGCTTCGCGTCGGGGAACGCCTTCGTCCAGACGCCGTAGAACTTCTTCGCCTCCGCCTTCCCCTTCGACATTTGGGGCTGCGTGAAGTCTTCGTATTCGACGGCGTCGGTCATGGCGCCGGTGAACTGCGCCTCGGACTTCTTCTCCATGGCCGCGTAGAACGCCTTTGCCGCATCGGCGTTCTTCTCTTCGTCGGGGCTCCCCTTGGCGACGTGGCTCTCGACGCTCGTAGGCAGCGGGGGAATGGGCCGAGCCTTCTGCTTCGACGCGCCGACCTGCGCCATGATCGTGCCGGCATCGAGGTAGTCGTGCTGCTCGCGAATCGAGCCGTCGGCGTTGATCATCGCGACGGTCGCACCGTGGAACCCGACCGGCTTCTGCGTCGGCTTGAGCCCCATGAAGTCGCCGGCGTGGGTGCCGTTGAACACCCATTCGACGATTACGACGTCCCCCTTTTGGAAGGTCCGCGCGACGGCGACCTTCCCCTTGGGGAACGCGGTCATCGTCTGCTGAACGGCCGCCGCGATCGCCTCGCGCCCTTTCACCTCGGGCCCGCCTTCGACGATGAACGTCGCGTTCTCGGTGAACGTCGACGCGACCTTCTTCGCGTCGCCGCCGTTCCAACCTTCGTAGGCCGTGTTCATCGTCGCGATCTGCAGCTCGGCGGCCGACTTCGTCGGTGCGGCCGGCGCCGGCGCGGCGTCGACGGGCGCTTGCACGATGGGCGCGGGAGGCTCTGCGGGCGCGGGCGCGATCGCGGGCTTCATCTCGCTCCCTTCGGCCCCACCACACCCGACGAGCATGAGCGCGCCGCACGAAAGGCCTACTATCGCGATCCCGAGAACGTTCGTTCGTCGCATGTCAGCACGTCTCCATGGTTGATACGTCTACCCTTCGATTCCAAACCGAAGCCCGAGGCCGTAAAGCGGAATCGCGAGGCGCGCCGTCGCGGCCGCGCGCGCCGAATCGCCGGTTGCCGCCTTTTCCAGATTGAGCTCGGTTCCCACGGCGCCGTACGCCGCTTCGACGAGCGCCGCGTCGAGGAGCAGCTCGAGCTCCGCGTCGTTGGTCGGCACGAACGAGGCATGCCCCGCACGCCCGAGATAGCCCGCGACGAACGACGCGGTCATCGTCAGCTGCCAGTGGTGCGCCCACGGCACCATGAGCGCCCGGTCGCCATCGCGAACGATCGCGCTGTCGAGGAGCGCGCCGTAGGCCGCGTACTGGAACGACATCGCCATGTTCGCCACGTCGCGCAGACACGAACGCCGACGTCGCCGCTCCGAAAGCGGCAGCGCGGGATTTCCCTCGAGATCGATGATGACGAAGTCGCGCCCCGTGAAGAGCACTTGCCCTAAGTGGTAATCGCCGTGGCCGCGAATGCGCATCGCCGTGAGGCGCGTCGTGATGAGCGGCTCGAACGCTTTCAGCACCTGCGCCGCGCCGGCGCTCACGCTGTCGGCCTGGCGACGCGCCACGTCGGGCACGGGCGCCGAGCGGAGGCCTCGCGTGACCATGCCGACGAGGTTTCGCAGCGACTGGTATTTCGACCGTTGATCGAACGTGCTGTACGGCGTCGCGCCGAAGGACGGATCGTCCGGCCGCGCGAGGGCGATGTGCAGTTCGGCCGTGCGCTGCCCGAGAAGCTCGCACTGCTTCACGAAGGCGCCGACGGCCTCGGCGACCGCTTGCGGAATGGGCGCGCGCGACTGCGCAAGGAGCGTCGATGGCTGGCGAGGCGGGGGTGTCACGTGGCGGTAGGTCGTGACGGCACGCTCGAAAAAGCGCCGTATCTCGCCGTTCACCAGGTGCCAGGCCGTTCCCTCGTTGGGCACGTACTCTTGAAGGACCGCGAGCGTGATCGCCTCGGCGCGCCCCGGCAGATATTCGATGTAACCTGCAACTCGCGGCGTGAGCGGAGGCGCGGGCGGGTTGATCGACGTGGTCACCGACGGCGCCGAAACGGGTGCCGGCGGAGGCAGCGCGACGGCGCCGAGATATTTGCCAATTTCGAGCTCGGGGCTCGTGCCCCCTTCCATGCGGCGGAACACCTTGAGGATGTACTTGTCGCCGTACTGGATCGCGGCGCTGCGGTGGTCGCCGCTGACGTTGCGCGCTTCGCCAAGCTCGGAGGCGGGCGTCACGGCCAAGAGCGGCGCCGCCACGGCTTCCCCGGCCTGTCCGCGGAAGCGGAGGTGCTTCGCGATGGCGTCGAGGAACGTCGACGACGACGCCGGATCCTCGAGCGCATCGAGGAGCACCGCGCGCTGCGGCTCGCCGCTACCCGAGGTGATGCGCAGCTGAACGACGACCGCCATCGGCGGCCGCGGGCGCGCCTGCGCTTGCGACGACGGCGTGTCGATGGCGACGACGAGCGGCAGAACGTACGTCGCCGATTCCCCCTCCGAGAACTCGACGCGCACCAGGCATACGGTGAGACGTTGGTCAACTGCGCCGAACGGGATCGACTCGGAAATATGCGCCGAGACGATGCGCCGCCCCCCCGCTTGCAGCCAGCGCCGGGTGCCCAAAAACTCGGGAAGCGCTTGCTCGAGAAGCTCGCGCTCCTCGCCGTACAAAAGGGCATCGGGGGACGAGCACTCGATGACCGTAGGATCGAACATCGAGAGGCGCGTGCCCACCTCGTCGGTCTCCTTGTGCTCGAGGGCGAACCAGTAAAACGCGTGCCCGCCGAGCGTCAGCAAATAGGAGCCGTCGCCCACGTCGGGGAAGCGCGTTTGTCCGAACATCTCGATGGGCGTCGCCCCTTTGAACTTCGAGAGGTCCAGTTCGACGAACTGCACGAGGCGCGAAAGGTTCGCGACGACGAGCACCGTCTCGCCTTCGAACTCACGAATGAACGCGAGAACGCGCGGATTCGACGGCTGAAGAAATTCGAACGAGCCCCGCCCAAAGGCTCGGTAGTTCTTTCGGAGCGCGATGATGCGCTTCGTCCACCACAGAAGCGAATGGGGGTTGTTCTGCTGCGCTTCGACGTTGATCGATTCGTAGTGGTAATCAGGATCGATGATGATTGGCAAAATGAGGCGCTGCGGGTTCACCCGCGAGAAGCCCGCATTGCGGTCGGCGCTCCACTGCATCGGCGTGCGCACACCGTTTCGGTCGCCGAGAAAGACGTTGTCGCCCATCCCGATTTCGTCGCCGTAATAGAGCACTGGCGTGCCTGGCAGCGCGTGCAAGAGGCCGTTCAAAAGCTCCATCTTCCGTCGATCGTTTCCGACCAGTGGCGCGAGCCTGCGACGAATACCCAGGTTGATCCGCATGGCCGAATCGTTGGCATACGCGCGGTACATGTAATCGCGCTCTTCGTCGGTCACCATTTCGAGCGTCAGCTCGTCGTGGTTTCGTAAGAACATCGCCCACTGGCAGCCGGGCTCGAGCGGAGGTGTCTGCGCGAGGATATCGATAATGGGGAATCGATCCTCCATGTGAATGGCCATGAACATCCGAGGCATGATCGGAAAGTGGAAGTTCATGTGGCATTCGTCCCCCTTTCCGAAATAGGCCGCGGCGTCTTCAGGCCACTGGTTCGCCTCGGCGAGAAGCATACGGTTCGGAAATTTCGCGTCGACGTGGGCGCGAAGGCGCTTCAAAAGCGCGTGGGTTTTCGGCAGATTTTCGCAGTTCGTGCCGTCCGACTCGTACAGGTACGGCACGGCGTCGAGGCGGAGCCCGTCCACACCCAGCGCAAGCCAGAAGTCCATCGCCGCGAAGACGGCTTCTTCGACGGCCGGATTTTCGAAGTTCAAATCCGGCTGGTGCGAAAAGAAGCGGTGCCAATAGTGCGATTTGGCAATGGGGTCCCACGACCAGTTCGACGGCTCGAAGTCTTTGAAGATGATCCGCGCGTCGGCGTATTTTTCCGTCGTGTCGCTCCAGACGTAAAAGTCACGCTCGGGCGATCCGGCAGGCGCGCGACGCGCTCGTTGGAACCACGGATGCTGATCCGACGTGTGGTTGATGACGAGCTCGGTGATGATCCGAATGCCCCTCTTGTGGGCTTCGCCGAGCAGGTATTGGAAATCGGCAATCGTCCCGATTTCGGGATTAATCGAGAGATAGTCCGATATGTCGTATCCATCGTCGCGCCCCGGCGACGGGTAAAACGGGAGGAGCCAAAGCGCCGTTACACCGAGGTCTTCGAGGTAATCGAGCTTGCTGGCAAGGCCGAGAAAGTCACCTACGCCGTCGCCGTTGCTGTCGAAGAACGACCGCACACGGACTTCGTAGATAATCCCGTCCTTGTACCACTGAGGGTCGTCCGACAATCCCTGATTGACGCGGATCGACTTCTTCTTCATCGGGTCATATTCCTCAGCGCGAAAGGAAACACACACGCCTGCCCACGGGCAACGCTTCCGCGCGCCCCTTCCCGTATCGCGCGCAAGTCGCTATGACGGACGAGCCGTGCGAACACGCCCCTTGGGAAAGACTGGCCTCGTCGTCTCCGAGCTGAGCCTCGGCACCTGGGGCCTCTCGGGCGACGCCTACGGTGGCGTCGACGAGGCTTCTGCCGAAAAGGCCGTCGCGCGCGCCGTCGACATCGGCGTGAACCTCATCGACACGGCCGATGCGTACGGCGGCGGCGCCATGGAGGCTCTTCTCGGGCGCGCCCTCACCGCCCATCCCAATGTTTACGTCGTCACGAAGGGCGGCACCGACCGCTCCACGAGCCCGCCGCGGAAGCGCTTCGAAGAGGCTTACCTTCGCGTCGCCGTACAGCGGTCGCTGAAGCGCCTGCGTCGCCGCCAGATCGACGTCTACCTGCTTCACAATCCGAGCATCGCGTGCCTCCGCGAAGGCGCGGTCACCCACGTGATGGAAGCCCTCAAGAAAGAGGGGCTCATCGCGCACTGGGGGGTCGCCGTGGGCGATTTCGAATCGGGGCGCGCGTCCATCGAGGCGGGGGCCGAGGTGCTCGAGCTCGCCTACAATCTGTTTCAATCGAGCGATCTGCACCGCCTCTCGGGCGACGTAACGGTCGACAAGGTCGGGATTCTCGCGCGGTCGGTGCTGAGCTACGGCCTCCTCGCCGGCCAGTGGGATCGAGGTCACGAGTTCGCGCCGGGCGACCACCGGGCCGAACGCTGGACGCAGGCCGAGCTCGACAGGCGCATCGAGCAGCTCGACGCTATTCGCTATTTGCAACGGGGCGACATCGTCACGATGCGCGCCGCCGCGTGCCGCTTCGTCCTCTCGAGCCATCTCGTCTCGTCGGCCATTCTTGGTCCCCGCACCACCGAGCAGCTCGTCGAGCTCATTCGCGAGACCGGCAGCGGCCCGCGGTACCTTCCTGAAGTCGACCTGCGCGCGCTCCCGCAGGCCCTCGAGTCGATGGGGCTTTCGGCATGACCCGCCAGACGCCTTCCATCGACCGCAACGACGCCGTCGAGCGAATGATCACGGCCGCCGCCGAGGCGTCCGAGATCATCCTTCGCATCTACGCCGAAGGGTTCGATGTAGACTACAAGTCAAAGGACGATCCGGTCACCAAAGCCGATCGCGAAGCCAACGCGCTCCTGGTCGACAGGCTCGCGCGCGCGTTCCCAGGCACTCCCATCGTCGCCGAAGAGAGCGATCCGAAGACGTTCGAAGGCTACTCGAAGGCGCGCGACGTCTTCTTCGTCGACCCGCTCGACGGCACGCGCGAGTTCGTCGCGCGAAACGGCGAGTTCTGCATCATGCTCGGCCTCGCCGAAGCGGGGCGCGCCACCGCCGGCGTCATCCTGCTCCCAACCGAGAGGCGCGTCTTCGCCGCAGCCCTCGGCGTCGGCGCCTTCGAGATCCGCGACGGCGGCCCGCGCACGCCGCTTCACGTGTCGCGCGAAGCGACTCTCGCCCGCGCGCATGTCGTCGTGTCGCGATCGCAGCGCCCCGCCGAGCTCGAAGGGGCCGAAGCCGCGCTGGGCGTCGGCCGCATGACGATGCTCGGAAGCTCCGGCGTCAAAGGCGTACGCGTCGCGTCAGGCGAAGCCGACATCTACGCGCACCCCGGCCGCGGGGGAATGCTTTGGGACTTGTGCGCGCCCGACGCCATCGTCACGGCTGCTGGCGGCAAGATGACCGACGGCGACGGCAACGCATTCGACTACACGACGAGCGAGCTTCGAAGCTTGAACGGCATGGTCGCGAGCAACGGCCTTTTGCACGACGCCATCCTCCGCGCCCTCGCGAAGAGCCGCGACGCGCGCTAAGCGTCTCCCCCCATGCGGGATCACGCAGACATCGTCGTCGTCGGCGCAGGCATCATGGGCCTGTCGATCGCGTACCACCTCGCCAAGCTGGGCGTAACGAGGGTGACGGTCATCGACAAGAGCTACCTGTGCGGCGGCGCGAGTGGCCGCAACGGCGGCGGAGTTCGCGCGCAGTGGTCGAGCGAAGCGAACGTGCGTTTGATGCAAGAGAGCATCCGCATGTGCCGCGATTTCGCGGACCAGATGAAGATCAACGTCTGGCTGCGACAGGGCGGCTACCTGTTTTTGGTGCGCAACGAAGAGAAAAGGCGAGCCCTGGAGGCGAGCGCGGCGCTTCAAAATAGCTGCGGCCTCGGCACGCGCATGCTCACGCCGAGAGAGGCGCAGAAGATCGTCCCCGAGCTCGACACCGACGGCGTCGTGGCGGCGAGCTTCAACGCCGACGATGGCGTCGTCTTCCCCTGGCCTTTCGTGTGGGGCTACGCCCAGGCCGCGCGAAAGCTCGGCGTCGAGATCGCGACGTTCACCGACGTGAAAGGGTTCGTCAGCGAAGGGTCACGCATCGACGGCGTCGTCGTCTCTTCGCGTGGGGAGCGCGACGGCTCGGCGTCGGGGCGAGCGCCGCGAACGGAGCACACGATTCGAACGCACGCGGTCGTCAACGCGGCCGGTGCGTGGTCGCCGGAGATCGCGCGCATGCTCGGCGTCGAGCTCCCAAACAAGCCCCATCGCCACGAGATCTGCTCGACCGAGCCGCTGAAGCCGTGGCTCAAGCCCCTCGTCGCCGACCTCAGCGACGGCCTCTACTTCAGCCAGTCCACGCGCGGCGAGATCGTCGGCGGCATTGGCCAAGACTGGGTGCCCGATGGCATCAACCAAGGCAGCTCCCACGCGTTCCTGGGGAAGTACGCGCAATCGCTGACGCGCGCGTGTCCCGTGTTGGGCGACGTGAAGGTGCTGCGTCAGTGGGCGGGCTGCTACGACCTCACGCCCGACGCGAACCCGATTGTCGGCGAGGTCGATGACGTCGAGTCGTTTTACCAGGCGTCTGGGTTCATGGGGCACGGCTTCATGATGGCGCCGGTCGTGGGGAAGCTCATCGCGCAGTACATCGTCCAGAAGACGCCGCTGCCGATGTTCGAGCGGTGGAATCTCCGCCGCTTCAAAGAGGGGAAGCTTCTCTCCGAAGCGATGATCATCGGCTGACGGCGCGTCTTCGAGACGCGGCGCGGCGAGACGGGATAGGCGCCGTCCGCTTCGAAAACGCCTCAATCGAGGCTCAACGCGTTCCTTCGAGGCGGAGTTTGACACCTAAGAACCGCCTTGTTTACCGTGCCGAAATGAAAACCGCCCGCTCGCATCGCAGGCTTTCGCCCGCGTTCGGCTTCGCCTCTCGTCTTGCGTACCTCGCATCCGCCTCGCTGCCGCGAGCCGCGGTGCTTACGGCCGGCGTCGTCGCGACGAGCGCGATGGTCACCGCATGCGGCGATGAGAGCGACCCGTCGACCTGGGTGAAGCGCCTCGACGACCCCGCGCAGCGCCCCGCCGCGATCAAGCGCCTCTCCCAGTTCTTCGAGGACGGGATGACGAAGGCGAACAAAGATCGCGAGTCGGCGGAGATCAAAGGTCTCCTCGACAAGATCGCCGAGCCGATGACGAAGCAGTACACGGCCGGGAACTTGGATGAGAAGACGCGCAAAGAGCTCATCAAGTTCCTCGCCGACACGCGCGATCCGCGCACGGCGCCGGCCCTCGCAAAGGCGTTCAACGAATACGAAGCCGGCAAGAACGACGAAGACGTAAAGTTCGCCGCGCAGTCGGTGAACGGCATGGCGACCGCCGGAAAGCTCACCGATCAGAATTTGATCGACGCGGTGTGGAACTGCTTCTCCAAGTTCCAAGTGTCGAAGGCGAAGTCGATCAACCTCGTCAAAGATCTCCACGACGCAGTCCTCGCCGCGAAGCACCCGACCTACGGCCCGAAGGCGGTCGAGAAGCTGTCGGCGCCCGTCGATCCGAAGAACATCGAGCAGGTCAAAGACCAGGTTCAGTTCTGGCAGATGACGGCGATTCAGATCATCGGCGAGCTCAAGTTCGCAGCGGCTGCGAAGTCGCTCGTGAACGTGCTGCTCTCGCCGGCGAAGTCCGATTTGCGCGCGACGACGAACTCGGCGCTGATGAAGATGCCGAAGGAAGCGGAGACGCAGCTCGTGGCGGCGCTCAACGGTACCGACCCGGATTTCGTAAAGGCGGAAGCGGCGTTCGGCCCCGAGAAGACGCACATCGCGATTCTCACCGACAGCATCGCGTACATCTCGCGCCCCGCAGGCCGCGACGCGACACTCGCCGCGCTCGCGCAGGTCGACAACGACTCGAACCGCGTCATCGTCGCGCAGTCGCTCTACCGCTTCCCAGGCGATCCGCGGATTCTCCCGGCGTTCCTCGACGCCTACAAAAAGGTCCCCGCCAACTCGCACATCGCGATGCTCCGCGGCGACTTCGGCCGCGCGAACCTCGCGCTGGTGTCGGCGCACTTTTACGATCCGAACCTGGTCGACTGGCTCTTGAAAGAGATGGCCGGGGCGACGGGCGACGAGGTCGATGCGCTTCGCCTGTTCGGTCTCGAGGCGGCGATCAAGCTGATGCCGGCTGCAAAGACGAAGGCCGTGAACGACGCCATCGCGAAGTACGGAACGCCGCGCGAGCAAGAGATGTGGAAGCCCGCGGCCCACGTCGTCGAGAAGTGCAACGCCGACGCGAGCTGTTACGTGAAGTTCCTCGACGAGCCGATCCCGTCGAGCCCGAAGACGGCGAACATGGGCGCAATCAAGGCGTCGTACATGGCGGCGATTTTCGGCAACGCCGGCACGGCGAAAGAGCTCGCGAGCAAGGTCGACAAGGTCAAGGACGGCGGCGCGCGCCTCGCCCTCGTCGAGGCGATCGACCACCTGCTACCGCCCGGTGACAACGCGGTGGCGGAGATGCTCGAAAAGGTGGTCGACGCCGACAAGGCGAACGGAAACCAGGCTGTGCTCCAGGCCGACGACGCCGTCGTGAAGGTCGCCCTTCGCCTCCGCGCGCGCGCTCTTCCCTGACGTCGCGCCACGACGTGCCTTGACGTCGCGCCGCGACACGGCAAAGTCCGCGCCGGCGCGGCGACCGCTCGTTGACGAGCCAACACCGCGCCAATGTCGCTCACTGCACCGGTCTATGCCGCTGCGCCGCACGTCGTGAGGGTCTCATCCCAGCATGCTTGTCGTTGAAATCACCCGGGGGGCGCGTGCGGGCTTCAAGCTCGAGTCGAGCGCGGACACGATTCGCGTTGGGCGCGCGACGGATAACGACATCGCGCTCGCCGACGAGCTCGTCTCGAGCGACCACGCGCGCTTGCTCTATTCGGGCGAGCGCTATGTCGTGCGCGACATGCGCTCGACGAACGGCACGACCGTTGTTCGTGGCGGTCGTGACGGAGCCGCAGAAGAGCGTATTCCAGTCGATGACGCCGTAGGGCGCGAGGTCGCCCTCGAGTCGGGCGACGTCATCGAGCTCGGCGCCGGCGATCGCGCGGTCGCGATGACCGTGACCATCGCCGACGACGCCGACGACGCGCGTGTCGTCGCCGTTCGCCGCATCGAAGAGCTCTCCCCCGCGTCGGTCCACGTCGAGCGCGACACGAGCATCCTCGCGAAGCTCTACGCCGCACAGAAGAAGATCGGCGCTGCGGGCGATCTCAACGAGGTTCTCGTCGCCGTGGCCGACGCCGCGTTCGATCTCGTCGCTCGCGCAACCCACGTGACCATCGTGCTCCGCGACGACGACGAGGAAGGGACCGGCCGCTCCACGGGCGTGTCGGGCTACGTGCCTATCGTCACGCGCGTGCGCGGCCAAGCTGGCCCGTCGGGTCCGATTCCGATCACGCGCAGCGTCTTCCGCAAAGTCGTGACCGAGCGCGCCGCGGTCGTGGCCGCCGATGCGCCCAAAGAAGTTGGGCAGACCGAGTCGCTCATGGGCGCGTCGATCCGCTCGACGATGGGCGTGCCGTTCTGGAAGGGCGAAGAGATCCTCGGCGTGCTCCAGATGGACAACCGCGAGAGCGCGGGCGTGTTCACGAGCGCCGATCTCGAGGTGATGGCGGTGCTCGCGTACCACGCGTCGCTCGCCGTCGCGAACGCACGCCTCGTGAAGCGGCTGCGCGCCGCCGAAGACCGTCTGAAGAAGGAGAACGCGTTCCTCAAAGGTCGCGAAGAGACGCGGCGCACGGGCGGCCGTGCGGTGACGCAAGAGATCATCGGCAATAGCTCGGTGATGCGCTCGCTGAACGATCAGCTCGCGAAGGTCGTCGACACGCGCGTGACGGTGCTCATCGAAGGCGAAACGGGCACGGGCAAAGAGCTCGTAGCGTCGTCGGTGCATTACCGCTCGCGCCGGCGCGACAAGCTTTTCGTCGGGCAGAACTGCGCGGCGATGCCCGAGCAGCTCCTCGAGAGCGAGCTCTTCGGGCACAAGAAAGGCGCGTTCACCGGCGCCCATGAAGAGAAGAAGGGTCTCTTCGAGATCGCAGACGGCGGCACGCTGTTCCTCGACGAAGTGACAGAGATGCCGCTGTCGCTTCAGTCGAAGCTTCTGCGCGTTCTCCAAGAGGGCGAAGTGCGCCCCGTTGGCGCCACCGTCGAGAAGCGCGTGAACGTGCGCATCGTCGCGGCGACCAACCGCAACCTCGAGAAAGAGGTCGCCGAAGGGCGCTTCCGCGAAGACCTCTACTACCGCCTCAAGGTTTTCCCGATTCGCGTGCCGCCGCTTCGCGAGCGACGCGAAGACGTGCCGCTCATCGGCGAGTACTTTTTGAAGCGGTACTCCGCCGAGATGGGGAAGCCCGCCGCTGGCTTCTCGCAGCAGGCGATGGAGCTGATGCAAACGTACGACTGGCCGGGCAACGTGCGCGAGCTTCAGAACGAAGTGCAGCGCCTCGTCATCCAGATCGAGCCCGGCGCGTTCGTCACACCCGATCTGCTGTCGGCGCGCATTCGCCAGGTCGAAGGCGTCGTCGAGCGCGTGCGGCCGACGAAGGGGACGCTGAAAGAGATGATGGACCAGCTCGAACGCTGGCTTCTCATCGAGGCGCTTCGCGAGCACGACAACAACAAGACGGCGGCGTCGAAGACGTTGGGCATCACGCGCGAAGGGCTCCACAAGAAGCTCCGCGCGTTCGGCCTGTCCTGAGCCGCGCAAGCGACGCGCCGTAGCGGCCGACCCCGCCTTCGCGTTTTACGTGGAAAGGCGCAGGTCGGTGCGACGCACGCCGTCGCACGCCGACGTCGCACGCGCAATGGCGAGACCGGACCGCGGATCGCGCGCGTCGGGGGCAACGTCGAGGAGCGGCAGGAGGGCGAACGGTCGCTCGAGAAGGCGCGGGTGCGGCACTTCGAGGTTGGCGTCGTTCACGACGAGGCCGTCGATCCAGAGGATGTCGAGATCGAGCGTGCGCGGGCCCCACTTCACCGTGCGAATACGGCCGTGGGCCTGCTCGATGGTGAGCAGCGTCGCGAGCAGCGTGTGGGCGTCGCCGTGCCACGTGAGGCGCATGGCGGCGTTTAGGTAGTCGGGCTGCGGCGGGCCGACGGCTGCCGTCGCGTAGACCGCGGAGAGCGCGCGAATGTGTGCCGCCCGAGCCGCATCGAGCGCGGCCACCGCGGACCTTAACGTTTCAAGGCATGGGCCCACGTTGGCGCCCATGCCGACCACCGCATCGAGCACGCGTTGCCGCGCGCTTAAGGCGTCTTGCCGCGGAGGAGCAGCGGGTTCGTGAGAACGCCCGCGTAGCCGCCGTTCACCGAGCCGTCTTGCACGAAGAAGATGAAGCCGCTGTCTTTGAGGCCGCTCACCGAGGCTTCGAGCCGAATCGTCCCGCCTGCCGCCGTCTCGAACGTGACGCCGTCGACCTGCGTCGTCGTCTTCGTCGACGCCATGATCTGCTGCTGCGACACGGTGGCGAGAACGTCGCCACTGCCGAACGCTTCCGTCTGGACGTTGGCGAGGGCGCCCGTCTCGGCGCTGAGCTTCACGGTGAAGTTGCAGGCCTGCCGCGTCTGGTTCGTGTCGCACGTCCACCAGACGTGCCACTTGCCACCCGCGCCGTACTCGATGAACACGCCGACGCCTTCACCGGGCGACGCGTTCATCGTCTTGCCCGTGTCGACCTCGACGAGCATCGGCGCGACGTCGGCCGGCGTGGCGGTGTCGGGCGTGCCGCTCGAGCCGCCGCCGTAGGACGAGCCGTACGAGCTGCCCGACGACGAGTCGACCACACAGGCGACGGAGAGCGCCGCCGTCGCAACCACCGCGAGCCCCTGGGTGAACACCTTGAAAATCATCGTCTCCTCCTGAAAGCAAAGATCGAGGTCGACCGCGCGGCTACTTGTGGCCGCGGGAGACCGAGATGTGCGGGCTCGCCGAGGGGCGAGACATTTGCGGCGCGGGGCGGGCCATTTGCGGTGCCACGTGAAACTGGGGCGCGGCGGGGCGCATGACCGGCGCGGCCATCTGCGGGCGTGCTTGCGTGTAGCTCGGCGCGGGACGCGCGATCGGCGTCGGCGAAGGCATTGGACGCTGAACCGATTGCGGCATCGGCTGCGGGCGGAAAACAGGCGCCTGCTGCGTCGGCATCGACGGACGCGGCATCGGCTGCGTCGTCACGGGCGCGGGGCGCATTTGATTGAGCTCCGGGAGGCGGCCGTTCGCCGCGCCGTTGCCGTAGTTCGGATCGAGGCGGGAATTGCGCGGCTGCGCGCCCATGAAGCGCGGATCCGCCGGCCGCGCGACCGTCGACGGAAGCTGCACGACGCGCGGCGTTCCGAAGTCGCGCGCGTGGGCGAGGCCGCGGTCCCCTGCGGGCGGCGCCGCGATGGCAACGTCGGCGATGCCGAGGTCGCGCGGGTTGGGCCCGTTCGGCGCGCGCACCATGGCCGGCCGCGAGGCGACGCCGGCGTTCATCGCATTGCCGACGCCGACGCCGCGGAACGTGCCGCCGTTGCCGCTCGCATTTACCGTAGGCTGCGCGGGGACGTACGGGCGCGTGTGGGCGCCGACGACGGCGACTTCGGCGCCCGTGACGATGTGCCGGCCGGGCGCCGGCTCGAAGACGCGCCCTGTGGGGCAGAAGACGTACGGCGCCGGCGGCACGTTGTAGACGCCGTAGGCGTAGCCGCCGCGCCAGTACCAGAGGGGCGGCGCGGCGGCCCAGCCGACGTAGCCGTAGCCCGCATCGCCCGTGCGCCAGACGACCCACGCGCCCGAGTAACGACGGCCCGGGATCCACGACCAGCCGCGGCCTCCGATGAAGACCCAGCGGCCGTAGTGAAACGGCGCCCAGCCCCAGTCGTAGTCCGATACCCAGACGTACTCGTTGTTGTATGTCCACCGGCCGGCCGTGACGTAGGGCGAGAAGTCGGCGCCGACGACCGTGGGCGACGGCGTCCAGACCGAGCCGTACGTCGCGTCGTCGCCCCACGTGCCGTAGGGCTCGAGCACCGGCTTGAACTCGGTCAGCGCCGAAGGATCGGCGTCTGCGTACTCTTGGTTGTCGACGCCGATGGCGACGTCTTGGCCGTCGCCATTGCCGTTCGCGTATTGCGCCGCGGCCGCGGAATCCTCCGACTGCGCCACCTGTTCGTCGGACAGCGGCATCGGCTGCACGGCCTGCGGCGGCGACTGCTCTTGCAACGGCGCCGGGTACTGCGCCTCGGGCGGAGCTGCCTCGGCGCAGCCAACGAGCGCGAGCATTGCCAAACTGGCAAGGACAACGGAGACGCGCGAGCGCGACATCGCGAAGCGCGTCGTGGTGCGGAGGGTCGTGGCAGCTGGAGCAATCATGCGGTTGGGCCGGTGCTTTTTCATGGGAACGCTCCCACGGGTGGAGGTAACGGAAGGTGCGTCTAGGTTAAGGCCGCGCCGGGGTGGCGACGCGTGGTCCGTGGTGATGCAACGCACGGACCTGCCAGAAAGGTTTGTCCTCAAAGGCACGTTAGCCACCTTATTTGCGCGTAAATCAGCCGACCTCGTGCGAATCGACCCCCAAAAGCGCCGCGACATCCTGTCCAAGGGTGTAACCGCGCGGCGACACCCGTCTGCGCAGTCCCGAGGGCGGGTGATTCCAAAACGAACAGCGTGACCGACGTAGGCAGCTTCGCGCGTTTCCCGACCTGCCAGGCGCCGAGAAGCCCGCCACCCGATTTCGCGAGATGGGATACGATCTGATGACAAAGCCACAAAGCGAATGATCCCCACGCGGCCGCGCGAGGCGCGCGCGCCGTTGGCGAACACTCCAGAGGAGCGACGATGGCCGAGACGGCAACTTCCAAGACCTCCGGGATGACTGAGCGCATCGCCGCGATGCAGGATTTCAAGCTGTATCGCGAGCTCACGTGGGAGGGTTCCTTCGAGGAGTACCTCCAGATCGTGCGGGAGCGGCCCACGGTGACGCGCAATGCGTACCAGCGGCTCTACGACATGATCATCAGCTACGGATCCGAGGAGTACATCGACAACAAGAAGAAGCTTGTACGATACAACTTCTTCAAGGACGAGCAGAACGGCGGCGCGAATGCCATCTTCGGATTGGACATTCCGCTCATGCGCCTGGTGCACGTTCTCAAGGCGGCGTCTGAAGGGTACGGCCCCGAGAAGCGCGTGATTCTCCTCCACGGGCCCGTCGGCTCGTCAAAGAGCACGATCGCGCGGCTCTTGAAGCAGGGCGCCGAGCTCTACTCGCGCACGCCCAACGGCTCGCTCTATACGTTCGACTGGGTGAACCTCGGCGGCACTGGCCTCGCAGGCGAGAGCGACCGCTTCCCCAGCCCGATGAACGAAGAGCCGCTGCGCCTGATTCCGTCGGAGTGGCGCGGCAAGGCCATCGACGAGCTTGCGCTCTCGAACGAGAAGTACAGGGTTCGCGTCGAGGGCGATCTCGACCCCGCCAGCCGCTTCATCATGAAGCACCTCATGATCAAATATGAGGGCGACTGGGCGAAGCTCATGGCGAATCACATTCGCGTTCGCCGCATGGTTTTGAGCGAGAAGGATCGCGTCGGCATCGGCACGTTTCAGCCGAAGGACGAGAAGAACCAGGACTCGACCGAGCTGACCGGCGACATCAACTACCGGAAGATTGCCGAATATGGGTCCGATTCGGACCCGAGAGCGTTCAACTTCGACGGCGAGTTCAACATCGCCAACCGCGGCATCGTCGAGTTCATCGAGGTACTCAAGCTCGACGTCGCGTTCCTCTACGATCTCCTCGGCGCCTCGCAAGAGCACAAGATCAAGCCGAAGAAGTTCGCCCAGACGGACATCGACGAGGTCATCCTCGGCCACACGAACGAGGCCGAATACACGAAGCTCCTGAACAACGCGTTCATGGAGGCCTTGCGCGACCGCACGATCAAGATCGACATCCCGTACATCACGAAGCTGCACGAAGAGATCCGCATCTACCAAAAGGATTTCAACGCGCAGAAGATCAAGCTCCGGCACATCGCGCCGCATACCCTCGAAGTGGCTGCGATGTGGGCCGTGCTCACGCGTCTCGAGGACCCGAAAAAGCACAACCTGTCGCTCGTGCAGAAGATGAAGCTGTACGACGGCAAAGTCTTGCCCGGGTACACGCAGGACACGGTGAAAGAGCTTCGGAAAGAGACGAAGCGCGAGGGCATGGAGGGGAGCTCTCCGCGCTACGTGCAGGACAAAATCTCGAACGCGCTCGTGAACGAATCCGGCGAGGGGACGATCAACCCCTTCATGGTTTTGAACGAGCTCGAGAAAGGCCTCCGCCACCACTCGCTCATCACGAACGACGAGATGCGGAAGCGGTACACCGAGATCATCGGCCTCGTGAAGCGCGAGTACGAAGAAATCGTAAAGAACGAAGTGCAGCGTGCGATCAGCGCCGACGAGGACGCGATTGCCAAGCTGTGCGCGAACTACATCGACAACATCAAGGCGTTCACGCTCAAAGAGCGCGTGAAGAACCGCTACACGGGCCAAGACGAAGAGCCGGACGAGCGCTTGATGCGGAGTATCGAGGAGAAGATCGAGATTCCGGAAAACCGGAAAGACGACTTCCGCCGCGAGATTATGAACTTCATCGGAGCCCTCGCCGTCGACGGCAAGCGCTTCGAATGGATGACGAACGATCGCCTACGGCGCGCTCTCGAGTTGAAGCTGTTCGAGGATCAGAAAGACTCGATCAAGCTCAAGACGCTCGTTTCCGCGGTGGTCGACAAGGACACGCAGGAGAAGATCGACATCATCAAGTCGCGGCTGATGAAGAACTTTGGCTACAACGAAGTGAGCGCGACGGACGTGCTCAACTACGTGGCCTCGATCTTCGCGCGCGGCGACTCGAAGGAGTGATCGACCCTCAACCCGGCGTGTAGCCGAATCGCGGCGCGTCATCGGGCGCACTCCCCGCCTGTCCCCGCCTGTCCCCCTCGCTCGCCTACTCGGCGCGAGGGGGATGTGCGTTTAAGGGTAGGCTCGCGCCGGTGATGCACGCGATCACAGACAGGTTCGTGATCGAGGAGGAGGGGGCACGCCACGGCGGCATCGGCACGATCCACCGCGGCCGCGATCGCGTGACGGGCGAGGCGGTGGCGATCAAAGTGCTGCGCCACACGTCGCCCAGTGAGCGCGCGCGGTTCATTCGCGAGGCGGAGCTGCTGTCGCTGCTCGACCACGAGTCGGTCGTGCGCCATGTGGCCCACGGCTTCTTGGAGAACGACGAGCCGTTCCTCGTGATGCAGTGGCTCGAGGGCGAATCGCTCGCCGACAGGCTCGCGCGGCACGTGCTCTCCGTCGCCGAGACGATGACGCTCGCGCGCCGTGCCGCATACGCCCTCGCCTTCGCCCACGCCCACGGCCTCGTGCATCGTGACATCAAGCCCGCGAATCTGTTTCTCGTGAACCACGACGTCGCCGAGACGACGCTCATCGACTTCGGCGTCGCGCGCGCAGGCCGCGTGAGCGCCGAGCTGACCGACGTCGGCACCATGGTAGGAACGCTCGGCTACATGGCGCCCGAGCAGGCGCGCGGCGATCGCGACGTCGACGCGCGCGCCGATGTGTTTTCGCTCGGATGTGTACTCTACAAGTGCCTCGTGGGGCGTGCGCCGTTCGTCGGCGACAACCTCACGGCGGTGCTTGCGAAGACGCTCTTCGAAGATGCGCCGCGCCTCGCTGACGTTTGCGAGAACGTGCCGCGAGGACTCGAACGTCTCGTTGCGCGCATGCTCGCGAAAGAGCCGCGCCTCCGGCCGACCGATGGCGGCGCGCTCCTCGCAGAGCTCGACGGTCTCGTGTCGCGCGAGCCGTCCGATCTGTCGTCGAGCGCGCCGCCCGGCGGCAGCGGCGCGCTTCCAGGGATCACGACGGGCGAGCAGACGCTCGTGAGCGTGGTGCTCGCGACGGCGCCCGGGACGGGTGGTGTAGAAGACACACTTGGTGCCTCGCCCGCATCGCGCGAAGGGGACGGCAAGCTCGCGTCGCTGCGCGAGACGGTCCGTGCGTTCGGCGCGCAGCTCGATCCGCTCGCCAACGGACTCGTCGTGGCGACGCTGGCGGGGAACGAGAGCGCGACGGATCAAGCGGCGCAGGCAGCGCGGTGCGCCCTCGCGATGGCGAGCGCGCTCGGGCATGCGCACGTCGTGCTGGCGACGGGGCGCGGGGTTCTCGGCGGGCCGCTGCCCGTGGGGTTCGCGATCGATCGCGCCGTGGGGCTGCTCCGCCATTTCCGCGCGCAGCCGCCGGCGCCGTCGACGAACGTCGTCGTCACCACGCCTTCGGGCGCACCCGCCGCGACCGCACGCGTGCTCATCGACGAGGTGACCGCAGGCCTTCTCGACGTGCGCTTCGAAACGCGCGCCCGCGGCGACGTGGCCTTCGAGCTCGTGCAAGAGCGCGTGGCGCAAGAGGCCGTTCGTACGCTCCTCGGCAGGCCCACGCCGTTCGTCGGGCGCAGCCGCGAGATCGGCGTCCTCTCCGCGATTTACCAGGCGTGCATCGACGAGCCGTCGGCCCAGTGCGTTCTCGTGACGGGCGCCACGGGCGTCGGCAAGAGCCGCCTGCGCTACGAGTTTCTCCGCGCGCTTCGGCAGCGGGGCGAGCCGGTCGAAATCTGGAGCGCGCGGGGGGAGCCGATCGTCGCGGGCTCGCCGCTGCGCCTCTTGTCGCACGCGCTGAAGAGCGCCCTCGGCCTCGTCGAGCGCGAAGGACTCTCGGGGTCGCAGCAGCGCCTTCGCATGCGCGTCACGCGGCGCGTGGCACCGAACGATGCGCAACGCGTGACCGAGTTCTTGGGCGAGCTGGTCGGTGTCCCCTTCCCCGACGACCACAGCGTGCAGCTTCGCGCCGCGCGCCGCGACGCGGTGCTTCGAGGCGATCAAATGCGCCGCGCGTTCTTCGACTTCATCGAAGCCGAGTGCGCCGCGCAGCCCATCGTCCTCGTCCTCGAAGATTTGCACTGGGGCGATCTCCCCACCATCGACATCGTCGATGCGGCGCTCAAACGGCTGCGCGATCTGCCGTTCATGGTCATCGGCCTCGGCCGCCCCGACGTGCGCCAGACGTTCCCCACGCTCTGGGCGAAGCGCGCCGTCACGCGCCTCGAGATCACCGAGCTGTCGAGCAAGGCGAGCGAAAAGCTCGTGCGCGACGTGCTTGGCGGCGGCGTCGCGAACGACGTCGTCGCGCGCCTCGTACGACGCGCCGAGGGGAACGCGTTCTTCCTCGAAGAGCTGATTCGCGCGGTGGCCGACCACAACGACGAAGGGCCGCTCCCCGAGACCGTCGTCGCGATGGTGCAGTCGCGCCTCGAGAAGCTCCCGCCGGACGAGCGCCGCATTTTGCGCGCGGCCTCCGTCTTCGGCGAGGTGTTCCACACCGGCGGCATCAACGCGATCCTCGGCGGCTATGCGGGCGCCATGACTCTGCCCGAGCAGCTCGATCATCTCGTGCACGTCGAGCTCGTCACGCGACGCCCGAAATCGCGCTTCGCGGGCGAGACCGAGTTCGTGTTCCGCCACGCGCACGTGCGGGAAGCGGCCTACGCGATGCTCACCGAGCGCGATCGTGCCCTCGCACATCGGCTCGCGGGCAAGTGGCTCGAGGCCTCGGGCGAGCGCGACGCGTTTGCGCTGGCCGAGCACTACGCCCGCGGCGGTGCAGGGGCGCAGGCGTCAGAGTGGTATCGGCGCTCGGCGGAGCAGGCGCTCGAAGCCCATGATCTCGGCGTCGCCCTCGAGCGCGCCGAACGCGGCGTGCAAGGGGCCGAAGGGGAGCGGCTGGGCGGACTACGCCTGTTGCAGGCCGAGATTCACGCATGGCGCGGCGAGCACGCCGAGGTGCTCGAACGCGGCGAAGAGGCGATGGACCTCTTGCCCCTCGGCGAAGACCCCTGGCTCGAAGCCTCGGGCCAAATCGCGGAAGCGTGCGGCCGCCTGGGGCAGCACGACAGGCTCGCGCGGCTCGGTGAGTCGCTCTGCGAGATTTCGGGCGCGGGCGCGGGATCGGGGGCGCGCGAAAGCTTCGTCGTCGCGTGCATTCGTGCGGCGACGCAGCTGATGTTCGCGGGGAAGTTCGAGCTCGGTCAGAAGCTCGTCGCGATCGCCGAACGGTCGCGCGGACGCTTCGTCGATCGCGAGCCCGCTGCCGTCGCATGGATCGACTACGGGCGGTCGGTGCGAGCGCTGTTCGCCGGCGATCTGGGCGACAACGTGAAGCTCAAGGAGTCGGTCGTGGAGAGCTTCGAGCGCGCGGGCGACGAGCGGAACGCGTGCATTCAGCGCGTCCGCCTTGGCTACGCGTGGCTCATCGTCGGCGCCCACGCCGAGGGCGAGCGCGTGCTTCGTGACGCTTTGTCGGCCGCGACGCGGATGGGTCTCGCGAAAGTGTCGGCCCTCGCGAAGCACAACCTGGGGCTCGCACTCGCGAGGCTGGGCGCCCTCGACGAAGCCCGCGCCGTCGAGAGCGACGCCCTCGCGGCCTTCGAAGCGCAGGGCGATCGGCGCCTCGTGGGTGCGTCGCAGCTCTATCTCGCCGTCATCTGCGCGCTCTCGGGGAATCTCCTTCGCGCCGAGCTTCACGCGCGCGCGGCCGTGGGCGCGCAGGAGAACAACCCGCCGATTCGCGCCGAGGCGCTCTCGACGCTCGCGTCGATTCTCCTCGCCGACGGGCGCGCGGGCGAGGCCCTCGAGGCGGCCCTCGCGGCGCGGTCGCTCCTCGACGCGCTTGGCGGTGTGGAGGACGGCGAGACGCTCATTCGCCTGGTTCACGCGCAGGCGCTCGCGGCATCGGGCGACGCTGCAGCGGCGAAAATGGCCCTTCGCGACGCGAAGGCGCGCCTCCTGTCACGCGCCGCGCGTATTCGCGACGAAGCGCTTCGAAAGCTCTTTCTCGAGCAGGAGCCCGACAACCGGAAGACCTTGGAGCTCGACGCGAGCACGAGCGACGCGCCGCGCGCGTAATCGCTCGCGTGCGCGCGCCTACTCGAGGATGCCGAACTCTTTGAGCCGCCGGTAGAAGGTTCGGCGTGGCACGCCGATCATCTGCGCGGCCTTCACGCGGTTCCAGTTGCACGCCGAGAGCGCGCTTAGAATGCGATCGCGCTCGGACGCTTTAAACTCGGCCTGCGTCGTCGCCCGCACGGCGCTCTGTGACGAGGAGGAAGACGACGACGAACGCGACGATGCACCCTCGTGCACCGGAGGCGGCGGGCTGGAGCCCGTCGACGGTGCGGCCATCGGCACCGACGTGAGCACCGGCCGGCCGTGACGATGCGAATCGGGCAGCTCGAGATCGTCGGCGCCGATTTCGTCGTCGTCGGTCATCAGCCACGCGTTGAGTAGAACGTGTTCTAGTTGCCGCACGTTGCCGGGCCAACCGTAGGCCGACAGCCTGCGGAGCGCGTCGCGCCCGATGCTCTTCCGATCGCGCCGGTACCTGGCGGAGAAGAGCGTGAGGAAATGGTCGATGAGCGGCGGGATG